>NZ_WWJX01000604.1 GCF_009865215.1 Streptomyces sp. SID3343 | reverse complement strand
GGTATGGGCGGGGCAGGTGGCGCCGGCGGAGGCAGCGGCGGCTCGTCCGGCCGCACCCGCAACAGGTTGACCACGTCGCCCGGTGGCACCGTCGGCGGAGTTCCATCGTCGGCTTCCGGCAACACAACAGGCACACGCGGCGGATCCGGCATCGGTCGGCCGAGCGGGCAGAACTCGGCGACCGACCGCTCCCGACGGCCTCGACCGCGCCCCGGAAATCCGTACACGGACGACGACCAGTTGAACGAGCCACGCTCTCGTGTGGTCCCGCCTGTCATCGACTGACCCTCATCCAGCCACCCTCCGAGAAGGGACACCCACTCCGCATGAGCGGTCGCCTCATCCATGCCCAACGGGCGCCGCTGCTGCTCGCGCTGCTCATGGTCGTCCTGCTCGGCGCGGTTTGGACCGCTCCGCCGGCTCGGGCCGATTCGGTTCGGGCCGCACAGTGGTATCTGGACTCATGGAAGATCGAAGAAGCGTGGAAGGTGTCCACCGGCAAGGGCATCACGGTGGCTGTCGTCGACAGTGGCGTCGATGCCAGCCATCCCGATCTGGTCGGTCAGGTACTGCCTGGGCTCAATGCCTCCGACGACAAGGAGGGCCACGGCACAGGCATGGCCAGCCTCATCGCAGGCCAAGGCCGAAATGGCAATGGTCAAGGTGCGTACGGCATTGCACCCGGGGCCAAGATCCTTCCGTTCAGCTCGGACCTTGCCGGTATGTATCAGGACACGGGCAAGATCATCGACGGGATCCGGCTCGCGGCGGACTCTCCGGCGCGGATCATCAATCTCTCGGTCGGTTCCAGCAGGCCGTCACCCCAGTTGGCCGCCGCCGTGGAATACGCCCAGAGCAAGGGAAAGCTGCTGGTTGCCGCCGGTGGCAACACCACCGAAACACCTGGGCCCGGGCCGATCTATCCGGCGGCCTATCCGGGAGTCCTCGGGGTAGGGGGTCTTGACCGCCAGGGCGCTCCGTCCTCCAACGCCATCGCCGGTTCGTGGATTTCCATCTCCGGTCCCGGCACGGACGTTCCTGCGGCCTGCACCAAGACAACCCATTACTGCATCGGCACGGGATCCAGTAATGCGGCAGCCCTCACCTCCGGCGTCGCCGCCCTCGTGTGGTCCGCGCATCCGGACTGGACCGCGAACCAGGTCATCAAGCGCCTGATCGACACCGCAAACCGCCCCACAGGCGGCGCCGAAGTCCCGTCCGACTCCTTCGGCTGGGGCTCCGTCAGCCCCCGCCAAGCACTCAACTCGACCGATCCCCCCGGCCCCGCCGAAGTCAACCCCCTGATCGGCAAGCGTGGCCTGATGCCCTCCACCGCACCGCAGACCGGCAGCGCCCCGAATACCGCAACACCCCAACCCGCCACCCCCGCCGCCGCGGCCCCACCCGTCGACAAGGCCACCGGCAGCACGTCGGACGACGACAACAGCACCAACCTCGTCCCCATCGCCGCCGGCGGAGCAGGCGTGGCCGTCCTCGTCGCAGTCGGGGCAGCCCTGATCATCCGCAACCGCCGCCGAGCCCGCGCCGAGGAGGAAGCTGCGGCCCGCGCCTACGCCGCACCCAATCCGCAATGGAGCGGCGGACCCCAACCACCGCCCTACGGCAACGGTGGTTGGCCTCCCTACCAGAACTGACCATGTCCATCGAGCGCCGCACACGCGCAGCGGTCTCCACGGCAAACGTGAGCGGCCGCGGCCCACACGGGATGTGTGGGCCGCGGCCGCTCACCTCGAGTCCGCACCGCAAGGGCCTTTCGTCCGCCCCGAACACGCGTCACGAGGGCGCTCCCACCGGCTCGGGTATCCCCCGGCGGCGGCCCGCGTGTCGAGTGACGGGATCAGCGCGAGCCCAGCACCGAGGCCAGCTCCCCAGCGGAGCTGCCGGGAGTCAGGAAGCTGATGTACGACTCGTCCGAGAAGGTCACCTTGCACTCGCGGCGCAGGTTGTCCGTCCACATCGCCTTCGCGTCGCGGACGACGTGCCGAGGACACTCCCACAGGACCGGGGCCGGCACGGGAGCGGTCTCCCCCGCGACGGTGACCAGAATGCGCTGGTCGGTGACCACCAGCAGGGCACTGCTGCGATCGACCTTCGGGTCCAGACGCAACTCCGCCGGCATGCCGCCCGCGATGCTTCCCGAAGGCAGGCTGTGTTGCTTGCGATGGCTCAGCCGTTCGAGCACCACCAGGCCGACGATCGTGATCACGACCAGGATCAAGGTCAGGACACCCAACAGCCCGTACAGCACCGCGAGTCCGCTACGCGTTCCGTACGTTCGCCGGACCTCCTTGGCTTCGGCCCGGATCGTGCCCTGGGTTCCCTCGGAACCGTCCTCACCACCGGACACGGTGACCCGCGCCACCCGCACGGCGCGTTCCCCCGGGCGGAGCAGTGGGTCCACCACGGCTCGCATCGCCGTTTCGTCAGCCACGGACAGCATCTCCTCGCGCCTCGGGTCTACTTCGGGCTTGCGCCCGAACACGTCAGGATTTCGACGGGTACGTGGGCCCGTAGTCGGGCTCCCACGCCGGAGCCGCCGGCAACACGTCGGGATCCGATCCGTCGGGTTCCGTGAAGCTGACGCTGCGCATGATCCCCGCCATCAACTCGGAGCATTCCGGCCACGACTCCTGTGCTGTCGACGTCATGTCGAAGACGGCGAGCCACGGTTCGTTCGGGACCGGGATCAGGACCTGGATGTGGCCCATGAACATGTCGAGCGTGTCCGGCCGACCCGGCTCCGGTTCGGGGACCGGCAGTCGCAGGTCACCGATGGCGACGGCCGCCACGGCCTCGCCGCACGGCAGGGTCATCGCGCGTACGTCCGCGTCCGGCTTCTCCCGCTCGACGGTCGTCAGCAGGCCGGGAATCGCCACCTCGGGTGGAGCCGGGGTGACCTGGGTGAAGGTCAGCGCGAAGCTGATCACGTCGACCTCGTCGCCGGTGTCCCGCGGTACCGCGAGGATCGCGGCGATCATGGCGCCCTGCTCGTCGAGCACTTCCGACATGGCGCCCCAGAAGGCCATGGCCTTGACGAGACTTTCGGCTTCTTCATACGACGTGATGCTCTCGACATCGCCCATCACGAGTTCCCCGACGCGATCCGCACGCACTTCGAGGTCGTCGTCCAACGGGATCTGGGTGAAAGCGTCGGGAAGCTTGAACCAAACGGGGGGAGCTATCGGGGCTTCGGTTTCTGCGGCAGTCATGATCCGAAGCCCTTACTTTCCACCGTGGACGGCATTGTAGAACGCGTTCCCGACGAGTCCGGCGCCCAGGCCGCCCGGCCCGCCGAGCAGACCGGCGCCGCCGACGAAAGCGGCCTGCTGACCATTCTGCGGAAGCCAGTACTCCTTGATGTGCGGGATCTTCATCGAGATCTTCATGCCTTCGAGGGTGGCCAATCCGGTCTTGCTCAGCTGAGCGACGTCGCCCACCACGTTCTTCATCTTGCCGCCGAGGCGCATGAAGTTGCCGGTGAGTTTGCCACCGGTCTCGCCCATCAGGATCTTGCCGAAGATGTTGCCCTGCTTGGCTCCGAGTTGCAGGGCCTTGGCTCCGCCCTTGATCGCACCGACGCCGGGCAGCACGCCGAGGGTGTCACCGAGCAGTCGGGGACCCCATTCCTTCCAACTGCCACCGCCGCCTGCGGCCAATGTCGCGGCGTGACCCACCAGCGCCACTCCGCTGAAGCCGGCGCCGATGCCGAGCAGCGCGCCGCCCAGCGGTGCCGCGATGCCGGTGGCCGCCAAGGCGATGCCGACGATCTGCAGGCCGGCGCCGATATCGCCGATGACGTCGCAGACCCGGTTGATGACGTCGGCGTTGTCCTTGATCCACTGGCCGATGTTCTTGGCCAGGTTCTTCATCTTCTCGCCGAGATTGGCGACCGCGCCCTTGATCTTGTCCCACATCCCCGGCTTGTTCGGGGCGCCGGAGGCCGCGTCGCGGATGATCCTGGCGATCTCCTCGGCGATGCGGTCGTGTTCGTCTCTCAGGCGTTTCGCCTGGTCGATGATCGAGTCGAGCGAACCCTGGGCCTTGTTCAGCGCGTCCTGCGCGCCCTTCAGCTTGGCCTCGGCGTCGTGCAACGCCGCGTCGGTGTCGAAGTGCTTGCCGGCGAGCTGGAAGTCGGGACTGTCCTTGGCGGTAAGAAGGGCCCGTTTGGCAGCCGCCGCCTGGGCCTCGAAGTCCTTGGCCTTCGTCTGGAACGCCCCGAGTTGGCTTTGCCAGGAGTGCAGTTGCGTGGACGCCTTGCTGATCGAGTCGCGACCGTCGGCCAGGTACTTGGGGATCGGGCCGAGGTTGTCCCCGAAACCCTTGGCCGCGTCCCCCTCCCACATGCCGCTCTTGCCGATCGAGGTCATGACCTCTTCGGTCTGCTGCAGCTGAGTGCCGACTCGGGTGAGCGTGTCGACGAGTGTGCCCATGGCCTCGACGTTGCCGGGGGCCGGGTCGAATCCCAGGGCCGGGTAATCCGCATCCGTCGTCATTGCTAGGCCCCGTTCAAGACGTTGGATATGTTGCTGTTCCCCTTGGCGGGGACCGGGCCCGCCCCGTTCGTCATACCGCCCCCGGCCTTCTTCATCGCGTCGGTGATGCTGTCCTCGACGGTCTTGTAGTTGTCCCGGATCGCCCCGAGAACATCCGTGATGCCCGCCGTGTTCTTGTGGATCAACTCGATGCCGTAGGACCACTCGCTCTGGAAATGATCACAGGCGGAATCCAGGGACTTGTGCCCCGTACGACCGGGACCCGTCTCCTTCATGGCGTTCATGGCGGTCTTCATCTCACCCGCACACGAATCAAGCTTCTTGAACAGACCGTCCATCTCACTCAGGACGACCTTGAAGGAACCCGACATGGCTCCTCAACCCCTTTGTTCATGGGTGAGGCACCCGCGGGCGCCTCACTCCCCCGTGTACTCGTGCCCGACGCGGGCTCCTCCTCGTGTCCCCACGATGTGCGGCGCGTCGTCGTTCGCGAAGCTGTGCGCGCACGGAAGCCGGGATCGACCCTCACGTCGTCTCTCATCAGCAGGCATCCCCCGAGATGTCCACTTTTCCCGGTGCTCAGTTCCGGGACGGGATCAGTTGTCCGTGCGTTGCAGCACCATAACGTCCGCCCTTGGGATCGGCACAGTACGCCCCCAACGATTTTCGAGACGTATTGGTTTGCGGGACACTGTAGCCAATTGATGCAACCAAACCGTATTTCTTACGATTCACCCGATTCATCCACCTCACCCGCCTTCGCAGTCCGCCCACACGTCGGCCCGTCGTCGGCGTCCGGTCCACCGAGACCGGGGTCGACTCCCCTGCGGCAGTCGATGATCAGCGGGAGTTGAGCACCTTCACCAACTCACCGGCGGATGTCCGGAAAGGTCGCAGCTTGATTCTCGAACCGTCGGTGAAGCGAATCTTGCACATACCCACATATACCGGGCTTCGTCGAGTAAAGGCTCCGTCTACGCTCTCGATCGGAATCTCCATGAGCACCTTGGCATCACCTGAACCGTCGTCCTTGACGAGCACCAGAACGAGGCGTCGGTCACTGACGAGCAGCACCGTTCCGTAGTGGCAGCTTCGGGGATCGATCCACAATTCGATCGGCATTCGCGTCACGATGCTTCCGACATTCCCTTGCAAGAACCGCCGACTCCACCCCACGTTCAGAATGCCAACGATCGTGGCGCAGACGAGCAGAAATCTAAGGAATTCCAGCGTGGACCAGCCGAAGTCGGCCCACCCACGCAGCCCATATTGCCTGTCGACTTTCTTCTTCGCGTCGGACTCCAACACGGTACCGGCTTCATCCGAAGGGTCGGGCGCTCCTGAGAGATCGATGCTCGAACGACCATCCTCGTATCCGATATAGGTCACGAGACGCATTCGCTCAGCGGGGTGCAGCAGATCCTGGACAATGGTTCGAAGCTTCGCCTCACCTAGCATTTTGTCCCTTTCGACAGGGTCGCGAGTCCGGTCGTGGTCAGTGTTTTCTGTGCGAATTTTGCCGCTACGGACAAAATGTTCCGAACTTCGCACGAGTCCGCCGATCCCGGGCGACTTCGAGAGACTCGAGCCCCCGCGCCGATGCGGCCGGAACCCGGTCTGTCCCGTTCGTCATCCAGCCCGGGTGATGCCCGCCGCATTCTTGTGCATCAACTCGATGTGGTAGGACAACACTCGCCCTGGAAATGATCACAGGCAAAATCATTCCCCGAGATGTCCTATTCTTCGCGATGTTCGGACGCCGCAACAGGATCGGATCCGTACGTGGTGGCACCCTAACCGCCGGTGCGCGATCACATCACTACGGTTGGCCGATGATTTACCTGGCCCGATGTTTTACGAGCGAATCTCGGAATTCGGTTCGATGAATCGGTTCATACCGGAGCGTCGCGCCGGTCGCATCGGTCGGCCTGCTCTCGACACGCTTTCGCGCGTGGGACGACGACCCCGGGGGCTTATGTACCCCTCGTTCCGGCATCGACGGCGTCGACTGCGAGCCCCACACCGCAGGCACGGGAATGCGCCCGTAACGGCCGTGATCAGGCCGTCGCGGCGTCGATGGCACCGGTCCGGGCCACCCACACCCCGGGAAGCGGTCGCGTGTTCGCCACCGGGCCCGGTCGCGCCGACGGGCACGGGGGTCGGCGCGCCCCGTGCCCGTCGAACGTGCCGTCGCCGTCGCGGTCGGGTGACCCGGGCGGCCGATTCCGTCCCGGGCTCCGACCTCGCCGACTCCCCTGATTCGGTGCCGTCAGCTCGCGGTCCCGCGCTTGCGGGCGTCGCGGATGACGACTGCGCCGCAGATGACCATGACGGTGACGCCGAGGGCCAGGAACAGCACGACGGACGCCTTGCGCCGGTCCTTCTCGGCTCGGGTCGGGCCGTAGCTCAGCGGCTCGACGTGGACGACCTCGGTACTGCGGTCGACCACCGGGTCCGGGACCGGCGCCTTGCCCGGCACCGTGCTCGTGTTGAGCGCGCGCAGCGGGTCGACCACGCCCCAGCCGACACCGGGCAGGCTTCCCGGCGCGGCGCGCTGTGCCGTCTGCTCGATCAGCGTGACGACCTGGGCCGGCGTGTAGGACGGGTGCTGCGCACGGATCAGCGCGACCACGCCCGCGACGTACGGCGCGGAGAAGGACGTGCCGTTGCCCAGGCAGTGGCCGCCCTTGGGGACCGTCGACCACATGTCGACGCCCGGGGCCATTACGCCCACGTACGGCTTGTTCTGCGAGAAGGGCGCCCGCTCGTTGTTGCGGTCGGACGCGCCCACCGCCAACACACCCGGGTAACTCGCGGGCCAGGTGTCCCGGTTCTCCTTGTCGCCGGAGTTGCCGGCCGCGGCGACCACGACCACGCCCTTGTCCTCGATCGCGTGCCGAACCGCTTCGCGCAATTCGCCCCCCGGCGCCCGGTCGCCCTCGGTGTCCTGCGAGATGTTGATGACTCCGACGTGGATGTCGGGCAGGTTGACCGCGAAGTTGATCGCGTCGGCGAGGGTGAGTTCGTTGCCCTTGGTCGCCTCGTCGCCGCCGTTCTGCCGGATCGGCAGGATCAAGGCGTCGGGCGCGATGCCCACGAAGCCCGTGTCCAGCTTGGGAGTCAGCCGTTCACCGGGCCGGGCTGCGATGATGCCCGCCGCCATCGTGCCGTGCCCGTTGGTGTCGTCGGTGCCCTGGCCGGCGGGGTTGAAGTAGTCCTTGCCGCCGATGGTGAGGGCCGGACCCAGTTGCGGGTTTTCCTTGTCCACGCCGCTGTCGATCACCGCGACGGTGACCCCCTTGCCCGTGGACTTCTGCCACAGTTCGTCGAGCAACACGCGCTGCAGCGACCAGGGTTTGGCTTCGAGGGGCTTGGACGGGTACTGGCATTCACCGTCCGCGAGTAGACGGGTGTCCGTCGGCGCCGCGGCGTACGCGCCGATCGACAGTGCCGACGCGCCCGAAGGGAGCAGGATTCCCAGGGCCAGAACGGGAGCCACCCATCGCCGCCGGCGAACGGTTCGCATCGGTTCGATCGCCTTCCGGATCAACACCTGACTGCCAATCAATTCCGGGCCGGCGACTGTGCCTCGGCCGCTCCACAGACCGCTCGAAGAGCGATCCGCAAACACGGGAGGAGGCGGACTCGCGCCCGCCTCCTCCCCACCCCGCGATGATCCGGCTGTACCGGTCAGCCCCACATCTTGGCGTTGCTGGCCTCCGTCTGGCGGTACGCGTCGGCCGCGCTCGCGAGACCGGCGGCGATGCCCTCGAGGGCCTGCTTGAGGCCTTCGGCGTTCTGGTCCCACGCCATCTGCTGCGCGTGGTATCCGTCCTTCGCGTCACCGACCCAGGTCTCGGCGACGGGCGCGATCTGACGCTTGAGGTCGGCGAGCATCTGGTCCAGGCGGCTGTTGAGACCGCGAACGTCGGCTGCCGCCTGCTCGAGCGCGGCAAAGGTTACGACTACCTGCGACATACTTTCTCCCCAGTTTTGGATGACCGAACGACTGCCCGGGGCGTTGACCCCGGGCAGCTACGAGACAGGCACGCGACCGGAATTCGGTCAGCCGAGAACAGAGCCGATGTTGCTGCTCTGCTTCTTCATGGCGTTCGCGACTTCCTGCTCGGTCGTGTCGTACGTGTTCGCGTTCTGGCCCATGGCCGCGGAGATGTTGGCGAGTGCCGTGCGGACGCCCTGCGCCTTCTGCACGGCCGCCTCCTGCAGCGGGTCGAACGCCGTCTTCGCGGCGCCCTGCCACTGCCCCTCGATGGCGTCGACCTTGGAGTTCATGTCCCGGATGGCCGCGTCGAGGTCGTTGGAGACCGAGTCGACCTTCTTCGCCAGGTCCGCCAGCATCTGCGGAGTGATCTTGAATGCTTCTGCCATGTTTCACCATCCCCCATGAGACAGACGTGCGCGAGGGAGTTTTGCTCGACACCCTGCTCGGGCGCCCCCGCGCCAACGTCACTGTTGTGACGCCGTGGGAACTCTAACCGCTATCGATGACGCCGCCCAAGCGAAGCCCGACGCATGGTTACGGAACCTTTACGCACTCGATACCGGCTTGGCCTTGCATAAAACCTGGGACTTCACTGGTTCAAAACGGCCGGGCTCTGACTCCAGGGACATCCCCCGGGTGTCCGAACCATGGTGCACCGAACGTCACGCGCTCTGCGGCTTCTTGGCGTCCGCAGGGCTCAACTGTGGCCCACGTGAGACCAATTCGGACCACGCGCGCGGCACCGGCTTCGCCTCGATGCCCTTGTAGCCCAATCGCTGCTTGGCCTCGCTGTCCTGGTTCGGGGCCGCCTGACCGCCCGACTGGGCCGTTTCCGGAATGCTGTAGCGCAGCCCCGAGTCCGCCACCAGATACGTCGGTCCGCCCTCGTTCGGGGTGCCCGTGATCTCCCGGTAGAGCGCGCCCGTGCCCGGCTTGACCCACACGCCGCCCATGCCGTCGACGAGTTGTTCGGGCGTACGGGTGGCGGCCGACTGGTGCGTCACCGGCTTGTTCTCGATCCACACGCCCGTGAAGGTGTTGCACACCACGTTGCGCGGCAGGTCCTGGCCGGTGCCCACGATCCGGTTCATCGCGGTCGGCGGGATCTCCGGCCAGCCGCGGTCCGCGGCGTAGGTGCGGTCCTGCACCACGACGTTGCCCAACTCGCCCATGTTCACCGGGTAGGCCTGCGGCTGCTTGCCCTGATACGGCTCGCTCGCCCTGGGGTGCGAGGTCAGGAGCACCGCGGTGAGTTCGCTGACGGGCATGACGCCCTCCATGGTCACCACGTAGTTCTGCCGCTGCGCGCTGCCCTCCGCCCGCAGCACGATGCCGACCCGGTTGTACGCCGGGGCCAGCTTGAGTTGGGTCGACTTGCCGTAGTCGCTCGGCGTCGGGTGGTCGATCTTGCCACCGTCGACCAGCGTCCCCAGCCATGCGTCGCTGACCCGCTGCGGTATGCCGATGAGGTTGAGCGCGCCGATCACCGACGGCGTGTCGATCTGGAAGCGTTTGCCTTCGTACACGAGGAACTTGCGATTGTCGCTGTCCTGGACGTACAGCGATTCACGCTGCCCGAGTTGGCCTTCCGTGGGGCCGGCGCCGATGAACACGCTGCGCTGGGGCTCGGCGTTCGCGTCGGGCTTGCCGTCCTTGCCGAGCGCGGGGCGCTCGCACACCGTCCACGACTTGGGGGCCTTGACGTCCTTGGCGGTGGGCAGCCGGTCGGGAGCATTCGGAATGCCCAGCGGCGCACCGTGATTCACGCTGTTGAGCTGCTTCTCCGGGACCATGTTGACCTTGAACTTGCCCGGGTCCAGGAGCAGTCGCCCGGAGGCGATGTTGAGCACCGGGTGCAGCTTGCCGTCGAGGTAGACGTAGCGGCTCGCCGAGTCGCGGCCCACGATCAGGCTGCTCTTGTCCTTCCACCCGGGCGGTGTGCCGGGCTTGATCAGGCCGATGACGCCGAACCCGACCAGGACCAGCATCGCGATGACGATGCTCGGCATCACCGTGCGCATCGGCTTCGGTGCGTCCTCCTCACTGCCCCCGCCCGGTGCGGGCTGCAGGAATGCGGCCGTCATGCGACGGCGCGCGAAGATGTACGCCTCAAGTTGCTCGCGGCGCGATGCCATCGTTCTCCCCGTGATCGACCGTGCGCTCCGGCGATACGTTCTATCACCCGCTGTGCCGACAGGGTCGCCGGCGAACCCGTGGCCCCGTACCGTACGGTGTGCCGCACCCGCCGTGACAGCCGGGCGACGGCGTACGGGGAAAAGTCGTGAGCATGGGGGATGTACAAACGTGGCCGCACCCGCGCCGGTAGGGACGCATCGGCAAACCCGCCCGCCCGCACCTGACGGAACGTCACCACCCGCGCCGCACAGCGCGGTTCTTCGCGTTCACCCACGCGCCGGGCGCGTGGGTGGGGTGTTGATCCAGCAGATAGTGCTTGTTCAGCTCGGGGTCCTGCTGGTCGCGATCGGCTTGGCGACCAATCCCGCGGTGCTCGCGGGTCTGGGGCTGGTCGCCCTACTGCTCGTGGTACCGGCGGTGACCCGCCTGCGCGGGCGCTGGCTCGTGCAGTGGCTCCCGATCGTGTTCGACTTCCGGCGCCGGCGCCGGATGCCGGCCGTTCCGGACGACGCGGATCCCGCGCTCGTGCCGGTCCTGGAGTGTGCTCCGCAGTTGGTGACGAGTTCGCTCACCGACCGCGAACGCCGTTCGATCGGGCTCATCGGCGACGGAACGTTTCTCACCGCGGTGCTTTTGGTCACCTCGCGCGACGAGCCGTTGCGGCCCACCCGTGCCCAGCGGCCGCTGCCGTTGGAGACGATCGTGAGCACCCTGGAGGTCGACGACGTGGTGTTGTCGTCGATCCAGGTGATCCAGCACACCCAGCCCGCGCCGGCGACGCACCTGCCGGAAGAGGCGCTCGCCACCCGTTCCTACCGGCAGTTGATGGACCAGGGGCTTCAGGACGTGCCCGCGCTGCGGCTCACGTGGATCGCGCTGCGGCTCGAACCCGAGTTGTGCGCGGGCGCGATCGCGGCCCGCGGCGGCGGCGAGACGGGCGCGCAACTGTCGTTGCTGCGCGCGCTCAACCAGCTCGCCTCGAACCTGACCGGGTCCGGATTCGAGGCTCGCGCGCTGGACGAGGCCGAGGTGGTCCAGGCGCTGTCCACGTCGTGCAGCGTGAACCGTTCGGTGCGCCAGTACGGGCGCGGCGGCCGGCGCACCACCGAGTCCAAGCGTGCCTGGCGCTGCGACGACCGGTGGCACACGACCTATTGGGCGAACCGCTGGCCGCAACTGAACCAGGGCCGCACCTCCGACCTGGTCGGCGCGTTGACCGCGACCCCGGCCATCGCCACCACCTTCGCGCTGACCGCGACGCACGGTGTCGGCGGCACCACCGCGCTGACCACGCACGTGCGCATCGCCGCCCGCTCGGGCAGCGAACTCGCCGACGTGACCCGCCATCTGGAGCGGCGCGCGAAGGCCGAGCGCATCGGCCTGATCCGACTCGACTGGGAACAGCAACCGGCGCTGCTGGCCACCCTGCCGCTCGGCGGCCTGTTGTGACGAGGCGTCACATGTGCACACGTACGGGGAGGATCGACCAGTGAGCACAACCAACACGGGGCGCGGCAGACGCCGGGCGCCGAGCGGACGCGGCAACACCCGCAACCCGGCTCCGCCGCCGCAGACTCGCAACCCGAGCCCCGGCCAGAACCAGAACCAACCCCCACCGCAACCCGCCCCGCCGGCGCCCACCCGCCGCAAGGCGTTCGCCCGGCTCGTCGGGCCGCGGCACGAACGGCACGTACTGACGATGGCGCAGCTCCCGGCACTCGGCCTGCCCGTCGGCGACGACGGTGTCGTGGTCGGTGTCGACGCCGAGCGCAATCCGGCGGTGCTCGGCCTGTTTCGGCCCGAGGCCCTCGACGTCGCGTTCGTCGGCGGCGCGTATGTGGTGCAGATCATCGCGTTGCGGGCCGCCGCGATCGGCGCACGGGTCGCGATCGAGTCGGGCCGACCGCAGTTGTGGTCGGCCATGGCGCAGGCCGCGGGCGGCGCCCAGCCGTGCGTGACGGTGCATCAGGTCGGTCGGCTGGCCCCGCAGGGCCCCACGGCGGGCAGCCCGGTACTGGTCATCCGCGACTGCGGCGCCCGGCCGCCGCGCAACCGGCTCGCACCGGCCGCGTGGCAGACCACGCTGACTCTGCTGCCCTTCCTGGACCCGGCGCAGGCTCGGCAACGGATCGGCGTGGGCGCGAGCCTGGTCGGCATCCAACGGGTCTCCCCGATCGAGGCGCAGGCCGCCGCGTCCGTCCTGGGACTGCCCGGCGAGGACGAGGTCGCGTTGCCGACGTTGAGCGACGAACTGACCCTGTGGGGAACCCGAAAGTCCCGCAAATACGTGATGTTGACCCCCACTCAGGCGGAGGTCGGACTCCTCGGGCCGCCCCGACGGATGGACTGAACAAGGCGTACTCGCGCTATCGCTCAGGGTGAACAAGCCGACGGACCCGCGACGCCCACCGGGACCGCCGGCTACGCTGTGATCCTCGTGTAGGGGGCAGCCTCGACGGAGGTCGGGGTACGGCGGACGGCGGCGCCGTGGTGATCTGATGCCGAGCCGCCTCCGGACGATCGGAAGGACCACACCGTGAGCAGCGAGCAGGACGGCGCACACATCGAGACGGGGGCAGACGAAGAGGAGGAGTGGTCGGGACCCGACTTCACCATGCCCTCGTGGTACACCCACCAGGAAAGCGGGCCGGCCGCACCGGAGTCCGCCTCCGGTCGCGCCCCCGCGCCACCGGGGCCGGGGCCACAGCATGCCCCGGTGCCGGCGCCGCCCGTCTGGGGAACCGAGGACGCGACGCTCGTACCGCCGGCCCGGGTGCCGGACGGACCCGCGCCGCCCGTGCCGCCGGCGGTGGATCCCGGCGCGCGCACCACGGTCGTCCCGGCGGACCAACTGCCGGGCCCGTACGGCAATCACCCCGGGGCACCCGAACCACAGAGTTCGCCCACCCCGCCCGTCCCGCCGACCGCG
>NZ_WWJX01000603.1 GCF_009865215.1 Streptomyces sp. SID3343 | reverse complement strand
CGGCGGCGCGATCCTCGGCGCGGCCTGGCGCGAGGCCGCCGACCACACGGGCATCCCGGCGTTCGCGGCCGCGCTCGCCGAGGACGTGACGTCGTACGCGCTCGCCTTCGCGGCAGCCGCCGGGGCCTGAACACCGACTGTCGGCGGGACGGCCACCGACAGCCGCCGTCGATCCCCGACCGACGCTGCCACACCAACCGCCGGGCCCCGCCGTCGACCCGCAGCACCCGATCCGACGAACGCCCGCCGATTCCGCCGATTCAGGCCGAGCAAGGTCACACTTGCCCGCTCGGAGCCCCGCTGTCGGACGCGCGCGGTTACGGGGACCCGGTGGAACCGAGGCCCTCGGCGGAGCCGACCCCGCGCAACAGGGTGTCCACGGTGCGGGCGGCCAGGACGTCGGGATCGGCGCCGTCGGTGGCCGCTTCCATGGCGGCTTCGTGGATGAGGGCGTAGTAGACGCGGCGGCTCCAGTCCAGGTCGGCGTCCGGGCGCAGTACGCCGGCCGCCTGGGCGCGGCGGAACAACCGGGCGCAGGCCTCGGCGACCTCGGCGTGGATGCGGGCGGCCTCGTCGTGGGACGGGTCGACGGAGCGGTTCATCGCGAAGGCCCAACCGCTCTTCACCCGAAGGACGTTGGCCGTGACCTGATAGAGGGCGATCAGCGGCGGCGTGGCATCGGGGCGGGCCGAGGCGACGGCCTCGGCGAACCGGCCGGCGGCCCAGCCGGTGAGCGCGTCCAGCAGCGCCTCGCGGGTGGCGAAGCGGCGGTGGATGGTGGTGCGAGCGACACCGGCGGCCTCGGCGATCTGTTCCATGGTCGCCGCCGGGTCGGCCGACAGGGTGCGCTCGGCCGCCTCCAGGATCGCGAGCACGGTGCGTTGGGCGTCGGCGCGCAGGGGCTGGTGCTTTGGTTCCGTCACCGGAACATGCTACTCCAGCGCCCACATCAGTGGATAATTGCGACGGACATGTCGCGGCTACCAGCTTTTCGGCGTCGCCCAAGTAGCGGCTTTCTACTGCGGGCGAACTCGACGGGGTCGCTGCCGGCAGGCTCCCTCGGAGACGAAGCGGCGAAGCAAACCAGCGCCGATAACAATTCGCCGATCAACAATCCATTCGACAACAAGAATCTGCCGAACAGCACCCGACCCGGCCCGGCCACACCATCCCCGCGTCATTCCCCGACACCAAACAACGTGCCGACTACAACGATCTGATCCGTCGAGCCGAAAGAGAACGGCCGACCATCGAACGACTCGTCCTCGCCGATAGTCCACGGGCGCCTCACAACAAGTCGGTGTCGGCAACCGATTCGACGACAACCCGCAAAGCGGCGACCCGACGTCGAGCGAGCGGTAACTCGCCGGAAACAATCGGCAGTCCGCCCTGCGCGACAACACGTCCGGATCTCCGGCCGAGGCCGGCAGCGGGTGGCCCGAGGAGCAACTCGCCCACCCTGCCGACTTTCGGGCACCCGACGAAGCCGAACCGCCCTCCGTCGCCGTGCCCCACCACCCCGAGCCGCCGCGCCGACCCCTCACCACCCCGTCGGCCCGGCCGCATCCACGCGCGCCATTTCCCCTGCCAAACCGCCACTTTCGCCTCGATGGGCTCGCCTCAATAAGGCAGTGGGCGGCCGGACGGAGTCCGCAGGTCGAGGGGCGGGCGCGGGCGCGTCGCGGTGGGGCGTTTCGTGATCGTGATGCGCGTCATGACCTCGACCTCCCGAGTCGTTGTCGTTGCCGGCCGGCTGCGGGATTCCGGACCCTTTCACCTTCGATACCCACCCGGAACGCGAATGCCCCTCTTTGGCGCAGGAATTGCGAGCGGGAGATCGTCGACGACGGTAGGTTCGTGCCCGCGCGCACGCGAGCCGCAGCTTTGTTCGGCCCGCTGCCCACCGTATATCGATCGATTCGCCATCCGCCGATGAGTTTCGTCGCGTGCGACAGTCTCACCTCACACAATCCACGCAACGCACTCAACGCACCACGCGCACTTCCGAACACCCCGGGCCCGCCGGGGTGTTCGTTGCCCACGTCGATCGCCCGGCCGAGCAACCCGGCGTAGAGCCGACTTCGTGACGCCAACCGATCAGCCGGCCACGCATTGGAAATCAGCATCTCAGCTGGGGGAAACATGAACAGGATCAAGGCGCTCGCGGCACTGCCGTGCGGGCGTCGCTCGAAGTGGGTCGTCCTCGTGTTGTGGGTGATCCTGCTCGCCGTGGCCATGCCGCTGTCGAGCAAGCTGACCGACGCGCAGAACAACGAGGTCTCGTCGTGGCTGCCGGCCAACGCCGAGTCCACCAAGGTGATCAACGAGCAGAAGGCGTTCCGGCCCGACACCTCCGTGCCGGCCGTCATCGTCTACGAGCGCGCGTCCGGGTTGTCCGACGCCGACCGCAGCGCGATAGCCGACGACATCACGAAGTTCCGGACCGCCGAGGGCATCAGCGAGCAGGTGCGCCCGGCGAGCTTCGACCCGCAGGGCCGGGCCGCCCAGGTGTTGGTCCCGGTCACCATCAAGGACGGCGGCTGGGAGGACCTCGGCGATACCGTCGACGCGCTCAAGAGCATCGTGAAGGACGACCCCGACGGCCTCAAGACGTACGTCACCGGTCCCGCGGGGCTCGGCGCCGACCAGGCCGCCGCGTTCGAGGGCATCGACGGGACGCTGCTCTACGCGACCCTGGGCGTGGTCGTACTGATCCTGCTGTTCACCTACCGCAGTCCGAGCCTGTGGTTGTTGCCGGTGATCACGGCAGTGGTGGCGCTGTTCGCCGCGCAGGCCGTCGTGTACTCGTTCACCAAGGCCGGCCTGGTGGTCAACGGCCAGAGCGCGGCCATCCTGACCGTGTTGATCTTCGGGGCGGGAACCGACTACGCGTTGCTGCTGATCGCCCGCTACCGCGAGGAACTGCATCGCTTCGAGGATCGCCACGAAGCCATGGCACACGCGCTGTTCCGGGCCGGACCCGCGATCGTCGCGAGTGCCGCGACCGTGGGCATCGGCATGCTGTGCCTGATGGCGGCCGAGATGCAGTCCACCAAGGGGCTGGGCCCGGTGTGCGCACTCGGGGTGCTGGTGGCCCTGTTCGCGATGATCACCCTCCTGCCCGCGCTGCTCGTCATCGTCGGCCGGTGGGTGTTCTGGCCGATCCGTCCCGACTTCGAGCCCGAAGCCGAGACGCACGCTCCCAACGGTCCGTGGGCGCGCATCGGCCGGCGCATCTCGCGCGGGCCGCGCGTGGTGTGGGCGGTCACCGTGGTCGTGCTCGGCGTGATGACGTTCGGTCTGAGCGGCCTCAACGGCGACGGCATCGCCAACAAGGACTCGTTCACCAACACCCCGGCCTCGATCAAGGGCCAAGAGGTCTCCGAGCGTTACTTCCCGGCGGGGTCCGGCGACCCGGTGGTGATCATCGGTCGCGAGGGCGCGGCGGCGGCGCTGATCCAAACGGTCGGGCAGGTCGAGGGGATCGCGCCCGACCAGGTGCGCCAGACCGGCGTGGCCGGCGGTCGGGTACAGATCGAGGCCACGCTGACGTCGTCGCCCGACTCCGCCGCGGCCCGCGCCACCGTGGACCGGGTACGGGCCGCGGTACACGCGGTCCCGGACGCGGACGGCAAGGTCGGCGGCGGCACGGCCACCCAGGCCGACGTCACCAAGGCGTCGCAGCACGACGACAAGGTGATCATCCCGCTCGTCCTGCTCGTCGTCCTGATCGTGCTGGGCCTGCTCCTACGGGCGGTGGTGGCGCCGGTGATGCTGATCGCCACCGTCGTCCTGTCGTTCGCGGCGGCGCTGGGAATCAGCGTGTTCACGTTCGAACACGTGCTGGGCTTCAAGGGCACGGACGTCGGATTCCCGCTGTTCGTGTTCGTGTTCCTGGTCGCGTTGGGCATCGACTACAACGTGTTCCTGATGAGCCGGGTCCACGAGGAGTCCAAGCGGCACGGCACCCGCAAGGGTGTGCTGATCGGTCTGTCCGCGACCGGCGGGGTGATCACGTCGGCGGGTCTGGTCCTGGCGAGCACGTTCGCCGTCTTGGGCTCGCTGCCGATCGTTTCGTTCGCCGAGATGGGCTTCGCGGTGGCGCTGGGCGTCCTGCTCGACACGTTCATCGTACGGTCGGTCCTGGTGACCGCACTGACCCTGGACATCGGCCCCAAGATCTGGTGGCCGAGCAAACTCGCGCGCCACTCCGACGAGGAGGACGAGGTCGGCGACGACGACAAGCGCGAAAGCGTGTTGGTCAAGAGCTGACCGGCGACCGCCGGCAACAGGAGAGAGAACCTACAGGCGGGGCCGACGGGGGAGTTCCCCCGTCGGCCCCGCCGCACGTGTGGCCGCGCCGGGAGGGCCTCCCGGCGCGGCCGGCCGCGAGTGCGCGGCGGGTCAGGTCTTGAGCCCGATCCGGTCCATCATCACCATTCCGTCGTTGGTCAGCACCATGCCCACCACCACCGAGCGGTGGAAGCCGGTGACCACCGACGACTGGTACGTCCACAGCGCCGCGTCCTGGCGGAGTTGGCCCGCGACCGCCGTGTACGCGGCCTTGCGCTGCGCCGGGTCGCTCGTCGTCCGGGCCTTCTCGAGGTTCTCGTCGACGGTCGGGTTGGCGTACTGGAGGTAGTTGTTCGGGCTCGTGCTGCTCAGGTTCGTGTACAGCCCCGGCTCGGCGTCGGAGAGGTAGTAACTGAACATCGCCGCCTGGTAGTTCTTGTTGATCACGATGTCCGTCTGGAACGCGGCGATGGCCATCGGCGCGACCTTGACGTCGATGTTCTTCAGCGTCTTGAGCTGCGTCATGATGTATTCGGCGGTCTTGGCCGCGTTCGCGTTCTGCGGGATCGAGTAGGTGAAGTTCACCGGCTTGCCCTCGGCGGCGAGTTCGTTCAGCAGCCGTTGCGCCTCCGCACGGTCGGTTCGCTGCACGGTCTCGGTACCGGGGTCCACCAGCGGGCTGTCCGGCGGGAAGATGCTGTGGGTCGGCGTGCCGTTGCCGTTGAACGAGATCTTGTCGACCTCGTCTGCGTCGAGCGCGAGCGAGACCGCGCGGCGGGCGCGCGGGTCGTCGAAGGGCGCGCGCTTGTTGTTGAAGTACAGCGACTCGCCGCCGATGATCGTGACGGTCTTGGTCTCCAGGCCCTTCTGCTTGGCCTTGACCGGATCCTCGGCGTTGACCGAGACCTTCAGGTCCGCACTGCCGGCGACGACCGTCTCCAGGGCCTGCGTGCTGTCCTGGATGATCTTGAATACGACCTGGTCGGCGTAGGGCTTGTCCTTGCCCTGCCAGTAGGTCGGGTTCTTCACGAACGTCATGTGGTCGCCCGGGTTCCACTCCTTGAACGTGTACGGCCCGGCGCCGACGGGGTTGCGGGCGAATCCGGCCGGGTCCTTGGAGTAGGCGGCCGGGGACACGATGAAGGCCAGGTTCGAGGCCACGATGTGGTCGAAGTTGGCGTTCGCGCCGTTGAGCGTGATCTTGAGCGTGGTCGGGTCGACGACCTCGGTCGACTTGATCGCCTGCACCGTGCCGGCCTGGTACGACTTGCGCTCGGGCGCGGCGTGCAGGTCCCACGTGAACTTGACCGCGGCGGCGTCGTAGGCCGTGCCGTCGGAGAACTTCACGTTCGGCTTGAGCTTGAGCGTCCAGGTCGTGTTGCCCGCGTCGGGAGTGAGACTCTCGCCGATCTGCGGCATCACCTTGCCCGTGCGGGCCTCGTGCCAGAACAGCGAGTCGTACACCGTGTTGAGCCGGGTGTTGTCGGTGTACGAGTTGCTGAGCGCGCCGAACGGGTCCATCGACCGCATGTCGCTCGCCATCGCCACGGTCAGCGTGCCGCCGGTCTTGGGCGTGACGGTGGACGTGTCGGCGTCCTTGCCGGACTTCTCGTCACCGCCGCCGCAGGCCGCGAGGACGAGCAGAGCCGCGACGGCCGGCACGACGGCCCGTAGCGCGCGGCCACGCCTGCGCGCCGCGACACGTGTCCCCCGCCCCGCCCCGACGCAGCGGTCGCCGCCTATGAGATCTGGATTCCCGCGTGCCGAATTCATGCCTTGCCTCGCTTAGATCAGTGGGACGGGAGGGCCCCACACCGCCGTGGACCGGCCGGCCAACCACCCACAATCCGGGCGCCCGGTCCATCCGGACGCGGATCATAGCCGAACCCACGAACGATCTTTATTGCGATTTCCCGTGTAGAGATGGACGTTTCACTCCACAACGACAAACCTTTCGACATGACGAAAGCGGCCACACCGGCACGAGCGCCGCACACGGCCTGTCCCGCGCTCCCGCCGGGAGCGAACCCGTCGGCACCGGGCTCGCCCCCGTGGTGGAGCTAGCGGGTCGGGACCAGGGTCTTGGTCCACAGGACCGTGGAGCGGGCGTCGCGCAGGCGGACGGTGAGGTTGCCGGTGGGGCCGTCGATGTCTATTTCGCCGAAGTGTTGGAAGCCTTCGAGTGGGGAGTAGTTGGCGCGCGGCGGAGCGTGGACGAACTCGGCGCGCGGGCCGAACGTGGCGTCCAGCGCGTTGGGGCCGAAGGCGCCCGCGTTGAGCGGGCCCGAGACGAACTCCCAGAACGGGTCGAAGTCCTTGAACGCGGCCCGTGACGGGTCGTAGTGGTGGGCCGCGGTGTAGTGCACGTCGGCGGTCAGGAAGACGATGCCGCGCACCCCGCAGCGCCGGGCCGAACCCAATACCTGGGCGAACTCCAGTTCGCGGCCCAGCGGCGCGCCGGGGTCGCCCTGCGCGACGCCTTCCAGGTTGGTCGGGCCGTCCGGTACCACCAGGCCCAGGGGCAGGTCGGCCGCGATCACCTTCCATGTCGCCCGGCTCTGCGCGAGGCCCTCGATCAGCCATCGCCGCTGCCGCTCGCCGAGCAGACCGCGCTTGGGGTCGGCGTAGCGGTTGTCGTCGTTGGGGTCCTTGTACGTGCGCATGTCCAGGACGAACACGTCCAGGTGCCGGCCGTACGAGAGCTTGCGATACACGCGGTCGTCGCCGATCGGCACCCACTCGCGAAACGCTTGCTTGGCGCGGGCCGCCAGGACGTCTACGCGCTTCTCGCCATAGCGGGCGTCGTCCAGGATCTGGCCCGGGAACCAGTTGTTGCGCACCTCGTGGTCGTCCCACTGGTTGACCTGCGCGACCTCGGCCGTGAACGCGCGGTAGTTGCGGTCGAGCAGGTTGTACGCGAACTGGCCGCGATACTCCGGGAGCGTCTCGGCGACCTTCGACTTCTCCGGCGTGACCACGTTGCGCCAGATCCGGCCGTCGGGCAGGGTGACGCTTTCGGTGAGCGGACCGTCCGAGTAGACGGTGTCGCCGCTGTGCAGGAAGAAGTCCGGCCGCAGCCGCCGCATCTCCTCGAAGATGGTCATTCCGCCGATATCGGGATTGCTGCCCCAGCCCTGGCCGACCGTGTCGCCCGACCACACGAACCTGACCGCGGCCCGGGCGCGTTCGCTCGGCGCGGTCACCAGCGAACCCGTCACGGCCTCGCCGGCGGCGCCGTGCTCGCCCTCCACCCGCACGCGGTAGTGGATGCGCCGCCCCGACGCGAGGCCACGCAGCCGGACCCGGCCGGTGAGGTCGCTCTGCGGGGTCAGCCACGGGCCGCGTACACGGTGGGCATCGCGCAGATCGGGGCGGGTGCCGTACTCCACGATCAGTCGACCGGGCCGGTCCGCGCGGCCCCACACGATCGCCGAGGACGCGGTCGCGTCGCCGCTCTGGACGCCGTGGCTCAGATTCGGGCGCCCGGACGCGATGTACGCCGGCGACCGGTCCGGTGCGGCTGCCGCCGCGCCGACGACGGGGGTGATCGCGAGGCCGGCGCCGACCACGGTGCCGGTACGTAGGAGGGTTCTTCTGTCCACAGAGGTCATGGATTCGTGTGTAGTGGTGTTCGGCAACGCCACGGCCAACGCCGGCTTGACGGTGCGTCAAGTCTGGTCGGCCACTGGGCGTGCGACGCACTCGTCCGGCGCGTTTTGCCGCCCTTCGGGCGGGCAGGCGAGGCACACTCGTCAAGCCGGATCATCCGGTCGGACGTCGGCCTCGGCGTCGGGTGTCGGGCGTCGGTTGTCGACCGGCGGGCGGCCACCGGCGATCGGCGGTCGCCGACCGCGCGACGACACACTTGGGAGTTCCATGAACACCGCAGAACTGTTGCTCGACGCGTTCGAGCGGGTCCGCGAGACGTTCCACGAGGCGGTGGCCGGGCTGAGCGCAGACGAGTTGGCCGTGCGCCTGGACGAGGACGCCAACTCGATCGGGTGGCTCGCGTGGCACCTCACCCGCGTCCAGGACGACCACGTCGCGGACGTGGCCGGCGTCGAGCAGGTGTGGACCGCCCAGGACTGGCACAAGCGGTTCGCGCTGTCGTTCCCCGTCGACGCGATCGGGTACGGCCACAGCAGCAAGGACGTGGCCGCGCTGCGGGTCGACTCCGCCGCGCTCCTGACGGGGTATCACGACGCGGTCCATGCCCGGACGGTCGCCTACGTTGCCGAGCTGTCCGACGCCGATCTCGACCGCGTCGTGGACGACAACTGGGATCCGGCGGTGACGCTGGGCGTACGGCTGATCAGTGTGGTCGCCGACGACCTGCAACACATCGGCCAGGCAGCCTTCGTCCGGGGTGTCCTGCGGCGGCGCTGACCCCTGGTCGAGGTTGCGGTCGGGGCCGACCCGGCGACGGGCCGGCCGTCGGGTCAACGGAAGTCGTCCGCGTGGTCCCGGGCCCACGTGCGGAAGGTGCGAGGGGGCCGGCCCAGGAGGAGTTCGACGGTGTCGGTGACGCGTTCGGGAGTGTGGACGAACGATCGCCACGCCGCCAACCTGGCGTCCACGAAGGCGGCGTTGCCCCACGCGGCGGTCAGTTGCCGGCGTGCGTTCTCCGGAGGAAGGTCTTCCCAGCGCACGTCGCGGCCGATCGCCTCGCCGATGATCCGAACCTGGTCGGCGTGGGTGATCGCCTCGGGGCCGGTGAGTACGTACTTGCCGCCGGCGTGTCCCGATGTGGTGAGCACCCGCACCGCCACGTCGGCGATGTCGCGCTCGTGGACGAGCGAGCGCGCGGCGAGCCCGTACGGCCAACGCACGACACCTTGCCGGATCTGGTCGGCCCACCCGAGTGTGTTCGTGGCGAAGTCGATCGCCCGCAGGAAGGTCCAGTCGAGCCCCGACTGCCGGATCTGCCGCTCGATCTCCTGATGGAAGGAGGTCGGCTGTTCGCCGTCGGCGAGGTCGGTGACGTCGGTCGACAGATACACGACCTGCTTGGCGTGTTCGGCGATCGCCTCGACCACGCGAGGCTGTACGGGAAGTCCGGGCCACATCAGGTACACGCCGTGCACGCCTCGCAGCGCGGCCTCCAGGGTCCGCGGCGAGGACAGATCGCCGCGCACGGCCTCCACGCCCGCGGGCAACGTGACCTGGCCCGGGTCGCGCACGAGGGCACGGACCTCGACTCCCGTCTCGGGCCCCGTCGCCGCCAGGGAGGAGACGACGTGCCTGCCGACGCCACCGGTCGCACCGATCACCAAAATCATGCTCATCCGGCGACCGTAGAACTTCAACCTCGGTTGAAGTCAATCCCGTGCGCTCGACGGGGCGGGACCGCGCGGCTACAGCACCGCGCGGGCCTCGTCCACCTGGCCGCCGATCCGCTCCGCGAGCTCCGCCGACGTCGCCAGGATCGGCACCGCCGCCTCGTGGTCGTCGCGGACGACCTGATGGAACACCCCGATCCAAAACAGTGCTTCGCCCTCGCCGCGGACGTCGCCCAGGCTGCGGTACAGCTGCGCCGCCTGCTCGAACAGCGGTAGCTCGGCGGCGTCCTCCTCGCGAGCGTCGAGGAAACGCGCGTGCGCCACCCGGCCCCGGGCCAGGGCCAACGCCGCCTCGACCGCGTCCGGTTCCCGATCGGCCGCGGTCAGCCGGCCGATGTCACCGTCGAAGATCGCCTGTTCGCACAACGACCTCGCCTGTTCGAGCCGCTCGTCGGCACCCGTCCGTACGTCCCCCGCCTGTCCGGTCGGCCCGCCGCCTCGACGTACCGCGAAGTACCGTACGGGCGAGCCGATGCGGCGCACCAGGGCTCACCGACGCGAACCCGCTTCGAGCGGCCGGACCGCCTACCCGACCACCGACTCGTGGGTGGGCCGCGCGCCGCCGAGGATGTTCTCGCGGCCCCACGCGCCGAGCGGGGCCAGGGCGGCGTTCAGCGAGACGCCGAGCGGGGTGAGCGAGTATTCGACGTGCGGCGGCACTTCGTCGAAGACCTCGCGGTGCACGATGTCGTCCGCCTCCAGCTCACGCAGATGAGCGGCGAGTACCTTCTCCGTCACCCCGGGTACCATCCGGCGCAATTGGCCGAAACGACACGGGTGTTCGTTGAGGGCCCACAGGATCAGCACCTTCCACTTGCCGCCGATCACGTCCATCGCCGCGTCGATGCCACAGACGTACGACCCCGGCCTACGGGTGATGCCCATGCGTGTGCTCCTCTCGTCTGCCGGATTTCCCCGCCGGAAGCACCCACGCGAAGGTGCGTACTCGACCGTTCCGGGGCCTGCGACCAGCCTAATCGGCACGATCGGAACACCGGCGCAGTGAGGACACCCACCGTCCCGGTGGTGTGTCGGTGGAGCCGGGTGACGCGGCCCGAACGGGGCCCACATCTGCTCGTTCGGGGCGTCCGGGCCACGCGAGGTGCTGTCCGCGGGGCGGGTTCGTCGCACACCCGATCGCAGGTTCGGACGTTTGTCCGATGTACCACGAAATCGCGATTCCATCGGCGGTATCGCCGTTTCCGTGTGGTTCGGCCGCGAGCCCTGGTGGGGTTCTGGCCACAGGTCGGGTGCGCCGCCTCGACGTCGGGGGTCGTCCGGCCTCCCGGGCCACGCGACCACCTACGGAGAGAACATGCGAAAAACGTCCTGGTATCTCGGCGCCGCCGCGACCGTGCTGGTCGCCACCGGCGCGATCACGCGGTTCGCGGTATTGCCGGCCGTCCATCAGGTGCCCGGCGACACCGACTTCACGATGCACTTCGCCGGCGCGATGACGATGCTCGATCCACAGGCGCTGCAGAGCGGAAACCTGCCGGCCGCGATCGTGCGTGACCTGCCGATCACCGCGGACCGCCGGGTGCGAGCGGTGGACACCTCCGGCTCCACCATCGTGCTCAGTGACAAAACCGTCGTACTCGGCCCGCAGAAACAGACCCTCCAGGCGGCCGAGAAGCGCTGGCCCGTGGACCGCAAGACCCTCCTGGACCGACCGGCCCCCAAGAACGTGCCCGCAGAGGCGCACAAGGGTCTGTCCGCCGGCTTCCCGCTGGAGCCGAAGAAGAAGAACTATCCCTACTGGGACGCCTCGACGCGCACCACCGTCCCGGCCACCTACGTCAGGACCGAGAAGCGGGCCGGCCGCGAGACCTACGTGTTCTCGATCCGGCACACCGGAGCGCTTACCGATCCCGCGGCCCTCGGCGCGCTGCCGCCCGCGATGCCCAAGGCGGTCGTCCAGGGCCTCGCCGGCGTCGCCGCCCCCCAACAGGCGGCCGATGTCGGCGCCGCGACCGCCGACAAGCCCGATCCCACGCCGCTGACCTACACCTCCAGCACCGACCTCACCGGTTGGGTCGACAGCGAGACCGGCGTGACCGTCGACCTCGAATCCACCCAGGCCGTCACCGCGACCACCACCACCTCCGCAGGTGCGCCGGTCGAGCTTTTCCCGGTCATGTCGCTCACCATGACCACCACACCCGCGTCCCGAGCGGAACTCGCGAACACCGCCGAGGACGGAGCCCGAGCCCTGTGGCTGTTGGGCGACGTCGCGCCGGTGGCCGCGCTCGTGCTCGGCCTCGCGCTGATCGCGCTCGCGATCTACCTGGAAGGCCGCGCCCGCCGCCCGCGCCCCGATCCGGCCCTGCCGGGACCTCGCGCGCAAGCCGATACGGAAGCCGAAGGCCGGTCCACCGCCGACAGTTCGAGCGGCATCAGCGGCATCAGCGGCACCGGCGGTATCAGCGGCACCGGCGGCACCGGCGATGTCGGCGACAACGGCCGAACTCCCTGACCCACGCCGTGCGCCCGCGACGGCGTCGCAGGACGCCGTCGCGCGCTTCGGTGGAACCACGGAGCGGACTCCGAGTGTCCTAGTGATCGCCGGCGGCGCACCATCCGTTGTCGGGTGGGGCGTGGCGGTCACGAGGGAGCCGGGAATCAGCGCGGATCACAGCGACACGGGGACGAGCGCGGGCTCAGGGGTCGCGAGCGACGACGGCGAC
>NZ_WWJX01000063.1 GCF_009865215.1 Streptomyces sp. SID3343 | reverse complement strand
AGGCGCCGGCGGCGCCCACGACCCCGCTGCCCGAGCCCCCGGGCATGCCGCCCGGCGGCAGGGCCGGCGGCGCCTCGCCCGCCGGTTCGCGACCGCACTCGGTGCAGAAGCCGTCGTCGATCTCCCCGTCGCACGGCGGACGATTGCACTTCTTCATCGCTGTTCCCCCTTGTCGGCCGCGCGTTCGTTGCGTTGTGCCGCGATGACCGCCTCCTGATAGCGCGTCACCACCCGTGTCGCCACATCCAGTTCACAGGGCGCGCGCCACAGCAGGTCCTTGGCGTGGACGTAGAGCGACTCCAGCGGGCCCAGTTCGGCATGGCCGCCTCGCGAGGCCATCGCCCGATACGACTGCACGAGGCCGCGCAGTTCGTCGCGCTTGGCGAGCGGCGCGTCGATGTGCGCACGGGTCGCCTGGAGTCGCTCACGGGCCTCCTCGGCGTCGTTCTCCAACTCGCTCAGTTCGCGCGAGATCCGCGCCCAGTCGCCCGCACGGCCGAGTTCGGCGAGGGAGGACAGGCGATCCCGCAGGGTCGCGGCCCGCAGCGGTACCTCCGGGACCCGCTTGTCGCTGATCCGCGACAGCACGTGCACGCGGCGCCGGGCCGTGTCGCCCTCCTGGTACTCCAGTTCCTCCAGGACCGAACCCAGGCGGCCGGTCCGGTCCTCGAAGCGCTCCCGAACGAGCGTCAGTTGCCGTACCGCGTCCGAGACCTCGCGTAGGGCGCGCTCGATCGCGGTGAGGTCGACGTCGCCGATACGTTCACGCGTGGCCGTGGTCAGGGCCAACGGGTCGCTTGCCACCAGCCTACGCGCCGCCTCGACGCGGCTGCGGACCGCGTCGAGCGCCTCGGTCGGCTCGGGCGCGGCGTCGGGGCCGCCGAGTTCACGAATGCCGGTGTCGGTGGCGGCGACCTCGCCGTCGAACCGATCGAGCACGGGCACCAGGTTCGACCACACGACGTCGGCACGACCGACCACGTCGGTCACCTCGTCCCACGCGGGCGACATCTCCGCGACGACGTCGTGCAGGCTCAGCGTGCCCACGTGCATCGTCGGATCGGTGAGCCCACGCAGGTTCAACGGAACGTCCTGTGCCGCCAGTCGCGCGGAGGCGCCGAGCAACAGGAAGGACAATTCCTCCAGTTCGGCCCGCAACGGCTTGCCGCGCCGGCCACGCACCTCGCGGGCCCGATCCAACACATCGCCGTACGCTTCGCGGTGGCCCCACAGGAGTGCGATCGCCCGACGGCACCGCGCCCACTCGTCGGCGGTGCGCCCGGTGAGCGAGCCGCCCTCGAGGAGGCGTCGCCCCGGGTGGTCCTCCAACTCCATCAGCCGCGCCGTCAGCGCGTCGTACTCGCCCTCGTGTCGGGCCATCAACCGGTCGATCTCGTCGCGCCCGAGCAATCGCGGCGGCCGGTTCACCGCGGGTCCCGATACTCGGCCGACGGCGGGTCGGGCACGGTGTCGCCGAGCGAGACGCCCAGGTAGGTGCGGTAGAGCCGCTGCCAAGTGCCGTCCTTGCGCATCTGTTCGAGCAGCGCGTTGACGAATCTGACCAGGTCGGGGCGGTCCTTCGAGATGGCCATGCCGTACGGCTCGTAGGTGATGGGACTGCCGACCACCTGGGTGAAGTAGGGGTCCTGGGTCTTGAGTCCGGCGAGGATCGTGTCGTCGGTGGTGATCGCCTCGGCCTGCCCCTGTTGCAGTTTCACCAGGCAGTCGGCCCACGTGTCGCCCTCGACGATTCGCTCCTTGGGGACCTGTGCGGCCAGTTCGTCTATCGACGTGGATCCGGGTACCGAGCACACCCGCATGCCGTCGGGCAGTCCGGCCAGGCCGTTGCCGTAGTCGACCTTCTCGGTGGTGCCGTCCTTTTGCACGAGAATGCGCTGTCCGGCCACGAAGTAGACCGAGGAGAAGTCCACGCTCAGCTTGCGCTTGCAGTTGATCGTCATGGTCTCGGCGACGATGTCCACGAGACCGGTCGCGACCGCGGTCACGCGCTGCTGGTTCGGCAGGACCCGAAATTGAAGGTGGCTCGGGTCGTCGTTGCCGAAGATCGCCCTGGCCACCGCGCGCAGCAGGTCGACGTCGAAGCCGCGCAGTTCGTTGTCGGCCGGGTCGACGTAGCCGAAGGGGTACGTGCTCTGGTCGATCCCGGCGACGAGGAAGCCCCGGTCGCGGATGCTGCGCATCGTGCTGCCCGCGGGCAGCGCGGTCGGCGCGGGAAGCGAGCCGCTGGGGCGCAGGCTCTTGGTGACGTCGGGGCACGTGGAGTCGGGCCCCGGCGCCGCCCGCCGGGCC
>NZ_WWJX01000602.1 GCF_009865215.1 Streptomyces sp. SID3343 | reverse complement strand
TCGGCCCGGTTGATCGGGTCGCCGGCCGCGTAAGCGTAGGGGTTGGCTTCCTTGCCGGCGGGATCGCGTTGGGTGAAGCGGCCGACAGTGGGGTCGTAGTAGCGGGCGCCCATCTTGTACAGGCCGGTGGGGTCGAGGTAGGTGCTCGTGTAGCGGAGCGGGTTGGGAACTGCCTCGGTGGTGGTGCGGGCGTTGCCGTACGGGTCGTAGGCGTAGGCGTTGACCTTGTTGCCGTTCTTGTCCGTCATGGCGATGACGGAGCCCTGTGCGTCGGTGAGGTAGTAGTAGTGGGCTTCACCGGTGCTCATGGCTGTGAGGCTGCCCGAGGGTTCGCGGACGACACGCCGTTGGTGACGGTCGCGGTGAGGCCTTCGGAGCCGTGGTAGAAGTCGGTGGCGCCGAACGTGAGGCGCTCCGCGTTGGTGGTGCCGGTGTAGGTGGCGGCGGAGGTGGTGCTGCCGCGGGTGATGGCGGTGAGTTGGTTGAAGTCGTTGTACGTCTCGCCGGTGCGCGGCAGGCCGCCGGGGGCGGCGGTCTCGTTGCCGTTGGCGTCGAAGGACCAGCCGCTGTTCGTCGTCTGGTTGGCGGCGTTGTAGGTGTAGGTGGTGCCGGCGGAGCCGCATGTGGTGGTCGTGGTGGAGGTGGCGGTGAGATTGCCGGCCTTGTCGTGGCAGTAGAGCCAGGCGGCGAGTTGGGTGTTGGCGCTGTCGGTCTCGCGGGCGTTGGTGAGGCGGCCGAGGGTGTCGTAGGTGTAGGTGTTCTTGAC
>NZ_WWJX01000601.1 GCF_009865215.1 Streptomyces sp. SID3343 | reverse complement strand
CGGATCGCCGTGCGGGCGTGCGGCCTGACGCCGGCCGACTGGCACATCGTCGACGGTCTCCTCGCCGACCATCTGCCGCCGCTGCCGCGCGGGCTCGGCCTGGAGATCGCGGGCACCGTCGACGCGCTCGGCGAGGGCGTCACCGATGTCCGGATCGGCGACCGCGTGTTCGGCCCGGCCGTCTTCCACGGCTCGACGGCCGGCGCCGCCGAGTACGCCCTGATGCCGGCCTGGGCACGCATTCCCGACGGCGTCACCGCCGAGCAGGCCGCCGCATTGCCGATGGCGGCCGAGACGGCGTGGCGCGCGCTCGACGACCTCGGTGTCGAGCCTGGTGAGCTGCTGCTCGTCCACGGCGCGGGCAGCACCGTGGGTGAGGCGGCGGTGCGGTTCGCGCTGCACCGGGGTGTTCGGGTGATCGCCACCGCCGGGCCGACCCGGGCCGGCGCCCTGGAAGAGATCGGCGCCCAAGTGACCGCCTACGGCGAGGGCATGGCCGAACGCGTCGCCGCACTGGCCGGAGGCCGGATCGACCGGGCCCTGGACACGACGCCGACCGGGGGCCGGATCGACCGCGCCGACCAGCCCAGCCCGGCCGGCGGCTCGCTACCGACCTTGATCGGGCTGACCGGTGATCCCGACCGGGTCCTCACCGTCTCGGACTTCGCCGCCGCGGCCGACTTGGGCGTCCGGATCACCACCGAGATGCGCTACGACCGGATGGACGAGTTCGCCCGGCTCGCCGGCGAAGGCGTCCTGGTCGTACCGGTCGCCCGCACCTACACGCTCGACCGGATCGAGGAAGCGGCCGAACTCAGCCGGTCCGGTCGCCCCGGCGGAAAGCTCATGCTCGTCCTGTGATCGCCCCGCCGGCCCGGTAAGGCGAATCCACCTCGATGGCGAGTGGATCCGCGAAGGCGAACCGCTGTGTCCGACGATCGGCGATTTCGGTACGGGTGAATCGCGCCTGTCGATCGCGCTGCGAACGGCCGCAGCGATGGCCGGATACCGGGCCGGCCACGCGCTCGCCGCCAAACTCGTGAACGAACTCGTGGAGCGGCCACGTGAAGCAGCCGAACGAGACTGCCGCCCGTTACGGACACGGGAGTTGCGATGCGAGCCTGGACGGGTCGGGGGATGTCGTCGTCGGTCCGGTGGGCGAAGTCGGTGTGGGCCTGTTCGACGGCGTCGGGGTAGGTCGCGGCCTTGGCGTGTTCGGCGAGCGTGCGGTAGACGCCGGCCAGGCTGGGACTGTGTCCTTTGCGTTTGCCGATGGGGATGATCAGGTCCGGGCGGATCGCCTCGACGCTCTCACCGGCGGCCTTGCGGCGGAGCACGGTGTGCAGCATGTCGTCGGTGATCACCGCCGGGCGGCCGCCGTGCCTGCCCTTGCGGGCGGCGGCGTCGAGCCCTTCGAGGGTGGCTTCGCGGACGTTCTCGCGTTCGGTCTCCGCCATCGCCGCGAAGAACCCGAACAGGATGGGCCCGGGCCCGGTGGGGTCGTAGGTCCCGGGCAGCGGCCCGGCAAGCATCTCCGGCACCAGACCGTGGGCGGTCAAGTGCTCGGCCGGGGCCGTCAGTTCCGCCGCGTCCCGCCCCAGCCGCTTCATCTCGTACACCGCCAGGATCACCCGGCAGTGCGGGGCGTGGGCCTTGATCTCGCGGGCCGGCGCGAGGGCGGCGTCGAACTGCGGGCGCACCCGCACCCGGGTGCTGATCTTCCCCGAGAAGATCTTGTCCCTGGGGATGCCGTGCGCGGCGAGCGCGTCCGACTGCGACTGGAGCTCCTGCGTGAGGGTGCTGCAACGCGCGTACCCGATGCGGATGTCGGCGCCGGGGGTGTCCGGCGCGATCGCGAGCGGGATCGGGGTGCCCGGCCGCCACGGCCGCCCCGGGCCCCGGTTGGCCGGCGTCGGCACCCGCGGGACCGGTCTCGCGGCCCGTTTCGGATCTTGCTCCGGGAATGGAACGTTTGTGAGGGGCTCCCCTCATCAAACGCCCGCTCGATCCTCGATCAGTCCCTGGCGGTCGATCCCGGTAGGTGGCCAAGGCCCAGGACTCGGGTGGTGAAGTTCGCCAATTGCGCGCGCATTCCCTCGCGCCCCACGCGCTCTTGTCCGGCCAGGTGCTCGACGAGGTCGGCTCGGGTGGCGGCGAGCAGGGCGTGGGCGGTGAAGTCGCTGTCGGTCAGGCCGGGGATTTGCTCGAGTACGGCTCGGAGCAGGCCGTGCCATCGCTCGTAGTGCTCCGCCTGGTACGGGCTGCCGCTCCCGCTTTCCTCCAAGGCCAGCGCGAGGCGACGGTTGTCGAGTTTGAAGCACAGAATGGCGTCGAGCAGGGCGGATACGCGCTGCTGCGGTGGGGTCGCGGACCCCAGAGGCGGCAGGTCGGCCTCGATCGCCTCCCTCAGCGGTTCGAGCCGGGCCTCGTACAGCGCGCGGAGCAGCCCGGGGCGGTCGTCGAAAGCCCGGAAGAGCGTGCCTTTGCCGACGCGGGCCGCTGCCGCGATGTCGGCCATGGTGACGTCTTCGGCGCTTCCGCAGCCGGCGAAGAGGGTGTCGGCGGCCGCGAGGATGGCTTCCCGGTTGCGGGCGGCGTCCTTGCGGGGCTTGCGCTCGGGCACGCTACTCCTCCATTTGAAAAACGGACCACGGGTCCGTATATTAAAGAAGCGGACCCGAGGTCCGGATTCTACAAGATGGAGGACACCCATGCCCGCACCGACTTCTCCGGCAGACCTCTACCGCCACAGCCTGCGGCTGCTGTTGGACAAGAACATTCCCGGCTGGGTCGGCCTGTGGGCCGACGACGGCGTCATGGAGTTCCCCTTCGCCCCCGACGGCCGGCCCGCGCGCCTGGAGGGCAGGGAGGCCATCGCCGCCTACATGCGCGACTACCC
>NZ_WWJX01000600.1 GCF_009865215.1 Streptomyces sp. SID3343 | reverse complement strand
CAGCGGGGTCCCGCCGGTGTTCGCCGACGCCGCCGACCACGACCGCCGCATCGACGACCTGCTGGCGGCGGGCGTCCTGCGGGACCGGGCCCGCGTGTACTGGCAGGCCCGGCTGTCGGATCGGTACCCGACGGTCGAGGTACGTGCCATGGACGTCCAACTACGGGCGGACGACGCGGTGTTGCTCGCGGGGATCGTCCGGGCCCTGGTGACCACGGTGCTGCGCGACGAGGCCGCGGGTGTGCCCCTGTACGAGCCCGCCCCCGAGTTCATGACCGCCGCGCAGTGGCACGCCGCTCGCCACGGGCTGGGCGACGCGCTGATCGACCCGCACGCCCCGAGCCGGCTCAAGGCCGGCGACCTCGTGGGTCGGCTGATCGACTACGTGACCCCGGCGCTCGACGACGCGGGGGACACCCGCCAGGTGAACGGCCTGGTGCACCGGCTGCTCCGCGAGGGCACCGGGGCCGACCGCCAACGCGAAGCGTTCCGCCGCGGCGGCCGGGACGCGCTCGTACACCTGCTCACGACGGGGAGTACGGCGTCCGCACGACCGTGACGGGCCGCGACCCTCCTCAGCGTCGCCCGACGCGCCGCAGCGTGCTGCGAACGGCCCTCACCAGAGCCGACGCGGCGAACAGGAACGCGGTGATCAGCAGCCACCGGGGCAGGAAGCGGGACCCGTCCAGGCCGGTCGTCAGGTCGTAGCCGTCGGCCAGGCCGAGGATCTGCGGCAGCCAGACCAGGAACAGCAGCGCGGACAACGCGGCGGGGAAGCGGACGTGGTTGAGCCCGATCGCCGCACGGGCCCGCTCCGGTCGCCCTCGCCCTCGCCCTCGCCGCACCGCTCCCGCGGCCGCCTGCCCGGTGCGGTCCGCGGCCGAGTACAGGGGGTAGAGCACGAGGTCGTGCACCACGGCGGCGCCGACGAACCACAGGACCACGCGGGCCGGTTCGTACGTGAGCAGGCGCGTACCGGCGTACCACGCGAGCGTGAAGCACGCGGCGAGGGCGAGCAGGTGCAGCGGACCGGCGCCGTACCAGCGGCGGAGGCGGCTCATGGGCGCGATCACGTCCTGAAGGTGAGGCGGGAGACCCATTTGGTGTTGTGCACCCCCGGCGCGGCGGGGACGATCACCCGTGCCGGATATCCGTGGTCGGGGGACAGGTCGGCGCCGTTGACCCGTAGCGCGAGCAGCGAACGCGGGTCCCGGATCTGGTTGCGGGCCAGGACGGTGGCCCCGAACGGGCCGCCGACCTGTACCGATTCGACCAGAACCGAAGAGGGGCGCGGTACGCCCGCCAACTCCGCCAGGCGCAACAGCGGGATACCGGTCCAGTGCTGGTCGTCGGTGGACCAGCCCTCCACGCAAGCGATCGGCAACGCGTGCGTGCGCAGCGGCAGCGCGAGCAGATCCTCACGGGTCAGCACGTGTTCGACGGGGCCGCCGAGCACGCGCAGGC
>NZ_WWJX01000599.1 GCF_009865215.1 Streptomyces sp. SID3343 | reverse complement strand
TACTCGCTCTCGGCGCCCTCGCCGCCGCGGCCGGCCCGGCCGACGACGTCCCGGTCCGCTCCCGCGGCCAACTCCTGGCCGAACTGCTCGCCGTGCCCGAGGCCCAGGCGCTGCGCCTGGGCAGCCGCGGCCGGGCGCTGGGACTGCCCGTCGACAACTGGCACCTGACCCTGCGGGTGGAGCCGGCCGCGCTCGCCGGCACCGAGCGCTACCGCCTCCTGGAAGCCGCGGGGCCGGTCGCATTGCGCCTGCTGCGCTCCTCCAGCACCGTCACCTGGAACGCCGCGCGCGTCGACGAGGCGCTGATCCTGACCCGTTCGCAACCCACCGACCCCGGCCGCGACGGCATGCGCGCGACCCTCGCCGACGCCGGCCGCCTGCTGGTGGTGCTGCGCGAACGCAACCCCGACGCCGACCTGCGCTGCGGCGTCGG
>NZ_WWJX01000062.1 GCF_009865215.1 Streptomyces sp. SID3343 | reverse complement strand
GACGGAATCGCACGGGCCGGCGCCGACCGGTCCCCGGGCGGCGGCGAGTACGTGCCGCTCGTCGGCGGGGGACAGCAGCGGCAGCAGGTGTACGGGGGTCTCGGGGTCGGCGAGCGCGCCCCGGAACAGCGATTCGAAGCGTTCGGCGAGCCCGACCACGGTCGACTCGTCGAACAGCGCGGTGCGGTAGCCGAATACGACGTCGAGGTCGTCGCCGCGCCGCCACACGTCGACGGACAGGTCGAACTTGCCCGCGCGGTGCCCCGGGTCGACGTCCTCGGCGTGGATGCCGGCGAACTCCTTGGTGGAGTCGGTCCCGTCGTCCTGCGTGTGCACGGTGAGCAGCGTCTGGAACAGGGGCGCGGCGGCGGCCGGATCGCGATCCACGCGCAGTTCGCCCAGCAGTTGCTCGAACGGGATCCGGTCGTGGCCGTAGGCGCCCAGCGCGGTCTTGCGGGTACGGCGCAGCAGTTCGGCGAAACTCGGTTCGCCGCTCAGATCGGCGCGCAGGACAAGGGTGTTGGAGAAGTAGCCGATCAGGTCCTCGTGCTCGACCTCGCCGCGTCCGGCGATCGGTACCCCGACCGCGAAGTCCTCCTGGCCGCCGTGGCGGTGCAGTACGGCCTGGTAGCCGGCGAGGACGAGCATGAACGGCGTACAGCGGCGCTCGCGCGCGACGCCGTCGAGCAGCGGTCCGATGCCGGCGAACCGGCGGGTGTGAAATGCCGACGCCGACCCCCGTGCGGCGCCGCGCGGTCGATCCAGCGGGAGTTCGAGCACCGGCACGTCGGCGAGTTGGGCACCCCAGTAGGCGAGGTCTCGCTCGGTGCCCTCGCCGATCTCGCGTTGGCGAGCGGCGTGGTCGGCGAAGGAGGGGAGGGCGGGCAGTTCGACCCGGCGGCCCTTGCGGTGGGCCAGGTAGCGCATGGCCAATTCGCAGCGCATCAGGTTCAGCGACCAGCCGTCGGCGAGGATGTGATGCAGCACGACACACAGCACGTGCTCCTCGGCGCCGAGCCGGACCAGGGTGACCCGCATCGGCGGCGCGATCGCGAGCTCGAACCCGGTGTTGACCCGTTCGTCGAGTATTCGTCTCAGCGCCCGGTCGTCGTGCCCGTCGATGTCGACGAAGTCGATCCGTACCGGGCCGGGGCGCTCCACCACGGCGGTTGGTCGGCCCTCGTCGTCGGGGAAGCGGGTCCGCAGCGCGTCGTGCCGCTCGATCAGCCCGTCGAAGGCCGCCTGTAGGGCGTCCCGGACGAGCACACCGTGCAGCCGAACCACCAGCGGAATGTTGTACGCGGCATCCCCCGGCTCGAACCGGTCGAGAAACCACAGTCGTTCCTGCCCGAAGGAAAGCACCCGCTCGCTGATCACATCCGCCCCCTCGTCACCGTTGCCCGAGGGACACGACACACCGACCGAACGGCCGCGCCGTCATCCCGTTCCCGTGAACCCGGACGCGAACGTCGGATCCCGGCACGGCAGCGCGCCGAGCCGACGTGACGTCGCCCGATCAACCTCGCCCCCGCTTGCGTGCGTCGGCCACGCTAGAAGCGGTAACGGAGGGTGTCAATGGTCTATACCAAACTCCATATTGGTTTAGACCCTTGTGTCGGTTGAGGTGCAAAAGAGTGGCTGTCGGCGCGCCGGTCGCCCATTCCGAAAACCCAACCGGATGTTCCCTACGGGGGAATTCGGGCAAGCCGCGACGGTGCCTCGGAACGCGCATGCCACAGCGGGTGGAACCCCGCCCTTGTCGGCGCTCCGGCGCTTGTGCGTCGGATTCCCGGAGCGATGGCGACGCAGCGGGGCGGGTGGGCGAAGTCGCGGTGGGGCGACCGCAGTCGGGCGATGGCCGGGCCCATCGATCGTCACTGTGTGTGGTTGGTCGATACGCCTTCTGTATATCGGGCCGTGAACACGAGTCGAACGGAATCGGATCCCGCGGAAAACCTTGACACGCTCTATTGGTCTGAACCACTTTGGTCTGGACCAATCAGGCGTGAGTGGGGCGGCCCGCCCGCGTCGGCATTCTCACCACCTCAGTCGGCGCACGTAGCAAAGCGGTTGGCATTCGCACCACGCTCTTGGCATTCGCAGCACGTCCCCAGGCATTCGCACCACGCTCGTCGGCATTCGCACCACGTCCCTTGGCTTTCTCCACGCACGGAGGCAGTAGTGGCACGCGCTTCGCTCGCTCCCCAAAGTCCCCTCCAGGCCCGTCGCAGACATCGCAGCCTTTCCGGTCTGGCGGTGATCACGCTCGCCGGCGCGGGCCTGACCGGGATCGCCGCCGGCACCGCCCAGGCCGCGGACAACCTCGTCACCAACCCCGGCTTCGAGACCGGCCTGTCCGGCTGGACGTGTACCGCCGGCAGCGGCGCGGCCGTCACCACCCCCGCGCACACCGGCACTTCCGCGCTCAAGGCCACCCCGGCCGGCAGCGACAACGCCAGGTGTTCGCAGACCGTCACGGTCCTGCCCAACTCGGCCTACACGCTGAGCGCCTGGGTCCAGGGCAGCTACATCTACCTCGGCGCCACCGGCACCGGCACCAGTGACCCGTCCACGTGGACGCCGAACGCCGGCACCTACCAAAAGCTCCAGACCACGTTCAACACCGGCCCGTCCACGACGTCCGTGACCGTCTACACGCACGGCTGGTACGGACAGCCCGCGTACTACGCCGACGACATCACCCTCGCGGGCCCCGGCGGCAGCACGCAGATTCCCGCCGCCCCCACCGGACTTGCGGCGGGTGCGCCGACGTCGTCGAGTGTGCCGCTGAGCTGGAACGCCGTCCCGGGCGCGACCGGCTACAACGTGTACCGC
>NZ_WWJX01000007.1 GCF_009865215.1 Streptomyces sp. SID3343 | reverse complement strand
CGGCGCGAGGCCCTGGAGGGCGTCGCGTGAGCGCTGTCGCCGCGCTCGGCCGACTGCGCGCCGCCGCGACGGGGCGGGCCCAGCCCGCCGCGACCGTGCGGCACCGCCACCTGTCCGCCTACCCGATGGTGCTCGTGCCCTACGTGCTCGCGGGCGAGGCGTTCGCGCCGCTGGCCGTGCTGGTCGGCACCGACCGGTCCGCGCCGCGCCTGTTCGTCGTACCGCAACCGCGCGATCGCGACCGCCGGTTCGCGCACACCGCCGAGCTGGCCGGGGAACTGCTGCCCTACCTGAACGAGTTCGCCGCCGAGACCGAGTCGATCGAGCGACGCGGCGACGACCCGTACGAACGGGCCCTGGACGCGCCGCAGGTGCTCGTGCCGACGAGCGGCGGGGTGGAATACCTGCGCCTGCTCGGCCGCTCGACGCGCTTTCGGCGCACCGAGGGCGAGTTCGCGGTGCCGGCCGACGTGCCGCTGCTCGGGCGCTGGAGCACGTATCTCGCCGACCGGGCCGGAGTGCCCGGCTCCAGCCTGCTGCTCGCGCTGACCGACCTGCTCACCCAGGCGTGGGCGACCGGGCAGAGCGCGCTGGAGGACGGCGACCTGGCGTCGCTGCTCGCGTGGATCGATCCGCCGGCGGGCCTGCACGGGGCCGAGGCCGCGCGCGCCGCCGAGGGTGGGCCCACCGCCGGGCCGACCACCGACCCCGCCTTCGACGAGCGGCTCGCGCCACTGATCGCCGCGTTCGACGAGGCCCGCGAGGGCGGCGACGACTCACCGTCCGCGCGACTCGCCGAGGACGCGATCCGCGCCGCGCTGTCCGCCGAGCTGATGCCGACGTGGGACCGGATGTGGCACGGCGTCTCGTTGCTGCGCGGGTTGCCCGTCGGCGGCTCGGTGGCGGGCCGTTGGGAGGCCGACCGGGCGTCCTACAGCTTCTTCACCGCCGATCTCGCCGACCCCGAGTCGAGGCCGCAGCCGCGCGTGCCCGGCGCGGTCGCCGCGGCGGCCCAACTCGCCACGCGCGAGCGGGCCCAGGCCCGGCTGGACGCCGAACAGGTGCGCGACGACCCGCTGTTGATGGCGGCGGTGCGGCTGGCCGGCGAGGCGTTTCGCGGCGACCTGGTCGCGGTGGACGCCGAGCGGGTGGTCGCCGAGCCGGGCAAGAAGAGTGCCCGCCCACGCCCGATGCTGACGTTCCGCACCGACGACGAACCGCTGTTCGGCCCCGGCACCGACCTCGAATGCGTCGAGCGCCCCGACGCCAAGGCCCGGGTCCTGGACACCGAACCGGGCCTGGTCGTGCTCGAACTGCGCGGCGGGATGGGCGGCGGCAAGGTGCCCAAGGCGGGCAGCGTGCCCGACGTCGGCGAACGCCTGTGTTGGACCTCGGTGATCGCGGAGTTTCGCCGCAGTCCCGAGTGGCCCGCCGTCGAGGAGACCCCGTGGACCCACGGCGGCCCGCCGACGGTGGTCGAACCCGAGGTCGTGCCCGAGGTGGACGACGACGCCCTGGAGGACTGGTCGTGATGTCCGTGACGCCGCGCCGATCGCCGTACGGGAGGGTGGGCGCGGCCCCCGAGGGGGATCCGGCCGTGCTGGCCGCCGCCGCCACCGACGCGGTGCTCGCCGACCTCGGGTCGGGCCTGCATCGCGGGGTGGTGGTCGATTCCCCGCCGGGGGCCGGCAAGTCGACGCTCGTGGTGCGCGCCGCGGCCGAGTTGGCGGCCGGCGGCGAGCGGCTGATGATCGTCGCGCAGACCAACAACCAGGTCGACGACCTGCTGGTTCGCCTGGCCGAGGACCACCCGCGGTTGTCGGTGGGCCGGTTGTCGGCGACGGGCTATCGGCTGCCGCCCGCGCTGGTGGGCACGGCCGTGGTCAACGCGGAGAAGGCCGAGGGGCTCGACGGGTGCGCCGTGGTGGTGGCGACGGCCGCCAAGTGGGCGTTGGTCCAGGACCGCCGTTGGCCGTGGGCGATCGTGGACGAGGCGTACCAGATGCGCTCCGACGCGCTGTTGCTCGTGGCGCGCCTGTTCGACCGGGCGTTGTTCGTGGGCGATCCCGGCCAGCTCGACCCGTTCGCGACGGTGGACACCTCGCGCTGGCACGGCTTGACCTACGACCCGTCGCAGAGCGCCGTGGTGGTGCTGCGTCGGCACAACCCCGACCTGCCGGTGCACCGGCTGCCGGTGTCGTGGCGACTGCCGGCGAGCGCGGCGCCCCTGGTGTCCGAGGCGTTCTATCCCTACACGCCGTTTCGCTCGGGCACCGGGCCCGGCGAGCGGGTGCTGCGGTTCGAGGACGCGCGCGAGCACGACGCGTACGACGAGGCGGTGGACGTGGCCGCCGCGTCGGGGTGGGGCCTGCTGGAGTTGCCCGCGCGGTTCACCGCGGCGGCCGACGAGGAGGCGGTGCGCGCGGTCGCGACGCTGGCCGCCCGGTTGCTCACGCGCGGTGGCACGTCCTTCGGCGAGCGCACTCCCGACGGGGTGCCGCTGGACGCGTCGCGGCTCGCGATCGGGGTGAGCCACCGCGAACAGCGCTCACGGGTGGAGTCGGCGTTGCGCGCGCTCGGCGCCGCCGATGTCGTGGTGGACACCGCGAACCGGCTCCAGGGGCGCGAGTTCGACGTCACGGTGGTCCTGCACCCGTTGTCCGGGCGCCGCGACGCCACCGAGTTCCACTTGGAGACGGGCCGACTGTGCGTCCTGGCCTCGCGGCACCGGCACGCGTGCCTGATGGTCGCGCGGGCCGGCATCCCGGAACTACTCGACGCCCACCCGTCGGCGGAGCCGGTGCACCTGGGGGTACCGGTGACGTTTCCGGACGGGTGGGAGGCGAATCAGGCGGTGCTGTCGAAGCTCGCCGAACACCGGGTGCTCGCGCGGTCCTGAGGCCGTCGCCGCCTGCGGACCGCGCGCGGTCCCGGTCCTACTCGCCGCGCTCGGTCAGCAGTCGCCGACCGTGTTCGACCATCTTCGCCGTGTAGTCCTCGCCCCACCCCGCGCGCTCGGCGATCTGAGCCGTCGTGAGGTGGTCGAACCGACTCGGGTCCGCCATCCGCGCGGCGGCCATCGCCTGGTAGTCCACCGCCCGGTCGGCCGCGGCGCGAAACGCCTCGGCCAGATCCGTCGAGCGGGCCAGTACCTCCTGGGGATCGGTCAGATCGTCCAGGTCGAAGAAGCGTTCGTCGGGCGGTTCGGGCACCGAGGGCTCGAACGTCAGCGGCGCGGGCCGCATCCGGGGCTTGCGCGACTGGGACGGCATGCGCGGTTTCCTTCCGGCGGTGCAGACGTGGGGTGACAGCGGCAACGGCGATCGCGGCGCGAGGGCGCCCGACAAGATCCCGTGCCTTAGCCATTGTCACCAACGAACCGCCATCCGAAAGAGCCTTGCCCGAAAGAGCGACGCCGGCCGGGACAACGAGGGACAATCCGGGGCACCTCGGTCGGTGGGGGTCCGACTAAACCTCGACATACGAGTGCGCCCCCACACCGAATGGTGTGCGGGCGCACCGCGTCTTGCCGATATCGATCGGGTCGAGCCGGTTGAGGGAGCCGCTCTGTTGTCAGGTCCCCGACCGATACGTCCGGGGGCGAAAGTCAGTTCGCCTGCTGGTGGCGCTCCGCGAGCGCGCGGGCCGCCTCGGCGATCGCCGCGCGCACGTGGCGCAGCATCGTCAGTCGGTTGTCGGGCGTGGGCGCGACGAGCCACACGAGCGGCCCGTCGCTCTGCTCCGGCGGGGGCGGGAAGGTGATCCACGCGCCGCGCCCGTGGTGTCGGGGGCCGAGGCGGCGCTCACGAGGCCGCATCGGCATCACGGCGGTCGGTGGTACGAGAAACCCGATCCTGCGGTATCGGCGGTCGAAGATGACGGGCCCGATCGGCACGCCGTGGGCGCGCAGGGTGCTCAGCGCCTCGCGCCCCAGTCGGTCTTCCACCTCGATCACGTCGAACGTCTCGCCGGCTGCGACCAGTCGGGGAGCGTACGGGTTCCGAAGCGCGTTCTGCGGCAGCGCTGCCGTCGTCGTTCGGTTCACGTCGGCGTCCATCGGTGAGGTGGTCCTCTCGTTTCGTCCACGGAAACGGATACGTCGTCGACCTCTGGGCTGGGAGATCCGCCAAGCATCCGCTCCGGGCTACGTGAGCCGGAAGCGACCGTTCGGAGGACATCCGCTTCTGCCCTAGATGCAACCAGGTCGGCACACCGTGTGACGAGGCCCGCGGTGGGACTCCTGAAGGACACGCTGAGGACTCTTGCCGCTCTAACGGGCGAGACGCATGACGCCGCAGGTGGGGCGGGTTCACGATCGAGTTCCAGCACGGAGCGTACCGGCCCGGTGTATCGCGTGATCGGGTCCGCGCAGTCATGTCCGTCACCCGACGCGTATGGAGGACGCGGTGCAACGACGCACCTTCCTGGCCGGTGTGGCCGTCGCCGGTCTCACGGCGAAAAGCACCGCCGCGTCCGGCTCGACCGACTCGGCGCATCACCTCCCGGACCCCGCCGCCTACACCGCCACCACCGCACGTCTGAGGTCGCGTTACTGGGTCGAGGAACCGGGACGACTGCTTCCGGTGGTGGCCGAACACGCCCGAAACGGCGCCCGGTTGCTCGCCGAGGGGCCCGAGGGCCCGCATTACGGGGCGATAGCCGAGACGGCGCTGCTCGCGTCGCGGATCGCGTTCTTCGACCTGAGCCTGCGCGGTCCGCACGTGCGTCGGTGGCAGGAACTCGCGTTGGCGACGGCCGACCGGGCCGGTGACGGTTCGCTGGCCGCCGCGGTGCTCGGGCACATGGCGTTCGCCCCCGCGTGGACCGGACGGGGCGGCGAGGCCAGGGACACCCTGGCCGCGGCCCGCGAGCGGACCACCAGCGGCGACGCCGGGCCGACGCTGCGCTCGTGGTTGGACGCGATCTCGGCCGAGGCGGAGGTGCGGCTGGGCACTCCCGAAGCCGCCTTCCCGTTCCTCGACCGCGCCGCCGACACCTACGCGCCGCCCGAGCGACCGGGTTCGTGGTCGGCCACCGGCCCGCCCCCGTGGTTGGACTGGTTCTCGGCGGCTCGCCTCGAAGGCTTCCGCGGCGCCGCGGAAGTCGCCGCCGGGCGCTCCGAGCCGGCCAGGGCCAGCCTGGAGCGCACGTTGGCCGGGCTGCCCGCGGACAGCCACAAACAGCGGGCGATGACGCTCGCCGAGCTGGCCGCGACGGCGGTCGGCGCCCGCGAGCCACAGGACGCGTGCCGGCTGCTCGAAGAGGCCCTCGACCTGGTCGGTCTCCAGGCCTACGCGACCGCGGTCGACCGGGTCCGCACCGTGCGGGCCTCACTTGCCCCGTGGGCCCGCGAGTCCTTCGTCCGCGACGTCGACGACCGCCTGCGCGGTCCCGCGGCGCCGGTGGTCGAGGCCAC
>NZ_WWJX01000598.1 GCF_009865215.1 Streptomyces sp. SID3343 | reverse complement strand
GGCGGCCCGGCCGGCGACGGTGACCACGATCGGCCCGTCCACCCCCACCGTGTCCAACGCCGGTGACAGCGCCAACAGACCGTTGTCCACGAGGTCGGCCGCGATGCTGATCGCACCCCGCGACCCGATGGTCCGCCCGCTCGGTCCGGCGAGGCCGGCCACCTCGCGCAGGGTGACGGCCTGGCCCGCGGCAGCCGCCGCGGCGAACAGTGCGAAGACCCGCAACTCCACCGGGCCCATGCGATTCACATCCATCGAGCCGACCCTGGCGGCACGCATCTTGAGAGGCATGCCTCCTTGTTTACCGCACTCGCCGGTTGTTCGACGCCCCCTTCGAGCGGTGCACTCGAAAGGACTAACAACCGAGGGATCGACGAACCGGATGGGCACGGCGAACCGGCGGTTTCGCGTCGTCCGTCGTCCGACTGCCGTCCGCCGACTGCTGCCCGCGCACGTATTTCGCCT
>NZ_WWJX01000597.1 GCF_009865215.1 Streptomyces sp. SID3343 | reverse complement strand
CTCGACAAGCCCAAGAACGAGGACGACGTCCCGAAAGGACCATGGGCGAACGAGAACATCGGCGACGGTGCCGACGTGCTCGCGATCCTGGCCACGCGCGCCGAAGCGTCGTTCCCGGACGCGACGTTCACCGTGACCACACGTTCGGGCGGCCAACACCTGTACTTCCTCGCCCCGGACGGACCCGGCCTGCCCAGCACCGTGGGCAAACACGGATGGAAGGTCGACACGCGCGCACACGGCGGATACGTCATCGCCGCAGGCAGCATCATCGGCGCCCGCCCCTACACGATCAACCGTGACGGCGACGTGACACCGCTGCCGGATTGGCTGCTCGCCTTGCTGCGACCCGCCCCGGTGACCCGCCGCACGGTGCCCACACCGATCCCACGCGACACCAGCGCGTACGCGGCCGCCGCGCTGCGCAACGAGACCGCGAACGTCGCGGGCACCGCCGAGGGTGGTCGCAACGCGGCACTCGTACGGGCCGCGCGGGCGTTGGGTCGACTCGTGGCGTCCGGCGACCTTCCGCGCGCGGTGGTGGAAGACGCTCTTAAGGAGGGGGCGATGGGGTCCGGTCTGACCGAGCGCGAAAGCGTCCCGGCCATCACCAGCGCACTGAACTGGTCGATCGCGCACAACAGCAGGAGCGCAGCATGACGGACCCGACCCCTCCCCTTAAGAGCAGTCCTGGCACCGCAGCCGAGCCGGGCGACGGTGCGCGCCTGTTGGACGAAGTCGAGGCGTTCCACCGGCGGTTCAACGTGTTCCCTGTCGAGGCGGCATTCGTCGCCGTCGCCTTGTGGGACGCGCACGCGCACCTGCTCGAATGCTTCGACTCCACGCCCCGCATGGCGTTCCTGTCGCCCGAACCGGGCAGCGGAAAGACCCGCGCTCTGGAGATCGTGGAAACCCTCGTGCCCAACCCGATGCCCGCCGTCAACGCGTCCGCCGCGGCGCTGTTCCGCGCAGTGTCCGCCGGAGAGAGCACACCGACCATCCTCTTCGACGAGATCGACACCGTGTTCGGCCCCAAGGCCGGAGACAACGAGGAACTACGCGGCTGGATCAACGCCGGACACCGACGCTCCGGCGTCACCTACCGGTGCGTCGGCGACGGATCGAACCAGAGCGTGCAGGCGTTTCCGTCCTACTGCGCGGTCGCCGTCGCCGGACTCGGCTCCCTGCCGGACACGATCCT
>NZ_WWJX01000596.1 GCF_009865215.1 Streptomyces sp. SID3343 | reverse complement strand
ATGCCGTCGAGGTTGTCCCGGCGTGCGCGGGCGAGGGTCAGGTGGGCCCGCAGCGGCCGGTCCTCGAACGCGACACCCGCGTCCTCGATCGCCCCGCGCACGGCCGTGGCCAGCGCGTGCAGGCCCTCGACGTCGCCGCCGACGCCGGTCCACAGGACTCGGTCGTCGAACTGTCCGGTGCCCCGCAGGTCGAGCGTGACGGGCCGGCCGGACGCGGCGACCTCGGCCAGCGGCGGACGCAGGGCCGCGACGACGTCGACCGCGACCTCGCCGAGGAAGGCCAAGGTGATGTGCCAGTCCTGGATCCGATTCCACCGCAGTCGCGGGTGCGCGGCGTACACCGGCCGCAGCGCCCGCTCCAACTCGTGCTTCGCGTCGTCGGGCGGGGCGAGCGCCACGAACAGCCGTACGGTCGAGGCGGCGGTCGAGGCCACGGGCGGGTCTTCGTCGATCACAGGACATGTCGTACCGCATCACCGCGGTCCCCCGCCCGCCACCCCCCGCGACACCCGTACCGGGCGCCCGGTCACCCCCTGCGCCGCCACGGCCCGCGCAGCCGTCGACGCCGCGACCCGCGCGGCGGTCGGCCTCCCGCACCCCGCCACTTCGCCTCGTCGCGGCCGGGTGTCCACGGGTCGTCGGGGGAACGCATGGGCACCTTGCGCTGCGCCTGCGCCTGAATCTCCACGCCGGCGTCGTGCAGGGTCCCGTGCAGCCCCTCGGCGTTGGCGAGCAACACGGCGCGGACGGCCGAACCGGCGACACCGCGGCGGCGCATCCGCTGCGCGAACGCCACGAAACAACCCAGGACCGCGGCGAGCACGACGAAGAAGATCAGGTATGACAACACCTCGTCCATGACCGTCAGCGTATGCCCGACGTCACCCACGAATCCGGGCCGGCGTCCGAGAGGATCCCGCCGGCTCACAGCCGACCACCGCCGCAGCGGCCCCGCTTCGGCCCGCGTTCGCCGCATCGCGGTCGCCCGTCGCGCCTCGCCTCGCCGACCGTGACCTCGATCGGGGCACGGGCTGCGCCGATCGGCGCAAGAAACGGTCACCGGGAGTGCGCGGGGTGCCGAACGGCCGTCGAATGTAAGGGCCCCTGTCCCCGTCCCGAGGAGCCGTGACGTGAAACCCGTCGCCTTGTCGCCGAAGGCCCGCGAAGACGCCCTGGCCGCGTTGGGGTCGGGCCGCGAGTTGGACATCCTGGTCGTCGGTGGCGGGGTGGTCGGCGCGGGATGCGCCCTCGACGCCGTCACCCGAGGGCTCAACGTCGGTCTGGTCGAGGGTCGCGACTGGGCCAGTGGTACCTCCAGCCGCTCCAGCAAACTCATCCACGGCGGCCTGCGCTACCTGGAGATGCTGGACTTCCGACTCGTCCAGGAGGCCCTGCGCGAACGCGGCCTGCTGGTCCAACGACTCGCCCCGCACCTGGTGCGGCCGGTGAAGTTCCTCTACCCGCTGACCCACCGCGGCTGGGAGCGCCCGTACGTGGGGGCCGGTGTCCTGCTCTACGACACGATGGGCGTGACCTCCGGAAACTCCCGCGGCCTGCCCCGCCATCGACACCTGACCCGACACGGCGCCCTGCGCGAGGTGCCCGCGCTCAAGTCGGACGCGTTGATCGGCGCGATCCAGTACTGGGACGCGCAGGTCGACGACGCGCGGCACACCATGACGATCACCCGTACCGCCGCCGCGTACGGCGCGCACGTGGCCAACCGGACCCGGGTCGTCGCTTTCCTGCGCCAGGGCGAGCGGGTCACCGGCGCGCGTCTGGTCGACGTCGAGTCGGGCCGCGAGTTCGAGGTGCACGCCAAGCAGGTGATCAACGCGACCGGCGTATGGACCGACGACACGCAGGCGATGGCCGACACCCGCGGACAGTTCCACGTCCGCGCGTCCAAGGGCGTGCACATCCTGGTGCCCAGGGACCGGGTGATCTCCAAGTCGGGGCTGATCCTGCGCACCGACACGAGCGTGCTGTTCGTGATCCCGTGGGGCCGGCACTGGC
>NZ_WWJX01000595.1 GCF_009865215.1 Streptomyces sp. SID3343 | reverse complement strand
GCAGTCTTGAGCCACCTCCCCGCACGGGGACCCCTCATCGGGCAAGGCCGGGCCCTCAGTGGGGAAATCGGGTGGGGAGGGGTGCCTCCCCACTGTGCCGATCAGCGTACGAGCCCCCGACCATGCCCGACCCCCGCACGGGCAGGCCACCGGCCCAACACTGCGACCACCGCCCGCGCACACCCACCGGATACGCCGGCCCGAACATCCCCATCGGCCGGCAGCGGTGATCGGCTACGGGACACGCCGCCGGCGCGGGGGGTCACAGCGGGGAGGCGGGGTGATCCCAGGTGGGACCCACCCGCGCACCACCGCCGCGCGCCCCACACCGGCACCCGTCCGGGCTCACCGTCGTTCGGCCGGGTCCCACGACGGAACGGAGCGCGCGGCCGGCGGGGCATGGGTTGCTCGCGCAGAGCCGCAGGCCACCCGGGTCTACGCCGCGCGCCGGTTGACCCGCCGCAGCGCACCGGCCACCAGTTCCGCGCCGCGCACCGACATGCGGATGTCCACCGAGGCCGAGCCGTCCGGCAGCGACACCGCCACCGCGCGAGCTTCCGCACGCGTCAAACCGTGCGCGACGATCACGTCGTTGAGCATGTCCGCCGTGACCTGGGCCAGACGCCACGCG
>NZ_WWJX01000594.1 GCF_009865215.1 Streptomyces sp. SID3343 | reverse complement strand
GCAAAGCGCGGATGCGCGACCTGCGGCGGCACCCCCGGCAGCGGTTGCGGTATCGCCGGCGCGGTCACGCCCGAAGCGGTCGCCACAGGCACGGCCGGCGCCGCGGCCGGCGGTGCCGCCTGCGGCTCGACACTCTCGACCACCGGGCTCTCGACCACAGGACTGTCGACCACAAGGCTCTCGGCCACAGGCGCGACCGGCTGAGCGGGAGTCGGCCCGGGGGCGGGCACCGGCGCCTCGACCGGAGCCTGAACCACGGCCCCGGCAACTTCGGCAACCTCGGCGACAGCCTCCACCGAACCCTCGACCTGAACTTCACCCTGAGGCTCTACGGCCACCCGTTCGACCGCCTGCGGCGGCACGTGCACGGGAGCAACCGGAGCCGGCGGAGCAACCGAAGCCACCGGAGCCGATACCGGCGCCGGCGCGTGCTGGGCCGGAATGCTCACCCCGCCCGCTCCCACCGCCGGGCCGACCGACCCGGCCGGATCGATCGAAGGCGGCGAAACAGCCGCGACGCCCGTGTTGACCGCGTCCCCGACCGGGTGCGCGCCACTGTGCGGCCCCGTCTGTTGCGGCGGCACCGGTCCACGCCCGACCCGACGCTGCCGGCGCGGCGGCAGCGTCGTGCGCTGCGGCACGGCGGCGGCGACCGGAAACGGCGGCGTGTCGACCGGGTTGGACCCGGCCGGCGGCTGCTGGGGCTGCGGCTGGTGCTGCGCCTGCTCGGGCAACTGCTGCGGCTGCTCGCCGGTTTGCCCCACGCGCACCCGCTGGCGCAGTC
>NZ_WWJX01000593.1 GCF_009865215.1 Streptomyces sp. SID3343 | reverse complement strand
TACGTCGTCGACGCAACCAACCAGCGGGTACGCCGTATCGACGCGACAACGAAGGTGATCACCACCGTCGCGGGCAACGGCACGCGCCTGTATGCCGGTGACGGCGGCCCGGCCGTCGCGGCATCCCTGCGCGACCCCGCGGCGGTGGCCGTCGCCCCCAACGGGGACCTGTACATCGCCGACACCGGCAACCGGCGGATCCGCCACGTCGACGCCGCCACCGGCGTCATCCGCACCGTCCTGGGCACCGGCGCCCTGGACGACGCCGGCGACGGCGGGCCCGCGGTGGACGCCGCGGTCGGGCGCCCCGTCGCGGTCGCGGTCGGTCCGGACGGCGCGGTCTTCGTCATCGACACCAGCGTCGGGCGGATCCGCAGGATCGATCCGGCCACCCGAATCGTCAGCGGCTTCGCCGGCCGGGGCGGCGAGGGCTACGGCGGCGACGGCGGGCCGGCCCTCGCCGCCGACTTCGACTTCCTCGCCGGCAGCAGACTCGCGGTCTCCCCGGTCGGCGAGGTCTACGCCACCGACACCGGCAACGCGCGACTGCGCCGGATCGGCACGGACGGAATCGTCGACACCGTCGCCGGCGGCGGCCCGAAGGGG
>NZ_WWJX01000592.1 GCF_009865215.1 Streptomyces sp. SID3343 | reverse complement strand
TGATCGTCGACGCGCTGCCGCCGTGCCCCGGCGCGCCGGCGCCGACCGGCCTCGACCTCGCCCGGCGACTGTGGCCGAAACTGACCGCGCGCCCGGCCACACCCGAGCACCTGCACCTGCTCAATGCCGCACTCGTCCTGCAGGCCGACCACGACCTGGCCGTGTCCACACTGGCCGCGCGGGTGGCCGCCGGCGCACGGGCCGACGTGTACGCCGTCGTGTCAGCCGGCCTGGGCGTATTCGACGGCCGCCACCACGGCGCCGCGATCGGCATGGCCCATCGCTTCCTGCGCGACGCCCTGGATCCCTTCGGCAGCCCCACCACCGCGATCGCCGACCGACTCCGCGCCGGCGAACGCCTGCCCGGCCTCGGCCACCTCCTCTACGCGGAACGCGACCCGCGCGCCGACCGACTCCTGGGCCTGCTCCGCGAATCGGCCGACACCGACGGCCGAGTGGCCCGCGTACTGGAAGCGGTGGACGCCCTCACCGGCGAAATCGCGGCCCGTGAGCCCACGTTCGCCAACTCCGATCTGGCCCTGGCAGCCCTGGCACACGCCCTGGACATGCGTCCGGACGCCGGTGAGGCGATCTTCGCGACGGCCCGAACCGTCGGCTGGCTCGCCCACGCGCTGGAGGAGTACCGACAACCGGGCGGCCTGCGCTACCGCGCCGTCGGCGTCTACACCGGCCCCCGGCCCGCGGACGGCGGCACCTCCTCGACCCCACGCCGGGGGTGATCGGACGTACCCCCTCGGGAGCCGATCGCCGGGGGGCTCGCCGGCCCCGGGCCGGGCCTCGACGGCGAACCCTTCGGCGCGGGCACCCGCACCTCTTCGCGAAATTGCAGGCAGTCGGCCGCCGGGTTGTCGCGCGTGCATTCGAGCATGTAGCGCAGGTAGCCCCGGGCGGTGTCGAGCCGTTCCGTCTGCGCCTCCAGTGCGGCGATCCTGGAGGTGACGGTGTCGCGCCAGGTGTGCGTCGCGGTGCGGCCCGCCAGGACGGCGGCGATCTCCTCCAACGACATCAGGCCGGTGTCGCGCCACAGCCGGATCAGCGCTATCCGGTACAGGTGTTCCGCGTCGTAGTAGCGCCGGCCCGCGCGCCGGTGCGGCGTGACGAGTCCCCGACGCTCCCAGTAGTGCAGCGTCGAGACGGACAGGTCGAAGCGGTCGGCGACGTCGCCCACCGGTACCCAGGTGTCGCTCATCGGTTCAGTTGACCTCAACCCGGGTTGAGAAGGCAAGGTCGATCCCACTCGACCCGACCCCGAGCGCGGAT
>NZ_WWJX01000591.1 GCF_009865215.1 Streptomyces sp. SID3343 | reverse complement strand
GCCCACGACGTCGAATCGGTGCAAGCCCTGCGGGCCGACGACCACGTGGTCGGCGCCGTCGCCGACCCGGAAGCCGCCGCCCGGCAACTGCGTCTGCCGCACGACGCGGGCGTCCGGTACGGGGGCGAGGTGCCCGTCGACGAGAGTGCCGGCGTGGCCGTCGAACCGGACGAACCGGCCCTCGAACGGACCGCCGAGCACGTGGATCGCCTCGTAGCGGCGCACGCCGTCGAGACCGTGCGCGGTGAACGACCCGTTGGGGTCGGTGAGTCGCAGGTCGTTGCCGACCCGGGTGACCGTGAGGTCGGGGTCGGGTATGCCGCCTCGGCTGCTCGGGTTGGGCGCCGGCACGTGGGGGGTGCCCACCGGTGTGTGCACGAACTGCCCCAGGCGCGCGCCGCCGGCCGTCAGTTCGACGACGTTGTGCGTGTAGCGGCCCCCGTCGCCGACGATGATCGCTCCGCCGCCGTGTTGCACCAGATACCCGCCGCCGTGCTGCGGCGTGACACTCGTGTTCGGCACGATCGTGCCGTCGCCCCGGGTGAGGTGCGGGGTCCCGCCGACGGTGTCGGGCAACCGGATGAACCCGCCGGGGGCGCCGCCGCCACCGGTGAGCGGGAGCGCGTTGTGAGAGAAGGCGCCCTGCGGGGTGTGCACGGTCACCACATGGGGCCGGGCATCGATGCCGGTGAGGTGGAACGTGTTGTCGACGTTGGCGACGGTCGCGGTCGTGGACGGCGTGCCGTCCAGGCCGCGCGGGTTGGGCAGCGGGTTCGCGGCGTTGACCGGGGTGAACACGTGGAGCCCCGTGTCGTGGCCGCCGGCGGTGGTGAGCGGTATGACGTCGTGCGCGCGTGCGCCCGCGACATCGACGTGGAACTGCCCACCCGGGTGCACGACGCGGAACCCGTGGTCGAGCTGCGGGACGACGTCGGTGCGCGGGACCGGCGCGCCGTCGGGGCCCGCGATGTGCGGGGTGTCGGCGTGCGGCGAGTGGATGTGGCCGCCCGCCAGGTGCAGTTGGTCGATGCCGGTGAGCGGCAGGGACTCGTGCGAGAACCGGCCGTCCGCGTCGAAGACCCGGACGGCGGGACCGGTGTCGGTCGGGACGACGTGGAACATGCCGTTCGCGTTCGCGGGCGCGGTGACGGAGCCCAGCGACGTGGTGGCGTCGTCGGCGACGAGCGTGTGGGGCTCGCCGTTGTGCGGGGTCATCACGTGCATCGGCAGCTTGCCGCCGTCGGAGTCCACGAGTTGCAGGCCCGTGTGCGACGGTGCGCCGGTGGTCCGGTCGTAGAGCTGGAAGCCGGTGCCCGTGGGGATGTTGACGGCGACCGCGTCGACGCGTACGGGCGGTCCGCCGGGATTGAGGATGCTGCCGTCGGCGCCGAAGTGGGTGACGCCGAAGGGATTGTCCGCCACGTCGACCTTGACGGCGACGAGGGTGCCGTCGTAATCGCCGCCGTTGAGGGTGATGTGGCGCTCGATGCGCAGGAGTCGGCCGTTCGCCGTGGACACGTCGAAATCCCAGCGGCGGGTCTCGACGTCGTCCACGATGGTCTGTTCGACCCGCACGAGGTCGTTTCCGGTCGGTCGGGTGACGCGCGAGGGGCGCACGTTCGCATCGCCGATCGCCCGGATGTCCTGGATGCCGCCGCCCGGGCCGAAGCTGACCTCGACCCGAGTGCCGGGCAGCCCCGGGATGTCGACGAGTCGCGGCGCCGGGGCGGCCATGGTGCCCGGTCCGTGGAGCGTCGGCACGGTGGTGCCGCCTGCGAGCGCGGTCGTGCCGGTGATCGCGGTGGACGGGGGCTGCGGCGTGGTGAGCGGGGTCAGTTCGACGGCCTGCCCGGGGACGGGGCCGGTGACGTGGGTGTCGATGATCTGGTCGTCGAGGAGCTGATGGTTGTTCTGCGCGCTCAGCTCGTAGTCCCAGCGGCGCACACCGCCGGTCGGCAGGTTCTGCTCGATCCGCAGGACCTGCCGGTCGCCGACGGTGATGTGCGACGCGTCGATGCCGGTTCGGCCCCCCGCATCGACGTGGACGTCGACGGTCCGGCCGGCCCGCATGCTCGGGGCGACCCGTACCTCGACGCCGTCGAGGCCGGGGATGCCGTTGAACGTGTGCACGAAGTCGTACTGCACGTTGTTCACCATGAACACCGTGAGGTTGTCGGCCGCCGGGGTCCTCGGGAGGAGGTGGCCGGCTCCGGTGCCGCCGAGGCCGACCGGGGTGACGTGGCCCGCTCCGTTGCCCGTCGTCAGGGTGCCGAGCGTCACCTGGCTGCCGTTGACGTCGATGTGCGTGGTCGCGTCGTCGATGCCGTCGACGCCCTTGCCGCCGACCGGGTGCGCGCCCGGCGCGGTGGGTGAGAGCTCGCCGTGCCCGCCGTGCACCGTCGGCAGGTCGACGACCCCGGTGTTCGGTAGGCCGACGGCGGTGCCGTTCGGTATCGCCCCGAGATGGGGTGTGTTCACCCCGGCGATGTTCGACAGGGCGCCGGTGGCGGGCGTCGCCACGTGCGTGACGCCGGGCAGGCCGCCGAGGTTCGGGGTGGCGACGTGTCCGAGCCCGACCGCGCCGCCCGCCGGAGTGGCGATCTGACCGGTGTGCGGCGCCTGGATCTGCGCCACGACCGGGACCGAACCGATGTCCGGGACGTGGACGAGGGCGCCGTCACCCAGTCCGACGGCCTGCGGTCCGGAGAGGCCGGAGGGGGACAGGGCGGGCAGGTCCGTCAGTTGCGCACTGACGGTCGGCAGGCTGAGATCGCCGAGCGCGGCCGTCGTGGGTCCGACGTGGGTGCCGAGACCGGGGGCGAGTGAGCCGGACAGCCCGGAGACCGGCGTCGCCGACACCGGCGAGAGGTTGACGTGCGGCAGCGTCGGCACGGACACGCTCGGCATCGCGCTGACGCCCGTCTGCGGGAGCGCGACGTGCCCGACCTGCGGGAGGGAGACGGTCCCGAGGCCCTCGACGTGCGGGAGGGCCATCGCGCCGGTCGAGGGCAGGTCGTGGACCAGCGCGCCCGATCCGGGTAGGCCCATGTCGAGCTTGGGGAAGGAGTTGGTGACGGTGTCCAGGTTCGGGATGCTGATGTGCCCGAGCGAGGGCGGCAGCGCGCCGAGTCCGGTCTGGCCGAGCCCGGTGATCCCGGGCGGGACGGTGAGGTTCCCCGCGAGGTTCGTCGTGCCCAGACCGGTGAAGGAGAACGACGGGATGTCGGCGATCTTGGTCCCGAACCCGGTGAGCGGTACCAACGCGCCCAGGTTGCCGGTGTTGCCCAGATATGTGCTCAGGTCGGGGAAGCCGCCGACGTGGAATCCGTTGCCGAACGTGCCCAGCGGGGGGATGTTCGCCACGGACAGGTCGCCGAAATCGCCGGCGAACCGGGTGTACGGGGGCGGCACGTCGAAGGCGGCGCCGAGCGGTCCGCCGCCCATCGAGTCGAGCCCGCCGAGGTTGATGTGAGGCAGCTTGATCAGATCGCCGCCCGACCCGAAGGCGCCGAACCCCGCGTTGACGCCGCCCGAGACCTTGGCGCCCGCGCCGATGAACTTGCCGTCGATGAAGGCGCCGTAGCGGTACATGCCGAAGACGCCGCGGTCGATGAAGCCGATCTTGAAGGCGAGCCCCAGGCCCTTGCCCATCTCGTCGGCCGCCACCGGCAGGAACAGCCGCAGGCCCTTGAAGCCGCTCAGCCCGTGCGCGATCGAAGCGCCCAGTCCCTTGAAGGCGTTGATGGTGGTGATGACGCTGCGCAGGCCGAAGAACGTCTTGGCGCCGGCCAGGTTGATCATGGTGAGCTCGGCGCCCAGCGGGAAGAACCGGATGCCGCGCGCGCCCTGGCCGCCCAACGACAGGAACTGGGGAACCTTGCCCAGGCCGGGACCCAGCTTGAGTCCTTGGATCCCGCCCTTGATCCACGCTCCCGCCGCGCCGACCACGTCGTCGATACCCAGCCCGAGCCGGCTGAACAGCCCGAGCGAGTTGGCGCCGCCCAGGAACAGGTTCTTGGTGCCCGCGACGCCGCGGCTGGAGATGCCCCCGACGAGCTTCCACAGGTTCCCCAGGTGCAGCCCCTTGGTGGTGGGGGCGATCACCCCCAAGACCCCCAGGACGAGTTGGGTGACGCTCGCCTTGCCGTGCGCGAAGTCGATCGCGGTCTTGATCAGGAGCGCGACGTTCAAGGCGATCGCGAGCAGTGCGATCGGTCCGCCGAAGATGATCGCCGGCAGGGCCAGGAGCATGGCGATCCAGGTGAGCGCCTTCCAGAACTCCTCGCACTCGTCCACGGGGGAGGCGATGGACTCGGCGGCGGCGTTGATCGCGCGCGCGGCGGTGTCGGCCGCGCCCTCCAGGGTGGTCTTGGCGTCCTCGGCGGTGGCCTTGTGCGTGTCCCGGCCCGCGTCGTCGTCCTCGGACAGCGCGGCGGCGGCGGTCAGCGCGGCGTCGGCGCGCTCCTGCTGCGTGCGCATGACGCCGACGTACGTGGTCAGGGCGCCGCGGGTCTTCTCGTGGGCCGTCTTGAACGTGGAGATGTAGTCGCGCAGCCGACCGTCGATGACGCCGCGCAGTGCTTCGGCCGTCTTGCCGACGAAGATGGTGCTCGCCGTGTTCTTGACCTCGGTCAGACCGTTGTCGATGTCGCGGGCGAGTTCGACGTACACGAGCTCCGCCGCGATCACACTCTCGATCCGGCCGGGGTCGCCGGGAGTCGGGTCGCCGCCGAGACCGAGCGCACTCCAGTCACCAGGACGAGCCATCGAAAAACGCCCCTTCTCGTCGATCGTTCAAGCACGGCGCTCTTCTGTACGCGCATCGGGTGCGACAGGTTCAATGTTTGTCGTATCAACGTCGTTGAACCTTCGCCGGTTGCAACGCGTACAGAAGTGGACGCGGTTCGAGGAACCGGCGCAACCGTGCGGGCCGGTCGAGGACAGGAGGTGGAAATGGTCGATTTCGCGATCGACTACAACAACCTGCACACGATTCAGAGCAAGCTCAGAGCCCTTGCCGAGAAGGCCGATACGGGAACCCCGGGAGCCTTCCGGGACCTGGGCGAGGCACTGGCCGGCGAACGCAAGGCGGCCCTGGGCAGCTCCAGCCTGTCGTACGCGTTCAACAACTTCTATCACCACTCGAAGTCCCGCACCGGCAAGGCCAAGGAAGGTCTCAACGAACTCGCCGACACCTTCAAGGCGGTGTCCGACGTGTTCTTCGACGGCGACGCGAAGATCTCCGCCGCGGCGGGACTGATGACCAAGAGCCTGGGCATCGACCAGTGGCGCGACACCAAGGCGGCGCACGACAAATGGCTCGCGGACAAGGCCAAGTGGGACGAGTATCTGGCCGGGATCGGCGCCACCGGCTTCTTCCGCGACCACCCGGAGGAAAGCATCCGTCACACGTGCCACGGGCCGGACGCGCCCGCGTGGTGTGCCGCCTGGAAGGCGAAGGGCGAGGACAGCGCTCCTCCCAACCCCGGGGACGAGCCGCCCAAACCCGCCGACAAGCCCCCGACTTCGTACCACCACCAGGACGAACACGGCACGATCGACGTCAACGTCGAGCTGGACGAGAACAACAACATCATCAAGGAGACCTCGAAGATCACCAACCCGCAGGGGCAGGGCTACGAGACGACCACGACGTACAAGGGCCCCCCGGAATGGGTCGACATCGAGGACGGCAAGGACCGGGGCAAGGACCCGGACAAGTTCGACGTCCGCGACTACACCATCACCACCAAGTACGGGGACGGCACCACGAGTACGTCCGTCTACACCATCAACCAGGACGGCGGCGGCACGATGATCACCACCGCCGGCGACAAGACCGAGCACTACCTCCGCAAGGGGCCCAGGGGCGAATGGGAACGGGACCCCGCGTACGCCGACGCCGACGCGGGCCCCGGCAAGAAGGGCAACACCGGCGTCGACAAGCCGCCCCCCGGCGGTCACGTCCTCATCTGACGCCCGCCACAGCCCCACCCACTCCGGCATCCGCTGCCGATTTCGAGGAGATTCGCCATGGCCGCGAACATCAAGCTCACCTACGCCGAGATCACCCGGGTGTCCAACCTGCTGGACACCAGCGTCGAAAGCACGCTCGTGCCCCGGATGCAGGAGGCCAAGGAAGAGGTCGACAGCCTGCTGACGACGAATCTCGTGCTGACCAAGGCCAGCCCGGCGCTGCAGGCGCAGTACCAGAAGTTCAGCACCGCGCTCACCGCGGCCACCGACAGCATCAAGGGCTACGCGGACCAGTTCCGCCAGATCATGTCGTCGATCCAGGACATGGACAAGGACATCGCCGACAAGGTCAACTCCTCCCAGTAGCAGCCTGTTCAAACCCCCGCCCCTCACCCCCAGCGACCCCCTCGGAGGATCAGATGGCCGACGTCAATATCGACTTCGACGAAATCACCAACAGCGCCACGAAGATGGGCACCAAGCTGACCGACATCTCCGACGAGCTGGACCGACTGGAGGACACGGTCAGCAATCTGCTCCAGGACGGGCTGGTGTTCGAGAAGGCCAGCCCCGCCCTGAAGGAGGCCTACAACACCTTCAGCCAGCAGATGAAGACCTCCGCGGCCAACATCCACTCGTACGCCGAGAACTTCAAGGGCATCGCCACGTCCCTCGCCGGCTCGGACACGAAGCTGATGGGCGACATCAACGCCGCCGTCGCGAAGATGAAGGCCGAGGCGGCGGCCCACCAGTAGCCGCCGCCTCCCCGCCTTGTGCGGGTGCCGCCCGCGCCCGGTCAGCCGCCCAGGACCGTGAGCGGCACCTGCACCGCGATCGCCGTCCCCGCGTCGCCCGCGGTCCAGCCCCGGCCCGGGCTCAGCGACGTACGCACCTGCTCGGCCGACAGCCTGACCCCGATCAGGTCCCCCTCGCCGAGGGACTTCGGCCCCAACAGCAGACCGCGCCGCGACCGCCGCGCCATGCCGACCCACCCCAGCGAGCTCATCGACTCCGCCAGCCCGGACAACAACAATCCCCGCCCGTGGTCGCGGCCCGACGTCGCGATCTGACGCAACACCGTGTCGGCGGCACACGCCAGCATGAGGTCCGCGTCGTCCACCACGACCACCGCGGGCTTGCCCTGTACCGCGGCCAACGCCTCCACCAGCGCCTCCGGGGCCGGGTCGGGCTCGGCGAAGACGTGCGCGAGGCCGTGCGCGGCCAGCTTGCGCAACTGCGAATCGCGCGGCGTGATCACGATCAGGTGAGTGCCGCTCATGAGCAGGGACACGGCCATGGCGGCCAGCGTCGTGGTGCGCCCGCTGCGCGGCGGCCCGGCGACCATGAACGAGCCCCCACCGGACTCGAAGTCGTAGCCCAGCGGCTCGACCGCGTCGCCGCCCACGCCCAGCAACGCCCAGAAGGGCTTGCGCAACGGCTGCGGCACCAAGGCGTGAGCCTCCTGGAACCCGATCACGGTGGGCATCTCGTTGATCCGGAACGGCCGCCGTACGTCGGGCACGTTGGAGTCGCGGATCGTCGCACGCCGACCCAGGTCCCGCATCGCCTCGGCCTGGTCGCTCTGGTCGCCGGCGAACGTGTCCTCCTCCTCGACGGCGCCCATGGCGGTGGCCGTCGACGACTCGGCGATCGACGGCAGCAACGCGATCTGTGCCTCGATCGCCCCCGGCGCGAGCCAGCCGCGGCCCGGGGGCACGTGTGAGGGAACGCTGTTGCGGGGCATGCCGATCAGGGTGTAGTCGCTCGGGTCGGTCTGGCGCAGCAGCAACCGGCGGTCGTTGTGCGCCGCGAGGCGTCCGCCGAGCAACAGGCGCTCGGAGGTGGCGATCACATGGATGCCGGCGCCCTGGCCCTCGCGCAGCATCCGGACGAATTCGGCGTACAGGCGGCCGCCGTCGTAGTCGTCGAGCATGTTGCTCAGCGCGTCCCAGCCGTCCACCATCAACACCACGTGGGCGGGCCGACGGTCCTTGGGCAGCTTGTCCCGCAGTTCGGTGACGTCCGCACAGTCGTGCTGCGCGATCAGCCGCTGTCGAATGGTCAGTTCGCCGGCCAGGCGGGAGATCAACCGTTCCAGGCGCTCCGCGTCGTGGCGCGAGACTATCGCGCCACAGTGCGGCAGCGCCTCCAGCACGCCCAGTGCGCCGCCGGCCGCGTCGATCCCGTAGATGTGCAGATCGGAGCAGGGGATGGTGAGCGCCGCCGCACCCGCGATGGTGCGCAGGACCTGGGTGCGGCCCGAGCGCGGTGCGCCGATGACGTACAGGTGCCCGAAGGTCGCGAAGTCGATCGCGGCCAGTCGCCGGGCCTGCAGGTGCGGGAAGTCGAGCAGGGCGTAGGGGACCATCGGCAGCGCACCGGGTTCCGGCTCCGGAATCGGGGGCAGCTCGTCCAGCCGCATGCGGCCGTCCATCGGCGGCAGCCACGGACTCGGCAGGGCCTGGAAGTCGGTCAGCCGGTCCGTCGCCTCGCGCAGCGCGTCCACCAGGGCGCGCAGGTCCGTCGGTTGCTCCACCGAAGAGGTCGTACCGCCCTCGTGCGGGTCGGCGTACGATTCCGGTTCCAGTCCTGCCTCCGAGAGATCCAGCGGGCGCCCGAGGCGCTGCCAGCCGAGCCGGACCCCGCGTACCGGCCGGGCCACGGCGGCCTCGGCGGCGGCGTTCGGGACGGCGCCGGCCGCTCCGCGCCGACGAACGCGGTCTGGAACGGCGTGGGCGCCCCCTCTCCGCGCCGGACGAGCGCCCGACCCGGGTTGTTCGGCGAGATCCCCGCCGCCTCGATGCTGTTGATGATGTCCTGGCTCTCCGAGCGGTCGGTCACCCGCAAGGCCATCCGCAGGTTGGTGTTGGCCTTGATCTCGTTGCTGACCGAGCCGCCGGGACGCTGGGTCGCCAGCAGCAGGTGCAGGCCCAACGAACGCCCGCGCTGCGCGAGGCTGATCAAACCGGGTACGAAGTCGGGCAGTTCGCGGACCAGGGTGGCGAACTCGTCGATCACCAGGATGAGTCGGGGCAGCGCCGGCAGTCGCGGATCGCGGGAGCGCTTGATCCGGTACTCGGTATGGTCCTTGGCCTCGACCTCGTTCAAAACCGTCTCGCGGCGCCGGAGTTCGGCGTCGAGCGAGGCCAGGGCGCGCTTGACCAGGTGGCCGTCGAGGTCGGTGATCATGCCCAGCGTGTGCGGCAGTTCGGCGCACTCGCGAAACGCGCTGCCACCCTTGTAGTCGACCAGCACGAAGGTGAGCTCGTCGGGCCGGTTGGCCGCGGCGAGCGAGGCGATCACGGTCTGGAGAAGTTCGGACTTGCCCGAGCCGGTGGTGCCGCCGATCAGGCCGTGCGGGCCGTCGCGGACCAGGTCCA
>NZ_WWJX01000590.1 GCF_009865215.1 Streptomyces sp. SID3343 | reverse complement strand
GCGCCGTTGAGGGCGCGGACGGTGAACGTGTAGGGGCGACCGGGTGTCAGGTCGCCGATCGTGGCGGAGGTGGCGCCGGCGGCCGGCCGTGTGCGGGTGCCGCCCGGCGAGGTCTCGACGATGTAGCCGGTCACCGGGTTGGGCCCGGTCGAGGCAGGCCACGACACGGTGGCGGAGGCGAGACCGGCGCGTGCGTCGACCCTCGCGGGTGGTTGCGGCAGGCCGACCGGCGGCGGGGTGCAGCAGACGACGGGCCAGTCCGGTGCCTGGCGGGGCTGCGGGGTGACGTCGCCCTGCTTCGTCTCGACGTACCGCCAGCCGTCCATGGCACCGTCGGTGGGGCGCCGGCCGGACGGGCCGATGCCCGCGTACACCCAGCCCGGGCCTTTCGACGGCTCGTGCAGCCAGTAGGACCAGTAGCGGATCAAGCCGCCCGGCTGGGTCTCGGCGCAACCCTGTGCGGGGTAGCCGTCGATGGAGCACACCAGGCCGCTGCCGTCGAACCGCAGGGCGTGTCCGGTCCGCGCCAACAGGTCCAGGCCACTGACCGCAGGACTCCCCGCGGGCCGCAGCGGCGATACGCAACTCCACGTCACCGACGGGGCGGGACGGGGCCCGCCGATGGGGTCGTCGACGGTGCCGAAGTCCACCACCAGGCCGGCCCGATCCCCTACCGAACAGGCGGGCGCAGTGGCGGCGTTCGCGGGAAGGGTGGGCACGAGTCCCAGCAGCACGAGGATTGCGGTCAGCACCGCGGTCGTCGTCGCAGCGTGACGGCCGGTAGGACGTCTTTGCGGTGTTCGCGCCGTTGCCGCATGTCTGGCGGACGTGCCCAAGGCCGTATCCCTTCCCCCCACGACGACGTGGCAGAGGAAGCGACCGTCGGACCGGGACAGCCGGTCGTACGGGCTCTTCGCTGTCCGCAGTCCACGACGGATCTTGACGAAATACACCGGACCGCGGGCAATCCGACTCGCACTCCGCCAAGGACGACGGGGTGCCTACGGTTGCGGGACAGTGCCGGGATTCGACCGGCTTCCCCCACGGAACAGCGTCACTCACTCGGCCCCGCGGCATCGCCGCCGAGCCGAACGCAGTCACGGTCGCACACTCGCCGCGGGGGCGGCAACGGCGTGTTTCGGCCACATCCGCGGATGGCGGCGAACCGTGGAACAGTCGCGGGCGCAGTCTTCGGGCGGTCCGTCGCGGTGGGTCTCGGACGCCCGCGGGGGCCGCTCCCACAGCGCGGCCCGGCGGCGGACACGTCCGCGAAACCGATGCCGGTTCGCCTGCCGCGGCGTCGAGTCGTCGTTGCCGGGTACGGGGCAACCACCTTCGGAGCGGCAGCGGTTCGCCCAAGGAGGCCGAAAACCTCGGTACCGTTCTCGAAGCCGTCGAAGCCGTCGAAGCCGTCGAAGCCGTCGAAGCCGTCGAAGCCGTCGAAGCCCCCCAAGCCCCCAAGC
>NZ_WWJX01000589.1 GCF_009865215.1 Streptomyces sp. SID3343 | reverse complement strand
GTTCCTCATCGCGCGTCGGCGCCGGCCCGTGCAGGTCCTCACCGCGACGGTCGTCGCCCACAGCGCCTTCCTGGTGGTGGTCACCCCGAATTCCCACAGCTACGGCGGCGCGATGGCGGTCGCGCTGTACACCGTCGCGCGGTCGCGCGGGGTCCGCGAGATCGCCGCGGCGGCCGGGGCGTGCCTGGTCGTACAGTTCGCGCGCTCCCTGTACGGCGAAACGGACGTCGTGGTGCTCGTTCTGGGGGACGCGGCGACGACGGCGCTGCTGATCGGGGCCGGCCTGGGCGTGGCCAGGTGGGAACAACAGCGCGCCGCCAACCGACGATTGCTCGAGGACCGGGCGGTGGCCGAGGAACGCCGGCGCATCGCCCGGGAGTTGCACGACGTCGTGTCGCATCACATCACCACGATGAACGTCATGTCGGGCGGAGCGCGGTCCACGATGACGCAGGCCCCGGACTCCGCGCGAGCGGCGCTGATCACTTTGGAAAAGTCCGGTCGAGCCGCGCTCGGCGAGATGCGCCAACTGCTCGGCGTACTGCGCAGCACCGACACTCCCGAGAAGGCCCCGTCCGAACCCCAGCCCGGGATGGACGACATCGACCGCCTGATCGCCCAGTCGCGCGCGGCCGGCCTGACCGTCGCCTACGAGGAGGTCGGCGAGCCGAGGCCGCTGCCGCCGACCGCTGGGCTGACCCTGTACCGGATCGTGCAGGAGGCCCTGACCAACACCCGCAAGCACGCGGGTGACGCGCGGGCGTCCGTACAGGTGCGACACCTTCCCGACGGGGTCACGGTCGAGGTGCTCGACGACGGCGCGGGCGGCTCGCCGTCGGCCGGTCTGGCGGGAAGCGGCTACGGCCTGACGGGCATGCGCGAACGGGTGGCCCTGCACGACGGCACCCTGGAGACCGGGCACCGCCCGGG
>NZ_WWJX01000061.1 GCF_009865215.1 Streptomyces sp. SID3343 | reverse complement strand
CGCGACCAGGCCCGCGACGCCCTCGGCCGCCTCGACCGCCGCCGCCAGATCGCCGTCGGCGGCCTCGGCCACCTCGGCCACCTCGGGTCGTACGAACGGCAGGGCCGCGGCGACCGCGTCGGCGTCGCCGTGGCGCCGCAGGGACAGCAGGCCGCGCAGTTGCTCGGCCGGGGTCAGGGTGCTGCCGCCGATCCGCAGGGCGTGCGTGGCCAGTTCGGGGATGTCGCACACGATTGCCGCGCCGACGAAGTGCGTCAGCGTGGGCGGCTCGCCGATGTGCGCGAGGATCGTCTCGTGCAGGGCCGCGAGTGGATGCGGGGCCTGCGGGTCACGGGGGTGGCGTCCGGGGGTGAGCACGACGCGGCGCATCCACGGCAGGGCGGCGGGGTGGGCGTAGACGAGCCGGTCCACGATCGGGTCGGGCAGGTCGAGCAACGCCTCCAGGTCGGTGACGGTCAGCGCCTTCGTATTGCGCGCGACGACGCGCCGCACCCACGGGTCGGGGTCGTGGGTGGCGAGCCGCCGCAGCCCCGGACCGTGGTGTTTGTCACCGAGCATCTTCTCGATCACGGTGTCGTCGACTCGCTGCCTGAGCCGGCCGATGTCGCCGACGGCCGCTCCCTCGAACAGCAGGCCGAGCAGATTCGCCTTGCCGACGACCGATATCCCTGACACCACTTGCCCCCGCAACGTGCGCGTACATGACGGGGGCCACCCCATCACAGGACGCGGACATCGGGTGCGCCGCCCCGGTTGGACGTGTCGAGCTGCGGTGATTACGGGTACAACCGATCGAGTCCTCCCGAGAAATACCGCCTGTCCGGATCTTGGACGAGCATGTCGGGCCCGCATGGCCGTGCCTCGTGGGTTGGGGGAACGGTCCCGGGACGCGTGTCGACTACCGGACGGTTTCCGCACGGGGGAGGTACAGCCCGGCGGGTTCGCCCGCTCGAAAGGACGGATCGGTGATGACCACCCTGGGTGTCGAGGAGGAGTACCTGCTCGTGGACCCGGTAAGCGGCCTGCCCGTTCCGGAGGCCGAGCGTGTACGGGCCGAGGCGCGACTACGGCCCGGACTCGGTTCCACGGACGTGCAGTCCGAGTTGTTGAAGGCGCAGTTGGAGGTCGCGACGCCCGTGTGCACGACACTCGACGAGATCGGCGGGCACCTGTCTCGCATGCGGCACGAACTGTCCGCGGCAGCCGAGCGCATGGGGTGCCGGATGATCGCCAGTGGTGCCGCACCGGTGTACGACGGCTCGATGATGGCGATCAGCGAACACCCCCGCTACCTGATGATCCGGGAGAACGCTCGCAGGCTGGCCGACGTGCAGCTCATCCACGGAATGCACGTCCATGTCGCGGTGCCTGATCGGGAGACCGGCGTTCAGGTGGTGAACCGGTTACGGCCGTGGCTGCCGGTGCTGGTGGCGATGGGGGCGAACTCCCCGATGTGGCAAGGGCGCGACACCGGATTCGCGAGCTGGCGCACGGTGCACTACGCGCGCTGGCCGGTGGAGGGGCAGCCACCGGTGTTCGCGGACCTGGAGGAGTACGAGCGGCGGATCGACGCGCTGCTCGCGGTCGGGGTGATCCTCGACCGGGGACAGGTGTACTGGCAGGTGCGATTGTCCGAGCGCTTCCCGACGGTCGAAGTCCGGTGCCCGGATGTGCAGTTGCGGGCGGATGACGCGGTGATGCTCGCGGGTCTGGTGCGGGGGCTGGTGGTGACCGCCCTGCAACAGCACCGCGAGAAGGCGCCGTACGCGGCACCCGACCCCGAACTGCTGCGGGCGGCCTGTTGGATGGCCGCGCGGGACGGCCTGGAGCGCGATCTGTTCGGCCCGGTGGGCCCGGCGGGCACGGCCAGGCGGATCGACGCGGGCGATCTCGTGCGCGAACTGCTCGTGCACGTGACGCCGGTGTTGGACGAAATGGGCGACACGGCCCAGGTGTTCGCGCTCGTGGACCGGTTGATCTGCCAGGGCACGGGCGCCGACCGGCAACGCGAGGCGCTCGCCGACAACGGACTCCGGGGGGTTCTGGACTTGTTGATGACGGACATGGTCGCCACGTAGCCGGGCGATCGGGGGCGCGACGGCCGCTCGGCGGGACGGTTCGCGGGTGGGTTGTTCGCACGTGGCGGTGGCTCGTGGGGGCGGTGGTCCGGCACGGTCCGCGGGTGGGAGCGGTTCGCGGGCAGGGGTGGTCCGTGGCCCGTGGCGCGAGGGGCCCGTGGGTGAGCGTGCTGCTCGGGTGAGCGTGGTCCTTGGGTGGGAGCGGTACGGAGGGGTCCGGTTCGCGCGCCGAAAAACGGCTTACCGCAGGGCGGTTCGGGGGGCAGGCTAAGAGTGTGTCGACACCCCCGCACCACCTGACTCCCCCGCCCCGGGCCGGCCACCTCGTGGTGTGCGGCGACGACGCGCTCGCGCAGCGCCTCGCGTACGAACTCGCGCACGTGTACGGCGAACACGTCACGGTGCTGCTGCCTTCGGTACACCGCAACCACGGCCCACAGATCGACGATCTGGCCCGGGCCCGGGGGATGTCGGTGTCGGTCGTGGAGGCGGCGGAACCCGACGACGACGCGCTGCGCTCGGCCGGGGTCTCGGGTGCGGTCGCGCTGGCGCTCGTGTACCGCGACGACCGCGCGAACATCCACGCGGCGTTGCGGGCCCGGCGGATCAACCCGCGGATCCGACTCGTGGTGCGGCTGTACAACCGCAAGCTGGGCCGCCACCTGGAGGATCTGCTCGATCGCGCGGTCGCGGAGCGCGCGGACGGCTCGGTCGCCGAAGTCACCGCGACCGTGCTGTCCGACGCGGACACCGCGGCGCCGGCGCTCGTGGCCGCGACGATCTCCGGCGCGGGCAAGGTGATCCAGGCGGAGGGGCTGCTGCTGCGGGCGGCCGAGCGGCCAGCGGGGGCGCCGGACACGGCGCCGTTCCTGGGCACGCTCGCGTTGCTGTCCGACGGCGCCGGGGCGGGGCCGCGGCTGTTGC
>NZ_WWJX01000588.1 GCF_009865215.1 Streptomyces sp. SID3343 | reverse complement strand
ATTCGATCACGAACGGGCGGTCCAGGCCGGCGAGTACGGTGGGGACCCAGTCCAACCGCTCGGCCCGCAGGCGGACCCGCACCCATTCCTCGCCGCGCTCGACCCCGGGGGCGGCCGGCGGTACGGGCGAGCCCGACGGCTCGTCGGCCGCCTCGGGGGCTGGGCCGGGTGCCGGGTCGGCCGGGAGTTCTTCGACGGTGGCGAGCGGGAGTTCTTCGACGGTGGCGAGTCCGACCGGGAGGCGCGAGCGGACCTGCTCGGCCGTGCCGTTGACCCGTACCGACACCGAGTACAGGTAGGGCGTCTCGGCGAGGCCGGTCAGCAGTCGGTCGGCCGGGTCGAACCCCGCCGGCACCTCGAACGAGCCCGGCAGCACCTTCGCGCTGTCGATCCGGTCCAGTCGGAACGTGCGTACGTCGCCGTCGGCCGGGTCCGCCCCGGTGAGGTACCAGCGCCCCGAGTGGACGACGATCCCGTAGGGGAGCACGGTGCGTTCGCTGCGCCTGCCGTCCCGGGCGGTGTAGTGCACGGCGATCGGTCGGCGATCACGCGCCGCCTGTGCGAGCGTCAGCAGCGTGTCCGTCTCCTGGGCGACGACGGGACGCGCCGGCGCGGTGAAGTCCACGGTGGTCAGAAGCGCGTCGAGCCGGCCGGCGAGCGCCGCGGGGAGCACGCGGCGCATCTTGGCGGCGGCGCTCTCCATCGCGGTGACCGACGTCGTCACCAGGCCGGCGCGCCGACCGGCGATCAGGCCGAGCAGAACGGCCACGGCCTCGTCGTCGGTGAGCATCAGCGGCGGCATCCGAAAGCCGGGAGCGAGGTGGTAGCCGCCGTAGCGGCCACGCACCGACCGGACGGGGATGTCCAGGTCGATCAAGTGGTCCACGTAGCGCCGCACGGTGCGCTCGTCCACGTCGAGTCGACCGGCGAGGTCGGCGACGGTGCGGGTGCCGCCGGCCTGGAGGATCTCCAGCAGGGCCAGGACGCGGGCGGTGGGTCGGGTCATGGCGGGAAGTGTCTCGCGAAGACCGGGCGAAACCCGCCCGGTACCAGGTCGTGGCGCCGACACCGTCGCGCGGCCGGTCGGGCGGGGCGGCCGACACCCGCAGGTCGG
>NZ_WWJX01000587.1 GCF_009865215.1 Streptomyces sp. SID3343 | reverse complement strand
GCCGGCGCGGGCATCGCGCTCGGCGGCGAGGCGCCGCTCGCGGCCCTGCTCGGCGGGGGTGCGGCGGCGCTCGGCCTGCTCGGACATCGCGTGGCCGGCTACGACCATCCGTCCCGGTTCGTCCATTTCACCGCCGGAGTGGCACTGCCCCTGGCTCTCGCGGCACCGGCCGCATATCTGCTGGGCAGGGTCATGATCGGCTGATTCGCTGTGCGCCGGTGCCCTCGACACGGGAAGATGCGCCCATGCCGTGGATACGCCGCCGGTCCCGCCCCGGGGCTCTCGATGAACCGCCGGGCCTCGCCGCCCGTGAAGCGGGTGTGGTGCATCGTTCGGACGTGCTGAGCGCCGAGGCGGACCCGGCGGCGGCCCGCGCGTTCATCGCGCGGCCCGCCCGGGCGGACGACCGACCATCGGCACCCGATCCGCTGCACTCGGCGAGTCGGATATCGACCGCCGACGAGGCGGTCATCCGGGCGCTGTACCTCGAACACGGCGGCCCGCTCCTGGGTTTCGCGCTCCGGCTGACCGGCGGAGACCGGGCCCGGGCCGAGGACGTGGTCCAGGAGACGCTGCTGCGCGCGTGGCGCCACCCCGAAGCGCTCGACCCGGCGCGCGGTTCGGTCCGCGCGTGGCTGTGCACGGTGGCCCGCAACGTGGCGATCGACGTCGGCCGGGCCCGCAAGGCCCGCCCACCGGAGACCGGTGACGCGGCTCTGGCGACGGTGCCCGACGAGGCGGCCGAGGCCGAGTTCGACCGGGCCGTGCTCGCGTGGGACGTCGCCGAGGCGATGGCCGCGCTGAGTCCCGAGCACCGGGCGGTGCTCCTGGAGACGTACTACCGGGGCAGTTCGGTGGCCGACGCGGCCAAGGTCCTGGGAGTGCCCGAGGGCACGGTGAAATCGCGAACCTATTACGCGCTGCGAGCACTGCGCGTGGCTTTGGAGGAAAGGGGGTTGGTCCCGTGACGGACACCGGAGACGAGAGGGCCGCGGCGCGCGGCGCCGCCCCGAGTCCCCCGAGAGACGCGTCGGGCCCGGTCGACCCGCCGCGGCCGTCGGGCCGCCCGACGTCGTCGCCGCGGATCGGCTGCGCGGTCGCCCGCCTGGACCTGGGGGCCTTCGTGCTCGGCGCGCTCGACGAGGACGAGGCCCGGCAGGTCCGCGAACACGTCGCGACCTGCCCGCGCTGCCGTGCCGAATACGACGAACTCGCGGGCCTGCCAGGCTTTTTGGCCCGACTCACCGAGGTCGAGGCGCACGCGAGCGGTGTCGCCGCCACCGGCGCCGCGCCCGCTCGGCTGCTGGCGGCCGCGGCCGTGCGCT
>NZ_WWJX01000586.1 GCF_009865215.1 Streptomyces sp. SID3343 | reverse complement strand
GCCGCGACCGAGGGCGCCCTGCCGCGCCGCGACAACGCGTACAAGGTCGAACTGATCCGCCGGGTCGTCGCCCGTGCGCTGACCACCCTGGAAGGCGATCGGCCATGACCGGCACGCCAGTTGCCCCCGCCGTCGGCGCCGCGGACACGCGCGTCGACGGCCCCGCGAAGGTCACCGGCACGGCGGCCTACACCGGCGACCTCAGGCTGCCGGGTCTCGCGCACGCCGTAGTCCTCCAGAGCACGATCGCCAAGGGCCGGATCACCGACCTGGACGCCGGCCCCGCCGAGGCCGCGCCCGGGGTGCTCGCCGTGTTCCTGCCCGGCGGCCCACTCCGCTTCGCCCCGGTCGCGTCGTTCTACTCCGCCGACGGCGGCCCGATGGGCGACGCGCGCCCACCGCTGTCCGATCACAGCGTGCACCACCACGGGCAGCACATCGCGGTCGTGGTCGCCGAGACGATCGAGCAGGCCGTGGACGCCGCCGGGCGGATCCGGGTGAGCTACCACGAGGACGTTCCCGCCACCCGGATCGAGGACGCGGAAGGGCAACTGCCGCCCGGGAGCGAGGACCTCGTACGCGGCGACCTCGCGACCGGGCTCGCGGTCGCCGACGTCACCGTCGAGGGGCACTACGAGACGCCGCCGCAGCACATGAACGCGATGGAGCCGTGCGTGACCACCGCGTCGTGGGACGGCGATCGGCTCACCGTGTACGACTCGACGCAGAACCTGGCCGCCGTGCGCCTGGCACTCGCCACCGCGTTCGGCCTGCCCGCGACCGACGTTCGGGTGGTGTCGACGTTCGTCGGCGGCGGCTTCGGCAGCAAGGGCACGGTGTGGCCGCACGTCCTGCTGTCGGCCGCCGTCGCGCGACACGTCGGCCGGCCGGTACGCCTCGCGCTCACCCGGCCGCAGATGTTCACGTCGTGCGGGAGCAGGCCCCCGACGCGCCAGCGGATCGTCCTGGGCGCGCACCACGACGGGCGGCTCACCGCGCTGTGCCACGACACGATCTCGGCCACGTCGGTCGGCGAGAACGTGGCCGAAACGGCGGGCGGGGTGAGCCGGATGCTGTACGCGTGCCCGAACGTGACGGTGCGCCAGCGCATCGCCCGGCTCGACATGGCGCCGCCCACGTTCCAGCGTGCCCCGGGTCGCGCGCCCGGTTCGTTCGCGCTCGAGTCCGCGCTCGACGAACTCGCGTACGCACTCGCGATGGACCCGATCGAGGTGCGGTTGCGCAACTACGCCGACACCGACCCGAGCACGGGGCATCCGTGGTCGGGCAAGCACCTGCGGGACTGCTACCGGCTCGGCGCCGAGCGCTTCGGCTGGGACCCGGCCGACCGCACCCCCGGCACCCGCCGCGAGGGGGACGTGCTGATCGGCACCGGCATGGCGACCGCCACCCACGAGATGGACCAGAGCCCGGCCGCCGCGTGGGCCGAGCTCCGCGCCGACGGCACGGCCGTGATCGGTGTCGCGTCGCACGACATCGGCACCGGTACCTACACGGTCCTGGGACAGATCGCCGCGGACGCGCTCGGCCTCGCGCCCGAGCGGGTGACCGTGCTGCTCGGCGACACCGACTTTCCCGAGGCGCCGCCGTCGATCGGTTCGCAGACCGTCGCGCTGGTCGGTCCGGCGGTGCGGCGCGCGTGTGAGAACGTCCGGGACGACCTGCTCGCGCGCGCCGTGGCCGACCCGCGTTCGCCGTGGTACGAACGGGCGTTGGACACCATCGAGGTCGGCTGCGAGCTGTACGCCGCCGAGCTCTCGCGCACCGGGACGCCGAAGCTGACCGCGGCGGGCCACCACCACCCCGAGCAGAATTCGCCGTACGCGATCCACTCGTTCGGCGCGCAGTTCGCCGAGGTCGCGGTGGACGCGCTGACCGGGACCGTAAGGGTGCGCCGGATGGTCGGCGCGTTCGACATCGGCCGGATCGTCAATCCGCGAACCGCCCGCAGCCAACTGCTCGGCGGCATGACGTTCGGCCTGGCCCAGGCGTTGATGGAGGCCACCGCGATCGACCCCGTGCGCGGCCATGTGGTCGAACCTCATCTGGCGGGCTATCACGTGCCGGTCAACGCCGACATCGGCACGTTCGACGTGCTGTTCGTGGGCGGCCCCGACCCGCACATCAGCGACCTCGGTGCCCGCGGCGCGGGCGAGATCGGCGTGGTCGGCGCGGCGGCGGCGGTGGCCAACGCGGTCTTCCACGCGACGGGCGTGCGGGTACGGACCCTGCCGATCACGCCGGATCGGGTGGTTGCGGACGCCTGATCGCGGCTACTCGGCCACCGGCAACGTGAACACGATTCGGGTGCCGGCGGTGTACTCCGGGTCGATCCCGATCGTGCCGCCGTGATACTCGACGATCTTCTTGCACATGGCCAGGCCCATGCCGTGGCCCGGATACGCCTCGCGGGTGTGCAGCCGCTGGAAGATCACGAACACTCGTTCGGCGTCCGCCGGGTCGATGCCGATCCCGTTGTCGGTCACCGAGATCCGCCAGACGTCGCCGTCGCGCTCGGTGCGCATCCGCACCCGTACCGGCTCGTCCGGCTTGCGGAACTTGATCGCGTTGGCGAGCAGGTTCTGCACCACCAGGGACAGGTGGGTCCGGTCGCCGCTGACCGTGGGCAGTGGGTCGTGCGTGAGGTCGGCGCCGGTCTCCTCGATCGTGATGGCGAGGTCGCCGACGACCGTGGCGTACACCGCCTCCAAGTCCACCGGGACTGCGGGGGCCGCGTCGCGGCCGACGCGGGAGAAGGCCAACAGATGGTCGATCAGGGCCTGCATCCGCACCGCGCCGTCGACCGCGAATCCGATGTACTGGTCGGCGCGTTCGTCGAGTTTGCCGGTGTAGCGCTTGTGGAGCAGACCACAAAAGCTCGCGACCTTGCGCAGCGGCTCCTGGAGGTCGTGCGACGCGACGTAGGCGAACTG
>NZ_WWJX01000585.1 GCF_009865215.1 Streptomyces sp. SID3343 | reverse complement strand
CGGCGGCGTTGCGGAGCCAGGGCCGGTCGCCCTCGGGCGGGTGCGGCCGGGAGTGGAAGAGCACGCCGCGCCGTCCCGCGTCGTCCGCCCCCGCCACCTTCACCTGCACGGCGACGGCACCGTCCGAGGGCAACGGCAGCGGCGCGGTCAGGACGAGTTCGTCCAGCACGTCGGCGCCCACCAACCCACCGGCGTGCAGGGCCATGTCGACGAAGGCGGTCGCCGGCAGCAGGATTTCCCCCGCCACCACATGGTCGGCGAGCCACGGCTGGTCGCGCACCGAGAGCGTCCCGCTCAGCAGCAGGCCGTCGTCGTCGGCCGTGCGGGTGCCCGACCGCAGGAACGGATGACCGGCCTCGGGCGTCGACGACACCGGCGACGGCTCCGGGTCGGGCTCCAGCCAGTAGCGGCGGCGTTGGAAGGCGTACGTGGGCAGGGCGACGCGACGTCCGCCGCGCCCGGCGAAGACGGCCCGCCAGTCGACGGGCACACCGTGGGCGTACAGCGCGCCCAGCGTGTCGAGCAGAGCGTCCGCTTCCGGCCGCGACCGGCGCAGGGTCGGCAGGACCAGCGGTGCCGGGCGCCGCCCGCCGCCGCCCGCTTCGCTCGCGTTGCGATCCGCCGGGGCCGCCCGGTCCGCCGACTCGGGCGGGGCGAGGCAATCGCGTACCAGGCCGGTGAGCACCGCGTCCGGCCCCAGTTCGACGTAGTGGGCCGCGCCTCGTTCGCCCAGGTACGCCACCGAATCGGCGAAGCGGACCGGACGTCGGACGTGGTCCACCCAGAACTGCGGTGTGCACAGCTCCTCGTCGGTGGCCGCCCGGCCCGACACGGCGGTGATCAGGGGCAACCGCGGTGCGGTGAACGTCAGTTGTCGAACCACGTCCGCGAAGTCGGCCGATACGGGCTCCATCCGGGCGGAGTGGAAGGCGTGGCCGACCCGCAGCGGCGTCACCGAGCGACCTCGCTCGCGGAAGTACGCGGCGACCTCCCGCACCGCGGCCTCGTCGCCGGAGACGACCACCGAGGCGGGCCCGTTGATCGCGGCGATCTCCGCCGCACCCGCGGTCTCGGCAAGGCGGGCGGCCATCTCGTCCGCGCCGACGGCCACCGCCGCCATCGCCCCGCCCGCCGGCAGCGCGTCCATCAGCCGGCCCCGGGCCGCCACCAGGGTGCACGCGTCCGCAAGGGACAACACCCCGGCGACGTGCGCCGCCGTGACCTCGCCCACCGAGTGCCCGGCCACCAGGTCCGGTTGTACCCCCCACGCCTCGAACTGCCGGAACAGGGCCGTCTCCAGGGCGAAGAGCGCCGGCTGCGCGTACCGGGTCGTATGCAGCGGCGCGCCCGTACCGGGCTCGGAGAACACGACGTCCCGCAGCGGCACCGGCAGCAGCGGGTCGAACAGGGCACAGCACTCGTCCAACGAATCGGCGAAGGCGGGATGCAGATCCCGCGACGCGTACAGTTCACGGCCCATGCCGACGCGTTGGCTGCCCTGGCCGGTGAACAACATGGCCCG
>NZ_WWJX01000584.1 GCF_009865215.1 Streptomyces sp. SID3343 | reverse complement strand
GGCCCACGGGGAGCCGCCGCCGCCCTCCGCGTCGCCTGCCGCTCCCAGTCCCGCCGCTGCCGCTCGGCCAGTACGGCCGACAGATACACCACGGGATGCATCCCCGGCGGCGGCGCGAGCCCGATTCGGGCCGCGGTGTCGGCGGTGAGCCGCTCGCCGAGCGACGCGGCGATCCCGGGGTCGAGCTGATCGAGTCGTCCGAGGTATTGCCGGACGGCCAGCGCGAGCCCGTCGGACAGCCCCGACAACTCGATCCCGGTCGCCCATGCGGCGGCCGCGGGATGCAGCGGTATCGGCAGATTTCGCGACGCCGGAGTGCGCTCGCGCACCACCAACGTGCCGGCCGCCATGTCGCCGAGCCGCTTTCCGTTCTTCGACGCGAGTGACGAGAACACCGCGCCACACCCGGAGGTCGTCCAGAAATCCACGAAAAAGCCGAGAATCGCGCGCACCAACGCGTGCCGGAATCGAATCGGCCCGCCGTCGTCGCGCACCACCCGCAATCCCAGCGCCATCTTCCCCGGTGTCCGCCCGTGAGCGGCGGTCTCCCACGCGACCGGCCACCCGATCACCACGGCCACCAGGACGAGAAGCGTCACCGCCGCGGCAAGCGCGTCGTCGCCGATGGGTATCGCCGCGGCCAACGCCCACACCGCGAGCAGCAACAGCACCACCTGCGCGGCGAGGTCGATCAGCATCGCCAGCGCCCGACTGGGCAACCGGGCCGGTCGCAGGTCGAGCTCGACCGCTTCACCCGTGACGAGCTCGGACACGTCCACCTCCACTGTGTTCGTCGATGTCGCTCAAAGAGAGGATGCCCCCATGGATGTCGACGTGTTCGTCGCGGTACACCGCCACGAGTGGCAACGCCTGGAACAACTCACCCGCCGACGGCGCCGATTGTCCGGCGCGGAGGTGGACGAGTTGGTCACGCTCTACCGGCGTACGGCAACGCATCTGTCGACGATCCGCTCGGCGGCGCCGGACCCGGTGCTGGTCGGGCGGCTCTCGACGCTGACCGCCCGGGCCCGCTCGGCGGTCACCGCTCCACGTACCCCCGCGTGGCGCGACGCGCTGCTTTTCCTCGCGGTCCGTTTTCCGGCCGCGGTGTATCGCAGTCGCCGATGGTGGGGCGTGACGGCCGTGCTGTTCTTCGCGTTGGCCGCAGTCGTCGCCGCGTGGGTTGCGCACAACCCGGAGGTCCGCGACACGGTGGCGGCCCCAGAGGACATTCGACGGCTCACTCGGCCCGGCGGGGATTTCGAGACCTATTACTCCAGCGCGCCGGCGGGGTCCTTCGCCGCCCAGGTGGCGACGAACAACGCGTGGGTGACGGCGGGCTGTCTGGCCCTGGGCATCCTGCTCGGCCTGCCGGTTGTGTTCATCCTGATCAGCAATGCGATGAACGTCGGCGTCTCGGCGGGCCTGATGGCCGACGCCGGCCGACTCGACGTGTTCTTCGGGCTCATCACGCCGCACGGTCTCCTGGAACTCACCGCGGTCTTCATCGCGGCGGGGGTGGGCATGCGGCTGGGCTGGACGGTGATCGACCCGGGCCCGCGCACGCGCGCCAAGGCGATCGCGGAAGAGGGCCGAATCGCCCTGGGCATGGCGGTCGGTCTGGCCTTGGTACTGGTCGTGTCGGGGGTCATCGAGGCGTTCGTGACCCCGTCCGGCCTGCCCACCTGGGCTCGCATCGCGATCGGCGTCACGGCCGAGGCGCTGTTCCTCGCATACGTCGTGATCCTGGGCCGGCGGGCCGAATTCGCCGGAGAGCACGGGGATGTGGCATCCTCGGACGTCGCGGACGAGCTGCCCACGGTCGCCTGAACAGGTGATCTTGACAGTCCAACGGCCGCACGCGTAGATTCGAAGGGTTGTCGCGACGTTGTTCAACAGCGCGACAGTCTGGTAGCATCTGCCAGAGCCGAGCGGGGCCTCCGTCAAGGATGGCATTCCTGCCGCAGCAACACCATCGAATTTCTCGATCATCGATCGCGTTCATTCGCGACGACTTCGGCTATTTGCTGTTCTTGTGCATGTGGTTCGGGAAATTCCAATCGGTCCGAGCGTGGCAGAAACGGGTTACCGAATCTGCTAAGCTCGAAGAGCCGGAAGCCGAAGAAGCGAAAGCTTCGAGGCGGAAAGCGAAGGAC
>NZ_WWJX01000583.1 GCF_009865215.1 Streptomyces sp. SID3343 | reverse complement strand
AGCGCCGGCCGGGGTGGGGGAGGGTGGTCTCACGGGCCGGTCGGGGTGGGTGGCTGGTGTTGGTGGTTTGTGGGTTGTTGGGGGGCGTCCACCCAGGCTTCGGCTACTGCGGTGCGGATGTCGTTGGCGTGGCGGGACAGGAGGTCGAGGGCCGCCAGGTTGTCGCGCCATTGGGAGGGGCGGCTTGCGCCGAAGAGGACGTTGGCCACGGTCGGGTTGGTCAGGCAGAAGGCGATTGCCAACTGGGCGGGGGTGGCGTCGAATTCGGCGGCGATCCGGGCCACCAGCGGGTACGAGTCGCGGATGCGGTCGCGGATGTTGTCCGGGTCGGCGCCGATCTTGCGTTGCGGGTACAGGTTGCCCGCCAGGATGCCGCCCTCCATGACGTCGGAGGCCTGCATGCCCAGTCCGTCCGCGAACAGTTGGGCGAAGGACTCGCCTTCGGGTACCGCGCGCCTGGCCAGGCTGTACTTGAGCTGCGCGAAGGTCGGCGCGGTCAGGCCCTCCGCGGCGGCGAACTCCTGTGCCCGCAGGATGTCCTCGGCCGGCCAGTTGTTGACGCCCCACGCGGTGAAGCGGCCCGCGGCGATCTGTTCGGCGACGTCGGTGACCACGGCGGGGACGTCGAGTTCGCCGAAGAAGTCGCCGACCACCACCAGGTCGGCCCGATCGGTGCCGATCCGGGTGAGCGAGACGTCCAGTTGCTCGGCGAAGCCGGCCCGCGGATACTCCCACAGCCACAACTTGCCGCACAGCAGGTAGTCCTCCCGGGCCAGTCCCGCCGCACGCACGGCCTGCCCGAAGACGATGTCGGTGCGGGCGTTCTCCGCGTGTGGACCCATGTTGTAGTGCGCGACGTCGAAGAGTTCGACGCCGTGGTCCACCGCGTCGCGGATCAGCGCCGCGGCGTCCGACATGCTCATGCGATCCCACGTGTTCCACGAGCCCAGGGCCAGTACGGGAACCTCGGGACCGTGCGCGCCGAGCCGACGACGCGGTACCGAACCGACGGACCCGCCGAGATCGGTGCTGTCGCGGGAAGCATCGGAACTGCCGGGGAAGAGCATCACGGATCCTCCAGGATCGGAACGGTCGGGCGTCGGGACGAAGATCGGTACTGTCGATGGCATCGGTAATCATATAGCATTCCAGATACCAACTCCCTGGCGTACAAGGAGATTCGATGTCAGTCCACTCGGACGCCGCAGGCTCGGCGGCCGCCGCCGGTCCCGGTCCCATCGTCGACGTTGCCATCGGCTACATGGCCGCCAAGCAATTGTTCGCGGCCAACGCGGCGGGCCTGTTCGCGGCCCTGGCCGACGGCCCCGCGTCGCTCGACGAGATCGCCGCCCGGACCGGCCTGCCGGCCCGTACCGCGCTCATCCTGTCCGACGCGATGCTCGCGCTGGGGCTCCTGGAGCGCGCGGCGGGGGGCTACACCAACTCGCCGAGCACCCGGCGCTACCTCAGCGGTTCCGGGGAGGACGTCGACCTGCGTCCGTTCCTGACCTTCCTGGACACCGTCAGTTATCCGCACTGGCTCGGCTTCGGTGAGACGTCGCGCACCGCGAAGCCGGCCCCGCTGGAGCTGGGCGGTGACCGGATGGAGGTCTTCCTGGGCGGCGTGATGACGTACAACGCGCTGCACGCGACGATGCTGGCCCGGGCCTACGACTTCGGCGCGCATCGACGTGTCCTGGACCTGGGCGGGCTTTCCGGTTCCTTCCTCGCCGAGGCGCTGCGCGAAAACCCGGACCTGACCGCTACGTTCGTGTCCGGCGGTGAGCTCGTCGGGCACGCCGAGGCGACCTTGGCCAAGGCCGGGGTCGAGGACCGGGTCGAGGTGCTGACCGGCGATCCGCTCGTGGACGACGTGCCCACAGGCTTCGACCTCGTGCTCCTGGAGCATGTCGTGCACCGCTTCGACGCCGAGCAGAACCGGCGCATCGTCGCGGCCGCGCACAAGGCCGCCGCGCCCGGCGCCCGGCTGTTGCTGCTCGACTTCTTCCTCGAACCCGACGGCGACCCGCGGCTGATCGACACGTTGCACGCGGGGGAGTACCTGGTCATCGACGGCACCGTGGTCTATCCGCGCACCGAGGTCGAGGAGTGGCTCACGTCGGCCGGTTGGCAGCCGGTGGACCTGCTCGAACTCCCGGGCAGCCCGCGCGTGATCGTGGC
>NZ_WWJX01000582.1 GCF_009865215.1 Streptomyces sp. SID3343 | reverse complement strand
GCGCCGGGAGGAGGTGGCCCTGCTCGCCTCCATCAGCACCGACTACTACACGAGACTGGAGCAGGGCCGGCGGCAGGCGTCCCAGTCGGTGCTGGAGAGCCTCACCGAGGTCCTGCGTCTGGACGACGACGAACGCGAATACGTGTACGGGCTCGCGGGCAAGGACGAGCCTCGGCCGCGCCGGGTGTCCGCGCAGAAGGTCCAGCCCCGGTTGCGCCGGCTGCTGGACGACCTGGCCGGCACCCCCGCCATGGTTCTGGGCCGCCGGATGGACGTCCTCGCCTGGAACTCGATGGCCGCCGCGCTGATCACCGACTTCGGCAAGGTCCCGGAGAAGCAGCGCAACATGGTGCGGCTGGTGTTCATGGACCCCGCTTTCCGGGCGCTGTATCCGGACTGGAAGAACGTCGCCCACGCGTGTGTGGCCCAACTGCGGATGGAGGCGGCCCGCGACCCGCACGACCTGCGACTGGCCGCTCTCGTCGGCGAACTGTCCGTGCAGGACGCCGACTTCCGCCGCTGGTGGGGCGCCCACCATGTCGCTGCCCGGGGCATGGGCACCAAGGTGTACCACCATCCCGTCGCCGGCGATCTCACCCTCGATTGGGACACCCTCACCTGCGCCACCGACCCCGACCAGCAACTCGTCACGTGGACCACCGAACCCGGCAGCCCCTCCCACGACGGTCTGCGCATCCTCTCCTCGTGGGCCGCCACCGACGAATCCACCGCGTCGGCGGACACCGGCGGCTGATCGGCCGACCTCGCAGGGCAGTCACTCACCGGTCACCCGAGCCCGAGGGTCACCCGAGCCCGAACGAACCACAGGCCCGGCGACCTGCCGGCTCGACGGTGTCCGGATATTTGGACACCCACACGTCCCGGCCTTCCCAACGCCGGACGCAGGTGGATCGAATGGTCCGGCTCGCACCACGGGCAGATCCGCGTGGGTGCGAGAGCGATGTCCGTGGCGAGCAGAGGTGGCCTTGCGTGTACGGCTCTTCTCAGGATGGTGCCGGGAAGGTACGGCCGGAGATCGAGTCCTCGTGGAGCCGGTCGCGCCTGAACGGCCTCCACCGGCACGGCGCTCCGGCCCTCGACCAGGGGCCGGTGGCCGGTGACGGAATTCTGGTTCGTGCGGCTCGCCCGGTGCTGGACCGGGGGCAGGCGGAACTCGCCGACGCCCGGTGTGTCCTGGTGCTGGCCGACCGCGAGGCGCGCATCATCGACATCCGCTGCGCAGACGCGACGTTCGGCACAGCGCTGACCGCGTTCGGGATCGTGCCGGGCGTTCGGCTCGGCGAGGAGCAGGTGGGGACCAACGCGGTCGGCACTCCGCTGGAGACCGGCCAAGGCCTGCTGGTCCGTGGCACCGATCACTTCATGACGACCTTTTGTGAGTTCGCCTGCTACGGACATCCGATCATCCATCCGATCACCCGTCGGATCGAGGGGGTCGTCAATGTCGGAGCCCCCTTGGGCGAGGAGCACCCCCTGTTCGCAGCCCTGGTTCGGCGCATCGTCCGTGACATCGAGGACCGGCTTCGGTTGGACGCGACCCGGACCCAGCGCCGGCTGCTGGCAGCGTTCCGGACGGCTGCCCGCTCTTCCCGGCGGCCGGTCATGGGGGTGGGTCGGGGCGTCGTTCTGGCGACTCCGGCCGCACTGGAGTTGCTGAGTCCTGCGGACCACGTGGCCGTCCAGGCGTGCGTGGAGGGGATGCGCTCCGACCGCGAGGTCGATCGTCATCTGACGCTGGTCTGCGGCCGAACGGTCCGGCTGAGGTGTGCGCCCGTCGACGGCGCCGACGGGGCACTGGTCGACATCGTTGTGAAACGGTCGGGCCGTCGAGGCACGGACGGTGCCGACCTTGCCGTCGGTCGACCGCTGTTGATCGTCGGTGAGCTCGGCAGCGGCCGTACCACCGAGGCTCGGCGGGCAGCCGGACCCGATGCGTTCGTACTCGACGCCGCCGACGCCGTGTGCCAGGGCGAACAAGAGTGGACCAAAGGCATGGCGGCCCTGCCGGCCGGCGGCGCGTGCCCGTTGATCATCGAGAACATCCAGCTCATGAGCGAGCGGATGACGACGCCGACGGTTGAGTGGATGCGCGCCACGCGGCGAAAGACCGTGCTGACCTCGACACCCGGCGAACATCTCGACGGTGTGCACGCACCACTGGCAGCGCTCTGCGGCGCGCGGCGCGACCTGCTCCCTCTGCGCCGGCGCAGGCACGACATTCCCCGGTTGGCGCAGAACATGCTGACCGACGAGGTGGGCCCCGAGCGGGCTCGGATGACCGGCGACAGCCTGCGGGTACTGGCCGCTCAGCCGTGGCCCGGTAACCTTGCCGAACTGCGGCGGGTGGTTCGGTTCGTCGCCGAAAGACGTTCGGTGGGCGACATCGTCCCCTCGGACCTGCCCGCTTCGCACTGCGGCGTGCCGGTTCCGACGTCGCCGCTTCTGCAGGCCGAGCGCGAGGTCATCGTCGCCGCCATCAAGGCGGCCGGCGGCAACCGACTCCAGGCGGCACGCGCTTTGGGGGTGAGCAGGTCCACGCTCTACAACCGGATGCGTGCCTTGCGGGTGTACTGACGTCGGGGGAGCGGGGCCGGTTCGGCCGGCGTGGTTCAGGAGTCGGTGCGGTCCTGCCAGAGTCCGCGTGCCTCAAGGGTCTCGATGAGATGGTCGGCGCTTTGCAGGGTGTGTTGTTCCACGAGCGAGCGTGCCATGCCGTGCCTGCGCCGGCGAAGTGCTTCGACGATGAGGGGGTGCTCCTCGCGGGCGGCGGCGGCTCTGCCTTCGATGGAGATGTAGAAACGGTTGGGCAGTTGCTTGACGGCGGAGCGCAGAAGGAGGGCGAGGCGGTGGGAATCGGCGGCGAGGTTGATGTGACGGTGGAAGGCGTGGCCGTGTTCGAGCATGCCTTCCTCGTCGTCGGCCTCGATGGCCTCCTCCTGTTGTTTGACGATGGCTTCGAGTTCGTCGAGTTGTTCGCCGGTGATCTTCCGGGCCGCGCGGGCGGCGAGTTCGCCGCCGAGTTGGGCCTGGACCCAGAACAGGTCGTGGACGTCCTGCCGGGAGAAGGGGATCACGATGAAGCCGCGGCGAGGGACCAGTTCGATGAAACCTTCGCTGCTGAGGGAGAGAAGACCCTCGCGTACCGGGGTGTTGCTGACGCCGACGGCTTCCGCGATGGGTTCCAGGCGCAGGAACTCGCCGGGCCTGACCTCGCCGGAGATGATCATCTCGCGGACGTAGGTCGCCACCTCCTCGGAGAGTTGCTGCCGCTGGGAGTTGTTGCGGTCACGCGCCATGGGCTCCTCGTTCGCCATCGCCGGTCGGCGGTCCGAAACAGAGTGCATCATATAGCCTGACGAGTTCCTTGCGACCCCGTGCGCAGCCACGCGGCCCGGCCACTCCCGGAACAAGCGCGTGCCGAGCGCCCGGGGTGCGTTCCGGCAGGCCCTCGATGAGCTGTCGTCGGTGGTGGTGCTGCCCGTCATGAGGTGGTTCTGCCTTCCGGGAACGAAGGAGTGTCGGCCGATTCGGGGATCTGCAGGAGGTCGAAGACGGCAGCCGGCGGATCGGCTCGTGGCGGGGTCTGTGGTCGGCCGGGGAAGTTTCCGATCACGTAGACGGCTACATCCCGCCCGGCCGTCGTCCGGCGCCCCCGTCCGGACGGGAAGGAACTCCGCAGTGATCCCGGCGAGTTCGGAGGCGAACCGGGTGCGCTCCGGCAGACGCCGGTTCGGATCGTGCCTCGGTGTCGCCCGGAGCGGGCATGGCGTGCGGGCCCGTCGGGCGTCGTGATTCACGACTCCGACGGACCCGCAGTAGATAAAATATTCGACTGGCTGGGGCTGTCTCCGCAGGCCTGTCAACAACCGGCAGAAGCAGGCACTGTCGGGCCGCAGGTGTATTCGTCATCGCCCTGCGCGATCCGCCGGACCACGTACTGGAACCGATCGAACAGGCGTGGCACATTGACCCGGGCCTCGGGTGTGTCGGGGTAGGTGACCCGCATGTAGGTGCTGTCCCAGCGGCGGTTCACCCACATCATGACCTCGCTGCTCGGGCTGGAGTCGTAGAGCCCGTTGCAGTTGGCCCCCTCCCAGTCACGGGACCCCCGGGCGTGCCTCCCGTCGATGTAGGAGACGATCGGGAGTACCGCGGAGTCGTCGGACTGCAGGGGGAAACCGGCGAGTTCGGCCACCCGGAGGGGAGAGACCGAGGCCAGCTTGCAGGCACTGCGGAATCCGGCGCCCGCGGCACCCAGGAGTTCGACCAGGGAAAGAGGTCGGCTGTCCGCCCCGTCCTCGGTCAGCGGAAAAGCGACCGGGACCAGGTTGATGAACCATCCCTGGGCGGCGAGCCAGCGCACCTCGTTGCGGGTGTGTACGACGGACAGGCCGCGGTAGACGCTGCGACCCCCGAGGTCGCGGTGCACGACCCCCAGAGCAGCCAGCAGGCCGGCGGAGAAACCGGCGCCGTGCGGCCTGCACGCCTTGGCGAAGGCGTCGGCCTCGGCAGCGGTGAGCAAGTCGAGCTCGAAGGAGAGACTGGCACGCGTCTCTCCCGGCGACAGCCCCAGTGCGAGCGGGAAGGACGGCATCGGGCCGGAGAGGAGAAAGCCGACCCAGCTTTGCACCCCGGGAGAATCGGCCTGGAGGGCGGCGGCCCGCTCGTGCTCCAGAACGCCGGCGTCGAGGTAGCTGCCGACCTCGGGCAGGACGGCCTCGGTCCCCTCCTGTTCGGCCTGGTACAGGGCGCGCAGTTCGTCGAAGACGAGAAGCATGGAGTAGGCGTCGCTGTGCGCGTGGTCGATGGCGAAGTAGACGGTGGAGGAATCCTCGCCGAGTACGGCGGCGGCGGTGAACGGCGGCCAGCACATCGGACTGGTGCCGCCGTGGAACTGCTCGCGCAGATGCTCCCGGACGGCGTCCTCGGAGGTGAAGGCGCCGCGTGGCACAGGCTGTACGTCCACGTACTCGGGAGTGACCATGTGCCGAGTGAGGGTCGTGCCGGCGCCACCCTCGGTGGCCTCGTTCGGCTCGGCCGAGAACCACGTGAGCATCGTCTCGTGGCGCAGCGTCCACTTCCTCAGGGCGCCGGCCAGGGCGGCGGTGTCGATTCGCCCCGGCAGGTCGAAGGCGAGCCCCAACCACGGGGACTGGGGACGGCCGGCCTGGAGATTGGCCAGATAGCGCGCGAGGTGATTCTCCTGTACCGGGGACGGCGGCACGGGGTGTACCGGTGCGTGCTTCGCCTTCTCGACGACGTGGTCGGGAATCCGGAACTCGACCAGCTCGCCGACCCGGGGCACGTAGTCGGACAGGAAGGTCATCAACACGGCGTGGGTTCCTTTCCTTTGGTGTCGCGGACACAGACCGGGTGTGATCGCGGCGGACAAGAGGAGTGCGGAGCGGCGGACGGCAGGTTCTCACCGGCGACGACCTGCCGCACCAGGCGGCCGATGTCGGAGACGTAGGAGGGCACGTTGGCTCGGCCGGGTTCGGAGTCGGGGAAGCGGTGGCTGAGGTAGACGCCCTCACGAGTACGCACGATCCACAGGTAGACCTCGTGCGGGTGGATCCGACGACTGCGCAGCGCGGTGGCCTTCCACTCGGTCCACCGGCCGGCGCCGTCCAGCCCTCGGTCTCCTGGAAGTCCCGGATCACCGGCGAGTCCGGCAACCACCACACATGCGTGTTCACATGGATGTGCCGGCTGATGGACTCGGCCCCGCGCAGATGGGACAGGCGCATCCCCGCCTTCCAGCCGCACGTGGTGACGACCCCTTCGCGGGCCAGCGCGGTCAGGGTGATGTCGTACAGCGGCTCGCCGATGTTGTCCACGAAGATCGAAACGCCGTGGCCGTCGCTGAGGTCGTCGATGACGCCCAGCAGATCCTTGACCGACGTCCGGCGTCGCTGATGCCGGTCCCGATCCGTCCGCTGCTCCCGGGTGGGCAGCGAGAGTTCGGGGAACCGGCGGCGGTCCACCGGGGTGATGCCGTGTTCCCGCAGGAAGGTGACACGCTCGTCCGAGCCCGCCGTCATCGCCACCCGGAACCCGAACCGCTTGGCGAGCATCAGCTCGGCGAAGGACACCCCGCCGCCCCACCCGAACACCAGGTGGTTCGCCGGATCGTCGTCGACGACCTGGGTCCGCCAACACCCGTACGCCTTGTGCCAGTTGTCCCAGGCGGTGAAGTACCGCCCGTACGTCGTCCATTGGGGCAGCGAGTACGCGGTGCCGTCCGGGATCGGCAGCAGCAGTCGCGCGTCCATCTTCGACCGCTTGGCCAGCAGGCCGATGGTGTCGGGGCAGTCGTAGGCGTAGGCGAGTTCGGCGTAGCCGAAGCGGTCGAGCCTGCCGAACGGCATCAGCAGGCACAGGTCCCCTTCCCGGACTCGGACGTCTCGGCCCGCCGCGTTCACCTTGAGCACCCGCACCACGCCCAGGTTGCCCAGGACCACCGCGTCCTCGCCGCGGCTGCTGCACACGTCGATCGGTGAGCGGGTCAGCGCGTGGTCCATGTTGGCTTCCCAGGAGCAGAGGATCGGCTCCACCAGCGCCTCACCCTCCTCCAGCGGGCCGAAGGTGAACCGGCCGCGTTCCAGCGCGGCGCCGGGTCCACCGTCGCGCGGGCCGGACCCGGCCACCGCGCCCGAGCGTAGGATCCAGGCTTCTGGCGAGTAGATGACGACCTCCCGTGATCGATTTCGGTTCGCCGGCTTCCGGCGTGCTCAGGCGGCTGTGACGGCCGTGGCGGCCGGCACCCGGTAACCCACCGAGACGCCGCCCCACGCCTCGCCGGCGCCGTAGGCCACGGCCCCGAGCCGGCCCGCGGCGGGCAGGGAACCGGCTTCCAACTCCTCGGCGAACGCCAGCGGGATCGTGGCGGACGACGTGTTGCCGGAGTTCTCGATCCGGTTCACGAAGGGCACGCCCAGATGGGAGGTGAAGGCGCGGACCTGTTCCAGGATCCGCCCGTTCGCCTGGTGGCCGATCAGGACGGTCGGCGCGGGGCCGTGGTCGAAGAGGTACTGCGCCGATTCCGACATCCGGCGCACGGCGCGGTCGTACACCTGCATCCCGTCGAGCTGGATGCCGCCCGCGTCGGTCTCGCGCATGAGCGCTTCCTGGGTGCCGTCACAGCCCGAGACCTGGCGAAAGCCCTCGAACTCCGCGCGGTCCTCCAGCAGGACGGCCGCGCAGCCGTCGGCGAAGATGCACGCCGTCTGCCGGTCCGTGCGGTCCACCAGCCGGGACATGGCCTCCACCGAGCACACCAGGACCGACCGCGACTGTCCGGCGTCGCACAGACAGAGCCCGTTGACCAGCCCGTAGACGAAGCCGCAACAGGCCGCGTTCAGGTCGAAGGCGAGCACCGAGGGCCCCAGTCCGGCGAGTTGGGCCACCTTTTGCGCGATCCCCGGAACGCGCTGCCGCGTCGAGGTGCTGACGACGATCAGCGCGCCGATCGAGGAAGGGGAGTCCATCCGGGTCACGATCGGCGCGCAGGCCTCCGCCGCCACCTCCGCGGGCGGGGTCTCGTCCGGCAGCCAGGAGCGGGACGCGATGCCGCTGCGGCGCCGGATCCACTCGTCCGTGAGACCGATCGACGCGAAGTGGTCGTTGTCGATCCGCCGGCCCGGCTTCGCGGTGGCGATGTCGACGATGCCCGCGCTCATCCCTGGCTCGCCAGCTTCACGAAGTAGGCGCTGAAGTCGCCGAGGAAGGCGAAGCCCGCGGTCTCCGTCAGGTCGCCCTTGACCCGCAGCTCGGTCTCCAGCCTCTGGTGCAGTTCGACCAGGTCGAGGGAGTCGAGGTCGAGGTCACCGACCGGCCGGGTGAGGTCGTCGGGGCCCAACGCCGGGTCGCGCTCGCGCAGTTTGGCCAGCATGGTGTCCGCGATACGGCTCTCGATGTCGCTCATGGTCTTCTCCGTTCAGTCGCTGGATGTCGGGGCGGGCGAAGGGCGGTCGGCCGCCAACCGATAGAACGCGGCACCGGACTTGAGGATCGTGCCGACCGTCGCGGAGTGGGCTGTCACCCGTCCGCCGCGCTCGGCCACGATCTCCGTGCTGGCCTTGTCGGTCTCGACGACCGCGACGACGTCTCCCCGTTCGACCACGTCGCCGACAGCGGCGACCCACTCGATCAACAGGGCCTCGCCGAGGCCGTGCCCGAAGCCGGGAACGTGCATGTCCACAGAGGAATCGCTCACTTCGTCATCACCAGCACCTCGTCCTTGATCTCCTGTACGCCGATCAGGTAGTCCTTCTCGAAGTTCGCCGGGGGATAGGCGCGGCGGTCGGGCGCCAGCCGGCGGATGGGGCCCCGAAGCGCGTCGAAGCCGTGCTCGACCACCGACGCGGCGATCTCGGCGCCGATGCCGACGTCCTTGGACCCCTCGTGCACGATCAGCAGCCGCCCGGTGCGGCCGACGGACTCCAGAACCGTGTCCATGTCGAGCGGGGCCACCCAACGCAGGTCCACCACCTCGACGTCGACAACGGGTACGAGCGCCTGCGCCGCCTCCAGCACCTCGTGGGTGATCGCGCCGAACGTGGCGATCGTCAGGTCCGTGCCACGCCGCACGACCCGGGCCGCGGTGGGCGAACTCGCCGGCTCAGGGTCACGCGCGGGCGTGTTTCGCCGCCAGTACAGGCGGATCGGCTCGTACATCACGACGGGGGAGCCGAGCGTCACCGCGTACCGCAGGATCTGGTCGGCGTCCTCACCGGTGGAGGGGCACGCCTCCGAGATCCCCGGAACGCGGGCGAAGAGCGCCTCGTTGGATTCGCTGTGGTGCTCGACGCCCCGGAACCCGCCGGCGGTCGGGATCCGCACCACCAGGCTCGGGCTCACCTGCCCGTTCCACCGGCCGCCGATCCGGGCCGCCTGGGTCACCAGTTGGTTCACCGCGGGATAGGTGAACCCGTCGAACTGGATCTCGCAGACCGGCACCAGCCCGCTCATCGCCATGCCGACCGCCTGGCCGACGATGGTGGACTCGGCCAGCAGCGCGTCGCGGACCCGATCCTCGCCGAAGCGCTCCCGAAGGCCCCGGGTCACCCTGAACACGCCCCCCAGGCGTCCGATGTCCTGGCCCAGCAGCAGCAGTCTCGGTTCCTGTTCGAGCAGGTCGGCGAGAGCCGTGTTGATCGACTCCGCCATGCAGGCGGACCGTACGGTGCTCATGACACGTACTCCTTCGTCAACCGGTCGCACAGCTCACGCACGTGCGCGTCGACGGCGTCGAGCCACGCGGCGTCCACCAGACCCAGACCGCTCAGCCGGGCCGTGTAGGCGGTCACCGGGTCCGCGGCCCTGGTCCGCGCGATGTCGTCGCTGCTGCGGTACGCCTCCTGGGCGTCGGAGGTCGTGTGACCGCGGATGCGCCCCACGTCGATCTCGACGAGATAGGGCGCCCGCTGCCCGCGGATGTGGGCGGCGGCCCGGGAGCAGGTCGAGAAGACGGATTCCGGGTCCTGGCCCGGGATCCGGATGGACTCGATCCCGAAACCCCGGGCGCGCTGGGCCACCGAGGTGCGCATCTGCTCCTCGGCCGGTTTCGAGATGGCCCAGCCGTTGTTCTGGCAGACGAACAGCACGGACGCCGATTCGACGGCGGCGAGATTCATCGCCTCCGACATGTCGCCCTCGCTGGTGGCACCGTCGCCTATGTACACGACGACGAAGTCCTCCAGCCCCTGCAACCGCTGCCCGATCGAGTAGCCGACGGCGTGCAGCGTCTGCACGGCCAGGACCAGGGTGTAGGGGAAGAACCGTGTTCGGCGCGGATCCCAACCGCAGAACGTACGACCGGCGAACTGCGCGAACAACTCGTGCGGCGCCACGTCGCGCAGGAGAGCGACCGCATGCTCGCGGTAACTGGGAACGACGGTCGGGGCCGGGCCCACGGCGAGCGCCGAGCCCACCTGCGCGGCCTCGTGCCCCTGGCAGGACGGCCAGAGGTCGAGCGCGCCCTGCTTCTGGAGCCGGTGCGCCTCCTCGTCGACGGCTCGCGCCACCAGCATGTGGCGCAGCAGCGCTCGTCGTGTGTCGTCGTCTGGACCGCTCGCGTACTCGGATGCCGTCGGGTACTGGGATTTCGACTTCAAGGCCACGGATCACCAGTCGCAGGTTCGTCGATGAGTGTGTCGTCGTCGTGTCGTACGGAACACCCGCAGGGCCCTCCCGCTCGAAGGCGAGCCATACGTCGGCCACTTGGTCCCCACGGGCGAACGCCCCACCATGCTCCGGCGCGAGCCGCGGACCGGTATCGACTGCGCGCGCTCTCGATGCCTCGGCGGGAAGTGATCGGCCGCACCCGCATTCGGGCGGGCCCCTCCATGGGCCACCGCTCGGGCATGGTGGCACAGAACACCGGTAGGGGTACACGTCCGGCCGGTGCCGGCCGGAAGGTCGGCGATCCCCACCGCCATCGGTGGCGTCGGCCCTTGTCCCGGTCCTACGGTGGCGTCAGCATTCCGGGTGGCTGCGGATGCCGGGTGTCCTGTCGACAGGACGGCGCCGAATGCGAACCCGTGCCCGGGACCCGGCGATTCTTGAATTCCGATTCCCGTTTCCGATTCCCGAATTCCCGGTCACTTCACGACCGTTGAGGATGGTGGCAGTGAGTACGAACCCCTTTGACGACGAGGACGGCCGTTTCCACGTCGTGACCAACGACGAGGACCAGCACTCCCTGTGGCCGGCGTTCGCCGAGGTACCCGCGGGCTGGCGGGCGGTCTTCGGCGAGGCGACCAGGGCCGAGTGCCTGGAGTACGTCGAGCGGAACTGGACCGACCTGCGCCCGAAGAGCCTGCAGGAGGCGATGGCGCGGGAGTGAGCCGGGTGCGGGGCCGGGTGCTCGACGCCGCCGAGCGGCGTACCGCCCGGCTCCGCCGGGCCGAACGCCGCCGGGCCGACCCGCGTCGGACCACCCCCCGTTCCCCGTGCTGCGCCGGCGGCTCGTCCGCACCGAACACCCGTCGTATCGGAGTCAGTTGATGATCCTTCAGGGAAAGCGGGTCGCGCTGCCCGCGCAGCCCGCGGTGCACCGGCGGTTCGAGGAACACGCGGCCGCCACCCCCGACGCCGTCGCCGTCTGCTGCGCCGGACAGCGCGTGACGTACGCGGAACTCAACGCCAGAGCCAACCGGTTCGCCCACTTCCTCGCCGCGCGCGGACACGGCCGGGGTGCCAAGGTCGGCATCTGCCTCGACTACTCGATCGACCTCGTCGTCACCATCCTCGGCACGCTGAAGGCGGGGGCGGCCTACGTACCGTTCGACCCGGCCTACCCCGCGGCCCGACTTCGGCTGCTGCTGGGGCAGGTCCCCGACCTGGCCCTGATCGTGGTCTCCACGAGGACGGCCGAACTGGTCGAGTCGGCGGCCGTCGAGGTCGTCGACTCGGAGCAGTCCTTCGACCGGGCGGCCGACCTCCCGGCGACCGATCCCGACGTCCCGGTCACCGGGGACGACGTGTGCTACGCGGTCTTCACGTCCGGGTCGACCGGTACGCCGAAGCTGACCGCGGTGCGGCACGAAGGCTGGTTCAACCTGTTGAACTGGCTGACCCTGGAGTACGGCCTGCACAGCGGGTCGCACAACCTGGTCGTCAGCGCGTTCGGGTTCGACCTCTCCCAACGCAGCCTGCTGATGCCGCTGTTCTGCGGCGCCACCCAGCACCTGATGGCGAGCCGGAACTTCGACGCCGCCATGGCCTACCGCATGCTGACCGAGCACGGGATACGCACGGTCAACTGCGCCTCCAGCACGCTGTACGTGCTGGTGGACTGGGAGACCGCGCGCGGAGGCGACGCCCTCGCCCGGCTGGACTACCTACTGTTCGGCGGGGAACCGTTGCGGGTCGAGCGGATCGCGGACTGGGCGGCGCGCGAGGGCACCACGTGCACTCTCCTGCACCAGTACGGCGTCGCCGAGTGCACAGACGTCGCGACGTCGTACGACCTCGCCGGCCATCGGGCCGGCGAGCACGCCATCGCACCGGTCGGCAGGCCGGCGTACAACACCGCGATCCACCTCCTCGACGAGCGGATGCGCGGTGTCGCGGCGGGGGAGTACGGCGAGGTCTGCATCTCCGGGAGCAGCGTCGGCGCGGGCTACCTCGACGGCACGGGCCCCGAATCCGAGCGGTTCACCACGCTCGTGGTCGACGGCGCGCCGCACCGGCTGTACCGCACGGGCGACCGCGGCTACCTGAACCCGGCCGGCGAACTCGTCGTCGTGGGCCGGATGGACGCGCAGGTGAAGGTGCGGGGCATGCGGATCGACCCCACCGACGTCGAACGCGCCCTCGGCAGGCTGCCCGGGGTCCGAGAGGCCGCCGTAGTGGCCGGGTACACCGACGCCGGCGAGGCCGAGCTGATCGCGTTCATCGTCTCGGCGGACGGCGAACCCGCCGAGAACGACGTGCGCCGCCGCCTCCTGGAGACGCTGCCGCGAAACATGGTCCCGGCTCGATTCATCACCGTTTCGCGGCTTCCGCTGAGCCCGCACGGGAAGGTGGACCGCGCCGCGCTGGCCGACGTGTACCGGAAGCAGTACGCCGACAGCGGCGCGACGGCGTAGCCGGCGGACCGTGACGTCAACCGAGAGGACCGTGATGATTGCCGACCGCGTGCGCGCCATCTGGTGCCGGGAACTCCGCCGCGACGATATAGCCGACGACGACGACTTCTTCGCCCTGGGCGGGCAGTCCGTGATTTTGGCAAGAATTCAGGGCGCGTTCATCGAGGAATTGGGCGTCGAGGTCCCGATAGACCAGATGTTCGTCCATTCGACGGTGTCGTCCATTTCCGCGTACATCGAATCCTCGGACGCGGTAGCCCCATAGCGTCGAAGCCGATCGATCGGCATTTCTCGACGCTGTCGGGCCGCGCTCTCCTCGACGACTTCTTCCACGCCGAGTTCCCGAACCGCCCGACCAGAGCCGAGTGACGGCTTGCTCCCCGGTTGTTCCGCCGATTTGGAGACACAATGATCCCGTTGTCGTTCGCGCAGCGCCGGCTCTGGTTCGTGGACCGATTCGAAGGCCCTTCGCCGACCTACAACGGCGCTTTCGCCCTGCGGCTGACCGGTGAACTGAACGTGGGCGCACTGGAGTCGGCTTTTCGCGATGTCGTCGACCGGCACGAGGTCCTGCGCACGGTGATCGTCGAGGACGCCGACGGTGTCCCGCACCAGCGGGTGTTGGCATCCGGGGAGAAGTCGTTCGTGCTGCCGGTCGTCGAGGTCGCCGACGAGGAGGAGCGGACGGCGGCGGTCGAGGCGGCGGCCACCACATCGTTCGACCTGGCCGCCGACATGCCGATCCGCGCCGGGCTGCTGCGGGTCGGACCGCGCGACCACACGCTCGTGCTGGTGGTGCACCACATCGCCCTGGACGGGGAGTCCCTCGGACCGCTGCTTCGCGACATCACCGCGGCGTACGCGGCCCGGTGGGCGGGCGGTGCCCCGGTGTGGGAGCCGCTTCCGGTGCAGTACGCGGACTACACGCTGTGGCAGCGGGACGTGCTCGGTGACGAGTCCGACCCGAACAGCCTGGCGGCCGGGCAACTGGAGTACTGGCGCCGCGCCTTGGCCGATCTGGCGCAGCCGCTGGCGCTGCCGACGGACCGCCCCCGCCGGGGGGCGGTGAGCTCGCGCGGCGACCTGGTCGAATTCTCGGTCGAGCCCGAACTGCTGCGGGCGGTGGAGAAGTTGGCCACGGAACAGGACACCACCGTGTCCATGGTCATGCATTCGGCGCTGGCGGTCCTCCTCTACCACCTCGGCTGTGGTGACGACGTGCCCATCGGCGCCCCGATCGCGGGCCGCACCGACGAGGAACTGCGCGACCTGGTCGGATTCTTCGTCAACACCTGGGTGCTGCGCGTCGACCTCTCGGGGAACCCGACCTTCCTCGAACTGTTCCGGCGCGTGCGCGAGCGCGCGCTGGCCGCGTACGACAACCAGGACATGCCGTTCGAGCGGTTGGTCGAACTGCTGAACCCGGACCGCTCCATCGCCTACCACCCGTTCTTCCAGGTGATGCTCGCCTGGCAGGAGGCGGCGCCGATGGGCAACCTCCGATTCCCCGGCCTCGACGTCGAGTCCGAGACGTTGAAGACCGGCACGGCCAAATTCGACCTGTTCTTCAACATGGTCCCGGACGGCTCGGGCGGGGCGGGGGTGCGACTGGAGTACGCCACCGACCTGTTCGACCGGGGCACGGTCGAGCTCCTCGCGGCCCGGTTCGTTCGCGTGCTGGGCCGGCTCGTGGCCGACTCGGGGAGCCGGATCGGCGCCGTCGACGTGCTCGACGCGGACGAGCGGGACCGGTTGCTCGTCCGGTGCAACGACACGGCCGTGGAGGTGCCCGAGCTGACCGTGCCGGAGCTGTTCGAGAGCCAGGTGGCCAGGACACCGGACGCCCCGGCGATCGTGTGCGACGACCGGACGCTGACCTACCGGGAACTCGACGACCGGGCGAACAGCCTCGCGTGGGAGCTGGTCCGGCGCGGTGCCGGACCCGAGGACCTCGTGGTGCTGGCGCTGCCGCGCACCGAGGACCTGGTCGTGGGCCTGCTCGGGATCCTCAAGTCGGGTGCCGGATACGTGCCGATGGATCCGCGCCATCTCGCCGGGCGGGCGGAAACCGTCCTGTCCGAAGCGGCCCCGCGCTTCGCGGTCACCGACACCGCGACGTGGCGGGAACTGCCGCACGACGGCATCTCGCCCGTCGACATCGACCGGAGCGCGCAGTGGGACGCGTCGAAGGGAGCACTGGACGACGCGGGCCGGATCGCGCCGCTGCGTCCGGACAACCTCGCGTACGTCATGTACACCTCCGGCTCCACGGGCACGCCCAAGGGCGCGGCGATCACCCACCGCAACCTCGTCAACGGGGTGCGCGAGCTGGTGCGCGTGCTGGACCCGCCGCCCGGGTGGCGGATGCTGGCCGGTACCTCGGTGAACTTCGACGTCTCGGTCTTCGAGCTGCTGACCGCGCTGTCCACCGGCGGCACGGCCGAGGTGGTGTCGAACGCGCTGGTGCTCGCCGAGCGCGACAACTGGGACGGCCACGTGATCAGCGCGGTCCCCTCGGTGCTCGGGGAACTGGTGGGCCGGCTGGACAGGGCGACCGACGTGCGCACGGTCGTGCTCGCGGGCGAGGCGCTCCCCGCCCGGCTGGTACGGCAGATCCGCGCGGCCCTGCCGGGCGCGCGGGTGGTGAACTCGTACGGGCAGAGCGAAAGCTTCTACGCCACCACGTTCTCCCTCGCGGCGTCCGAGGACTGGGCGGAGAGCGAGGTGGCGCCGATCGGCACCCCGCTGGGGAACATGCGCGCCTACGTGCTCGGCCCGGGACTGGCCCCGGCGCCGCAGGGCGTCGTCGGTGAGTTGTACGTGGTCGGGACGTGCCTGGGCCGCGGCTACCACGGCCGCCCGGGCATCACCGCCGAACGCTTCGTGGCGAACCCGTTCGGCCCCCCGGGCGAGCGGATGTACCGCACCGGCGACCTCGCCCGCTGGGCCCCCGACGGGCAACTGCACTACGCGGGCCGCGCCGACGCCCAGGTGAAGGTGCGCGGGCTCCGGATCGAACCGGGCGAGGTCGAGGCCGCCCTCACCGCCCACCCCAAGGTCGCCCAGGCGGTGGTCGTCGCCCGGGACACGGCCGGGAGAAGGCAGCTTGTCGGATACGTGGTGCCCGGCGGCCGGACGGTGCGAGAGGGCTCGGTCGACCTGATGGGCGGGATCGACGCCCAAGAGCTGCGGGCCGCCGTGGCGCAGCGGCTCCCGGACTACATGGTGCCGTCGGCGTTCGTGGTCCTCGATCGGCTTCCGCTCACCGCGAACGGCAAGGTGGATCGGGCGGCGTTGCCGGAGCCGGAGATCGCCGGCGGCGCCTACCGGGCACCGCGCACCCCGCGCGAGAAGGTGCTGGTCGCGGTGTTCGCCGAGGTCCTGGGCCTGGAACGGGTGGGGCTCGACGACGACTTCTTCGCCACCGGCGGCGACAGCATCCGCTCGCTCCAGGTCGTCTCCAGGGCCCGGGCCAAGGACGTCGAGATCACCCCGAAGCTGATCTTCGAACACCGGACGCCGGCAGCGCTCGCCGAGGCCGCGAGCA
>NZ_WWJX01000581.1 GCF_009865215.1 Streptomyces sp. SID3343 | reverse complement strand
CTGAGGGGGCCGGGGGCGGAGCGGGGCAGGGGGTTGAGGGGGCTGAGGGAGGAAGAGGCAGGCAGAGGGCCCGACGACTGCGCGTGCTCGCGCCCAATCGCGGTGTGCCCTCGCGGGCGGGCGAAGAGACGACGACCGCGAACGGCAGGCCGTCCTGTGGTCGGCCGGCGGATCTGGGGCGACGTTCGGCCGGTGGAGCAGTCGTCGAGCAGGTCGGGACCCGCCTCGCTCAGGACGGTGGCAAGCCGGTCGGGCGAGCGGTAGAGGGCGAGCAGGAGCCTACGGAAGGTGATCGGCGCGTCGGCGTCCTGGCCGTAGGCGACGACGAACGTGCTTCTCCGCAGTCGAAGGCGATTGGGTCGACGCGTTCGAGAGTGTGCTCGGTGAGCAGGATTCGGGTGATGCCGCTCCATGCGTAGCCGTGCGGCTCGATGCCTTCGGCCTCGAAGATCGGCAGGGCATCGGCCCCCTCCGACCGGATGAGGCCGAAGCCCACCGAGTCCGCTTAACGCGCCGAATGCACGGGTGTCAACGTCTCCATGCGCGGGACGGTATCGCCACTGCCGGCAGGGTCAGATCGAGCCGCGCGGCGGGTTGCCCTGGCCGCCGGATCCGCCACGACGGCGGGAGAGGCGGTCGCGGACGATGCGTCGGCCACGGTCGACCTGCTGGGGGTTGCGGCGGATGTAGTTGCGGATCTTCGTGATCGTCTTCGACAAGGAACTCATGCCGTGATCCCTCCCTGGGCCCGCACAGGCGGGGACCGGCGTCCCCGAGGGCGCCGATACGAGGGTTGTGCCCGGAGTCCGCCCATCTACGCCGCAGGCGCGGACCGGAACGGGCGCAATCGGGCAATCGGGCACTTGGGGCAATCGGGCACTACAGTCCGCCCGTGTCCAAAAGCCGTTCCGGACCGGCCAGTTCGACCGTACCCAGGTAGCCGCCACCGGTGGCCGTTCCGTCGTGGGCCGTGTAGCCGAGCAGCGTCCGGGCGTGTGTGGACATCGTCCGTACCCGATCCGGTCCGACCACCAGGTATTGGTTCTCCTCGGTGCGCAGCCATCCCGCGCAGTAACTGATGTGGATCCCGCGCCGCCACGTGTCGCGCGTACTGTTGGTGCCGCCGGCGTGGATCGTCGAGCCCAGGTAGAGCACGGCCGAGCCGGCCGGCATCTCGGCGACGGCCAACTCGCTTTCCAGGGGGCGGCGTTCCCACGGCCATTGGTGGCTGCCCGGGGCGACGACGGTGGCGCCGTTGTCGGCGGTGAAGTCGTTCAGCGCCACGACCGAGGAGACCTGGATCTGCCCGGCGGAGGCCGGTACGTGGTGCCAGACCAACTGGTCGCGGTGTAGATATTGGCGCTGCGCCCCGGGGCCTCGGTCCATCACGTGGCCGATGTTGAGAATGTGCTGTTCGCAACTTGCGCCCAGGACGGCCCTGTTGACCCCTTCGTACACGGGATGGACCAAGACCTCGTCGACGAACGTCGAGGACTTGCCCGCGAGTCCGGCCACGTGGCGCACGTGGTCGCCGAAAAACGCGGCGACCAGGTCGTTGACGAACTCGCCACCGTGGCCGGGGCGGGCGTCTCCGAGCAGCGGGTCCAGTTCGCGGTTGAACCGCTCCAGTACGTCCGGGGCCAGGAAGTCCGTCACGATCACCGCGCCGTCGCGTTCCATGGCCGCGACGATCTGCGCTGTCGGCGTCCCTGAGTGCAGACGTGCCAGATCTGTCATCAGGTTCTCCTCGTTCGGTTCTTCGCTCGGCCGTCCTTCAGGGCGACAGTCATCGCGTCAACGAAAGAAGTCAAGAGAAGTCAATGACAGTCAAGAGACGTCAAGGGAAGTGAAGAGAAGTCGAGAGAGAACCAGTCGAGCCGAGCGGCCCGAGGGTGTCGGACAGGGGAGAGGCGACTGGGATCGCCGGCATCGTGTTGTGGTCTTTACGGTGGAGTTCGGCTGTCAGTGACCGGAGGGAAGCCGAGCGGGGCGGCGGCCGGCATCGACCACGTGCCTCTTGGGTCCGCGAGGCGCCGCGATATGTTTCGGGTTCCGACCCGACAGATGTTTGGGGTTCGAACCGTCACGCGACGACGATCACACACCATCCGACCCCGAGGCGCGGGGTTTCTTCCCCGGGAGTCCACGCCATGCCCCACATACAGTCCGTCAACCTCGCCCACCCGCGTCCCAACCGCGCCAAGCCGGATGCCGTGTTCACCGGAATCGACAAGCGCCCGGTCGCCCACCCGGTCGAGGTACGCGCGCCCGGGCCCAACGAGGGCGGGCTCGGCAGCGGGCTCGTCGGCGACGGTGTGTTCGACCGGCGCAATCACGGCGGCGACGATCAGGCCGTCTACGCCTATTCGCGGGAGAACCTCGACCTGTGGGGGCACGACCTCGGCCGAGACCTCACCGACGGGCAGTTCGGCGAGAACCTCACCACCGTCGGCGTCGACCTCGAGGCCACGCTGATCGGCGAGCGCTGGCGGATCGGCGCCGACGGCCCGCTGCTGGAGGTGTCGGTCCCGCGCATTCCGTGCGCGACCTTCGCGTCCTGGCTTGACGAGCGCCGCTGGGTCCGCAGGTTCACCGAACGCGCCCTACCCGGTACGTACTTCCGAGTGCTCGAACCGGGCGAGATCCGCGCCGGGGACGCGATCACCGTCGAGCGTCGACCCGACCACGACCTCACCGTCGGCGAGTGCTTCCGGGCGCTGACCCTGGAGCCCGACCTGCTGCCACGCCTGGTCGACATCGAGGCGCTGGGGAGCGTGGCCCGCGAAGTAGCCCGCAAGCGCACCACCGCCACCTCCTCCGTCCCCGCAACCGACGCGTAACCCGCACCGCAAGGCAGCCAAGGCAGCCAAGGCAGCCAAGGCAGCCAAGGCAGCCAAGGCAGCCAAGGCACCCAGGAACCCAAGGCACCCAAAACACCAAGGAAACCACCCGGCGGCCGGAGGCAGTACCGGTACCGGTCCCCGCCGCTCGGGGGTTCCGAGCGTGCTCCTTCGCTTCGCCGCGCCACCAGGGAAGTCGAAACCATGTCACTCGATCAGATCACGGCGTTGCTGGAGCATCAGGCGAGGGCCTGCCGCATCCTCGGATCGCCGTTGTACGCAGCGCTGCTGCCGCTCGTCGGCCAGGACGTCCGAGACGGCGGGCCGTGCCGGGACGCGCTCGCGCCGTACGCGCGGGTGGACGTGGCCCTGGACGACGCCTTCCCGCTGCGCTTGCTGGGCGGCATCCACGCGCTCGCGCTGTCCGGCCGCGCGCCCGACCTCGCCGCGCACTACCCGAGCGCGGGCGGCGCGTTCGACCCCGATCGGCCCGACGCGGCATGGCCGGCGTTTCGCGCGGCCGTGGCCGCGTGGCCCGAGTGGACAGCGGACTGGCTGACCCGGCCGCCGCAGACGAACGAGGTGGGGCGGGCCTCGCTGCTGCTCACCGGACTGCTGTGGGCGCTGCGCGAAAGCCCCCTGCCGGTCCGCCTGTTCGAGCTGGGAACGAGCGCGGGACTGAACCTGCGGCCCGACCTGTTCCGCTACGAGGCGGCGGGCTTCGGGTGGGGCGCGGACGACTCGCCCGTACGGCTGACCCACACCTGGGAGGGGCCGACCCCCGCATGGCTGCACGACCCGCCGCCGCTGACCGTCGTCGCACGGCACGGCTGCGATCTCACGCCGATCGACCCGCGGTCGACCGAGGGCGCGCTCGCGCTGCGGGCCTACGTGTGGCCGGACCAGATCGCTCGCGCCCAACGCCTGACCGGCGCGCTCGGGCTCGCCGAGCAGGCGCCGGCTCGGATCGAGAAGACGGGCGCGGGCGACTTCGCCGAGGCGCTGCGCCTGGAGCCGGGCACGCTGACCGTGCTGTGGCATTCGGTCATGCGGCAATACGTACCGGCCGAGGAATGGGCGCGGGTGAGCGCCGCGTCGGATCGGCTCGCGCGGTCCGCGACGGCGGACGCGGCCTTCGCTCATCTCGCGTTCGAGCCGGCGAAAGGCGCCGCCTTCGCGCTCACGGCCCGACACGGCGCCGCGCCCGCGAAGGTGATCGCGTCGGCGCATCCGCACGGCCTGCCCGCACGGTTGCCGGCGGACGACTGAGCCCCGCGCCGCCTGGGCTGTCCGCGCCGTCCGCGCCCGCCCTCCGACGTCAGCCGGCCCCGACGAAGACCGGTGGAGTCCGATCGCGCCAAGGCAGTACCTGCTCCAGGTGGGAGGCGAGCCGCAGGAGGGTGTCCTCGCGGCCGTACGGCGCGACCAGCTGTACGCCGAGCGGGAGGCCGGTGGGGTCGGTGCCCAGCGGAAGGCTGATCGCCGGTTGCCCGGTGAGGTTGAACAGGGCCGTGAACGGGCCGTAGTCGAAGATTTCGGCCAACCACGAGCGGACCGTGTGCTTCGGGTCGTCGTAGTTCAAGGTGCCGTGCGGGGCTGGCGGCCGGCCCAACGTCGGGGTGATCAGCAGGTCGTAGTCGGTGAAGAAGGCGCCGACCGCGCGCGAGACCCGGTTTTGCGCGGCGAACGCGGACAGCAGGTCGAACGGGCCGAGTTCGCCCGCCTCGTGCAGCAGCCTGCGGGTGACCGCCTCCAGCTTGGCCGGGTCCGGCCTGCGCGGAGCGCCGAGCAGGGGCGCGGCGACGAACGCGACCACTTCCGGCACCATTGCGCGAAAGACGTCCTCCCAGTCGAAGGCCGGGCTCGCCTCCTCCACCACGTGGCCGCCTGACCCGGCGAGCAGTTCCGCCACGCGTAGCGTGGCCCGCGCCACGTCCGGGTCGACCGTGCCGCCCGACCATGCCCGCGTGGTCACCGCGATCCGCAACGGGCCGACCGGGGCGCCGAGTTCGTCGACATAGGGGCGCAGCGGTGGTGGAGCCGTGTACTTGTCGCCGACGCCGGGGCCCTGAATCGCGTCCAGGAAGTGCGCGGCGTCGCGGACCGTACGGGTCAGGCCGAAGTCGTAGGAGATGCCGAAGAAGGCCTCGTCCAGGTCGGGCCCGCACGGTGTGCGCCCCCGGCTCGGTTTGAGGCCGACCAGGCCGCATGCCGAGGCCGGGATCCGGATCGATCCCGCGCCGTCCGTGGCGTGTGCGATCGGTACGGCGCCGGCGGCCACGAGCGCCGCCGCGCCGCCGCTGGAGCCGCCCACGCCGCGGTCGAGGTTCCACGGGTTGCGGGTGATGCCGTACTTGACCGACTCGGTGGCGAAGCTGATCACCATTTCCGGCGCGGTGGTCAGGCCGAGGGTGACCAGGCCCGCCGCCCGGAACCGGGTCATCAGGTCGCTGTCGTGCGGCGGGACGATGCCCGGCAGCGCGCGGCTGCCGAGGAAGAACGGCACGCCCTTCGCGACCGGCCCGGAGTCCTTGATCAGGAACGGTACGCCCGCGAACGGCCCGTCGGGGGAGGGGGAGTGGTCGAGGGCCGGCTCGAACAGGGGCAAGGCGAGGCCGTTCAGCCGAGTGTTCGCCGCGTCGAGGGCGCCGCGCGCGGCGGACTCGACCTCGGCCGCGGTGACCTCGCCTGCGCGGATCAGATCGCGCAGGCCGACCGCGTCGTGGCGCGCGTACTCGTGTGCTTCCACCGGGAGAACTCCTTCGACGACGCCACCGACGCGGTAGACGGCGATGGTCCCGCTGCGCCTACACGGCGGCGGGCCGGGCCCGGTCGGTGGCCGGCTTGATCGCGAGCCCACCCAGGACGGTACCCATCACGTAGCGCTGAATCCGCAACCACGACGGCCGACGCGCCAGGAACACCGCGATCGTGCCCGCCGCGACCACCAGAAGCCCGTTGACGGTGAGACTGATGACGATCTGCACACTGCCCAGAACGAACCCCTGCAGGAGCACGTGTCCGGCCTTGGGCTCGACGAACTGCGGGATCAGCGACAGGTACATGATCGCGGCCTTGGGATTGAGCAGGTTGGTCACCAGGCCCATCGTGAACAGCCGGCGCCTGGAGTCGGGTGCGAGCTCCTGCGGGGTGAACACCGAGACTCCGCCCGGCTTGAGCGCCTGCCACGCGAGCCACCCGAGGTAGGCCGCGCCGGCGAGTTTGACCGCCACGTACAGCTCGGGCACCACGAGGAACACGGCGGAAAGCCCGAGGTTGGCCATCGACATGTAGATCACGAACCCGAGTCCGACCCCGAGCAACGAGATCATCCCGGCCCGGCGGCCCTGGGTGAGGCTCCGCGAAACCACGTACATCATGTTCGGGCCGGGAGTGAGCACCATCCCGAGCCCGACCGCGGACACACCCAGAACCGCACCTGTCTCGACCACTGTTCCCCCGCCGCCGTGCCCTGCCAAGCCCCCGAATCGCTCGATTCTGCTCGATGCCGTCTGCGAGCGGCAACTCGTTTGCCTCGGCGCTCGGGTCCGCGTCGCAGCCCGGCCCACCGCCCTACCTCGGCCGGGAGCGAAGGCCGAAATAATCGGTGGCCGTCTCGGAGCGCATCCGTCATCCTGTTGCGCGATGGGGATGATGGACAGCATTGCCGCAAAGGTGGCGCAGGGCGCCACCGTCGAGTTTCGCCCGCGCGGGGCCTCCATGGTCCCGCTGATCCGCAGCCGCCAACTCGTGACCGTCGCACCGGTGGACCCGGCCAGGATCGCCGTGGGGGACATCGTCCTCGCACGCGTCGCCGGGAAGATGTACCTCCATCTGGTGTCCGCGCTGGACCTCGCGCGCTCGCGCGTACAGATCAGCAACAACCGCGGCAGAGCCAGCGGTTGGACGTCCCACACGCGCGTGTACGGGATCTGTGTGGCCGTCGAGGGGACGCCGCGCCCGGGCGTGGCCGCGAAGGTGCGTGATCCGGTGCCGCGAACCTAGCGCCGTGACCGGTGGTCGCCGCGTCGCGCGTCGGCTGCCCGGCACGGGAGTTGCCGCCCGACGGCAGGGGGGCCGAGGCGAAGGGACCGGGTCACCGTGGCTCAGTGCAGTGACGGCACGACGCTCCAGCAGCCGATGGTGTGCCACGAGCCCGGGCCCGAGCCGATCTCCATGATCAGATACATCGCCTCGCCCACGATGGGGTCGACGACACCGTCTCGGGGAAGACCGAGGAGCCGTTCGAAGCGGCGGGTGTCGGCCTCGGTCTCGGGGCCGTAGACGCCGTCGGGATAGAACCTGGAGAAACCGGTCGAATAGTAGAGCGCCTGCACGCACTGGACCCCGAACCCGGGCGCCGAGCCCGGTCCGATGTCCGGCACCGCCGGGTCCGCCCCGGCCGGTGTGACGCCCGAGCCGGCGATGGCCAAGAGCGCGGCGGCGACGGTGAGGGTTCGCTTGATCCGCATGGTGCTCCTGTTCGACCGGCACGCGCACACGGCCGGCGGTGGGGGAACGGTGCCCGGCCGCAGCAGTGTGCGGGGTTCGGCGCGAGGTGGGAAGGCGGACGCGCGCTGACGACCCGTTCGGCAAGGGTCGATGCCCGGCCGGTCGGATTCGCCCCGAGTACGACCCGTGGCGGGCGCCCTGAGGAGGAACCACGCCCGCCACGGGCACCCTGGCGGGCGGTCCCGCGGCGTGCGGTCGACCATGCCCCGGAGCCTCGATGGGCCCTTCGGGTACACGCGCGAGCCGCCCGTCCGGTTGCCCGTGATGATGGGACGGGGGTTCGAAAGTCGCGCTTCCTGGTAGGGATCGTGCCATGAAGAAGCTGATCAACTCCGCACGCGACGTCGTGCCCGAAATGCTCGAGGGGCTGGCCCTGGCCAATCCCGACATCGCCCTGCTCGACGGTGCCGCCGTCGCCCTGCGCGCCGACGCCCGTGCGCACGCGGCGGCCGGCCGGGTCGCGGTGATCTCCGGCGGCGGCGCGGGTCACGAACCCGCGCACGCCGGATACGTGGGGCCCGGCATGCTCACCGCGGCCGTTTCGGGGGACGTGTTCACGTCGCCGTCCACGGATACGATCCTGGCCGCGATCCGCACGGTCGCGGGATCGGCCGGCGTGCTGCTCGTGGTCAAGTCGTACACGGGCGACCGGCTCAACTTCGGGCTCGCCGCCGAGTTGGCCCGTACCGAGGGCATCGAGGTCGAGACCGTCGTCGTCGCGGACGACGTCGCGCTCGCGGCCGGCGACGACACCGCGGGCCGACGCGGCATCGCCGGCACGGTGTTCGTGCACAAGGTCGCGGGCGCCGCCGCCGAGGCCGGCGCGAGCCTGGCCGAGGTCAGGTACGAGGCGCAGGAGGCGGCCCGCGCGGTCGGCACGATGGGTGTCGCGCTGACCCCGTGCACGGTGCCCGCCGCCGGGCGACCCGGCTTCGAGCTCGCGGACGACGAGGTCGAATTGGGCCTGGGCATCCACGGCGAGGCGGGCATCCGACGGGACAAGATGGCCACCGCCGACGCCTTCACCGTCGAACTGCTCGACCGGATCGTGACCGAGACGGGGCTGAGCGCCGGCGACCGCGTCGCGCTGCTCGTCAACAACCTGGGCGGCACCCCCACGATGGAACTCGACATCGTGCTGCGCGGCGCCGCGCACAACCTCGCGCAACGCGGCCTGGTGCTCGAACGCGCATGGCGCGGCTCGTTCCTGACCGCCCTGGAGATGGCCGGCGTATCGCTGTCGCTCCTGCGTGTGGACGACGCGCGACTGGCCCGCCTGGACGCGGTGACCACAGCCCCCGCATGGCCGACTCCCGTCCGGGGCCGAGTGGGTGAAATTTCCGTCGTGACGCCCCCGCCGGCACCGGCCGGTGCCGACCACGCCACCCCCGTCACCGCCCCGTCTCCGCTCACCCGCGCGGTCGAGGCGGTGTGCGCGGCCCTGATCGCCGCCGAACCACACCTGACCGAGCTCGACCGGATCGTCGGCGACGGTGACCTGGGCATCAGCCTGACCCGCGGCGCCGAGGCGATCCGCGCCGAGTTCCCCGGCTACGGCGGCGGTACGCCGGCCGTCGTCCTGCGCGGTCTCGCCGACACGCTGCGCCGCGCGCTCGGCGGTACGTCGGGTCCGCTGTACTCGGTCCTGCTCCTGCGCGCCGCCACCGTCCTGGACGCGGACACGTCGGCCCGAGGCTGGGCCGACGCACTCGCGGCGGGCGCCCGGGCGATCGGCGAACTGGGCGCCGCCAGGGTCGGCGACCGGACCATGCTCGACGCGCTCGTGCCCGCGG
>NZ_WWJX01000580.1 GCF_009865215.1 Streptomyces sp. SID3343 | reverse complement strand
TCGTCGAGACCCCCGCGGCCGTCGAGCCCGAGCCGGAGCCCCAGGCCGAACCGGAGTCCGCTCCGCCGGCCAAGGCCAAGAGCGGCCGCAAGTCGCCCCCGCCGGTGTTCCAGCCGCTTTTCCAGGCCCCCCAGGCCGCCGTCTTCGCCGCGCCGCAGCGCGCGGCCGAGCCGACCGCTCCCGCACCGACCACCCCCGCGCCGGCCGTCGAGGCCCGCCCGGACAGCCGGTCGGACAAGGACAACCGCGACACCCGCGACACCCGCGACGCCGGTCGCGACGCCCGTACGGAGACCCGGACCGAGGCCGACGAGCCCCGCAGCCGGCGTCGTCGTCGGCGTGCGCTGCCCGTCGACGAGGTGCACTCGGCCGCCGAGGCCGAGCCGCAGGACTCGCGCTACCAGGCCGAGAACGACCGGCACCTCGACCGCGCGGCGGAAGAGCCCGAATCGGACGACGAGCCCGAGGGCTCCGACGCGCACGAGGACGACAACGAGGGCGACCGCCCGACCCGTCGTCGCCGGCGCGGCGGCCGTCGTCGCCGCGGTCGCGGCGATGACGAGCGCACCGAGGACAACGCCTCCGACGAGGACACCGACGCCGACACCGGCGCCGAGGCCGAGAGCGCCGAGTCTGTCGGGGACGACGAGGACCACGACGACGCGGGCGACGCGGGTGCCACCACGAGCAGCCGTCGCCGCCGCAGGCGTCGCCGTCGCGACGGCGCGGCCGACGAGCCCGCCGACGTACCGCAGGACGACCCCGAGCGCACGGTCGTCAAGGTCCGCGAGCCGCGCAAGCGCGAGGTCCGCGAGACCGAGAGCCCGACCGACGAGGTACAGGGCGTCAAGGGCTCGACCCGCCTGGAGGCCAAGAAGCAGCGCCGCCGCGAGGGGCGCGAGCAGGGCCGCCGGCGCGTGCCGATCATCACCGAGTCGGAGTTCCTCGCCCGTCGCGAGGCGGTCGACCGGGTGATGGTCGTGCGGCAGAGCGGCGAGCGCACCCAGATCGGCGTCCTGGAAGACGACGTGCTCGTCGAGCACTACGTCAGCCGTACCAGCGACAACCAGTCCGGCTACGTCGGCAACGTGTATCTGGGCAAGGTGCAGAACGTACTGCCGTCGATGGAGGCCGCGTTCGTCGACATCGGCAAGGGCCGCAACGCGGTCCTGTACGCCGGTGAGGTCAACTTCGAGGCGGCGGGCTTCAGCGGTCCGCGCCGGATCGAGGCCGTGCTCAAGCCCGGTCAGTCGGTTCTGGTGCAGGTCACCAAGGACCCGATCGGGCACAAGGGTGCCCGGCTGACCAGCCAGGTCTCGCTGCCCGGCCGCTACCTGGTCTACGTGCCCGAGGGCACGATGACCGGTATCAGCCGCAAGCTTCCCGACACCGAGCGGGCGCGACTGAAGACGATCCTCAAGAAGATCGTCCCCGAGAACGCGGGCGTCATCGTGCGTACCGCCGCCGAGGGCGCCACCGAGGACGACCTGACCCGCGACGTGACGCGGTTGCAGGCGCAGTGGGAAGAGATCAAGAAGAAGTCCAAGATGATCACGACCAGTTCGCCCTCGCTGCTGTACGGCGAGCCGGACATGACGGTCAGGGTCATCCGCGACATCTTCAACGAGGACTTCTCGAAGCTGGTCGTGTCGGGCGACGAGGCGTGGGAGACCATCCACAGCTACGTCGGCCACGTCGCGCCCGACCTGGCCCCGCGCCTGTCGCGGTGGACGAGCGAGGTGGACGTCTTCGCGACGTACCGCATCGACGAGCAGTTGATGAAGGCCCTCGACCGCAAGGTGTGGCTGCCCAGCGGCGGTTCGCTGGTCATCGACCGCACCGAGGCGATGGTCGTGGTCGACGTCAACACCGGGAAGTTCACCGGTCAGGGCGGCAACCTCGAAGAGACCGTCACGCGCAACAACCTGGAGGCGGCCGAGGAGATCGTCCGCCAGCTCCGGCTGCGCGACCTCGGCGGGATCATCGTCGTCGACTTCATCGACATGGTCCTCGAAGGCAACCGGGAACTGGTCCTGCGCCGCCTGATGGAGTGCCTGGGCCGGGACCGGACCAAGCACCAGGTGGCCGAGGTGACGTCGCTGGGCCTGGTCCAGATGACTCGCAAGCGCGTGGGTCAGGGCCTGCTGGAGGCGTTCTCGGAGAACTGCGAGCGGTGCAACGGTCGCGGCGTGATCGTGCACATGGACGCGCCCGAGACCAAGGGTCACGGCAACGGCAACGGCAGCGCGGTGGGCAACGCGAGCGGCAACGGCTCCGGCCGGCGCAAGCGCGGCAAGGGCGGTGCCGACAAGAACGGCAGCGGCCCGATCACCGAGATCGTCGAGGCCGACCTGGCCGACGAGTACGAGGTCGTCGGGGTCGACGGCGCGATCGAGGTCGACGCGGCCGTCGGTTCGGTCGAACCGGCCGAGGTCGCCGAGGCGATCGAGGACGCGGAGATCGTCGAGGCGGTCGTCGAGGCCGCGTCCGAGCCGGTCCCGCCGGCCGAGGCCGAGGTGCTCGCCGAGGTGCTGGACGCGGAGGAGGCGGTGACCGAGGATTCGGTCGCGGCGGACACCGAGGTCGAGCCCGCCGAGGAGGCGCCTGTAGAGGAGGCGCCCGTCGAGGAGGCGCCCGCGCCGGCCAAGCGCACCCGCAAGGCCGCCGCGAAGAAGACGGCCGCCAAGAAGACCGCGGCCAAGACCACGGCTGCCAAGAAGACCGCGGCCAAGGCGCCCGCCGCCGAGACGCCTGCGGCCGACGAGGCTGCCGCCGACGAGGCCCCGGTCAAGGCGACTCGGGTTCGGGCACCGCGCAAGTCCGCCAAGAAGGTCGCTGCGGAGGCCGCCGCGGCGGCTGCGGCCGCCGAGCCGGCGCCTGCGGCA
>NZ_WWJX01000579.1 GCF_009865215.1 Streptomyces sp. SID3343 | reverse complement strand
GGCGGCGCGAGGCGGCGGCGAAACACCTGACGGACGTGGCCGCGTTGGAGCGGGCCGCGGCCGACGCGGCGGCCCGGGTGGAGGCCCTGACCGCGCAACGGCAGGCGGCGCTGGTCACGGCGCGCGAGGAGAAGGCCGCCGACGAGCAGCGCTACGAGGCGATCCGCACCGAGCAGAAGCGGCTGACCGAACTGGTCAACCGACTCAACGCGCCGGCACGGTCGGGCGACTCCCGGGCGTCGGGATCGGGCTCGAAGGGGGGTGCGTTGTCGTATCCCGTCCGCGGCGCGATCAGTTCGGGGTTCGGGATGCGCTACCACCCGATCCTGGAGCACACGAAGCTGCACACCGGCACCGACTTCGCCGTCCCCGAGGACACGTCTGTGGGGGCCGCGCGCGAGGGCACCGTCGTCCAGACCGGGTACAGCTCGGCGTACGGCTACCGCGTCGTGCTCTCGCACGGGCGCGTCGGCGGAGTCGCGTTGACCACGACGTACAACCACCTGTCGAAGATCACCGTGCGCGAGGGGCAGCGGGTGGGCCGCGGCTCGCAGGTCGGCCGCTCGGGCAACACCGGGTGGTCCACGGGCGCGCATCTGCACTTCGAGGTGCTGGTGGACGGCGAGTTCACCGATCCGACGCTGTGGTTGTGAGCCCGGATCGGTCGCCGACGGGGGCTGGTCGGCGGGAGCAGTGAAATCGGTTTGCGGCCATGCGCGAGAATGCAGGGATCATGGCGAAAGAGACCGGGCGCAAGCTCATCGCGCAGAACAAGAAGGCGCGGCACGACTACCTCATCGAGGACACCCTCGAGGTCGGCCTCGTCCTGACCGGCACCGAGGTCAAGTCGTTGCGGGCCGGCAAGGCGTCCCTCGTGGACGGCTACGCGAGCATCGACGGCAACGAGGTGTGGCTGCACAACGTGCACATCTCGGAGTACTCGCAGGGCACGTGGACGAACCACACGGCCCGGCGCAAACGCAAGCTGCTGCTGCATCGGCACGAGATCGACAAGCTGGTGCAGGCGACCCAGGAGACGGGTCACACCCTGGTGCCGCTCAGCCTGTACTTCAAGGACGGCCGGGCCAAGCTCGAACTGGCGTTGGCCAAGGGCAAGAAGAACTACGACAAGCGGCAGACGCTGCGCGAACAGCAGGACAGGCGCGAGACGGATCGCGTGATGTCGAAGTACGTGCGCGGCCGCAGGGAATGAAGTGGACCGGTCCCGCGTTGGGACCGTACGATGGGCGTGGTTGTGCCTGAGCGGGTGTGGCAGGCGGGACCATCGAGCATGGCACCCGGTTGTTTCGGGTGGTTGCTTGAAAACTCAATAGGGGGTGATCGGTTTCGACTGCGGCTGTCGAAGCAGAGGAAGCGAGCCGAGGAAGCGACAATGATCTCGTTAACCACCTGTCGCAAACAAATAATCGCCGATACCAAGCGCGATTCCTTCGCCCTCGCTGCCTAAGCGAGTATCCGAAGGTGTCAGACCGGGTGCGTCCCCGCCCCGGATCCTGGCATAATTTAGGGGACTCCACCGTACGACCCGGCTACGGGGTCATACGGAACACTAAACAGTAGCTGAGCCCGTCGGTGTCTTGTCCACGTGAACACCGGGGCTGAGAAAATCGTTGTGGACTGCGCTCGGAGAAGCTCTGGTTTTGCACCGTAGGACGCGGGTTCAATTCCCGCCACCTCCACCCCTGTTGAAAAGCAAAGCCCGATGTGCCTGTGCACATCGGGCTTTGCTTTTTTTGCGCCTGTTTTCCCGCCCGACGCCCACCCGGTAAGGAGGCGCGGATGCGCGGCTCGATCGACCGCCCGAACCCGTCGATCCTGTGGGCTCGGCTTGAATATGTCGTCGGCGACATACAGCGCGGTGGAGTGGACGCACTCCGGGATCGAGGGGTCGGACACCGTTCCCACTCTCCAGCTCCTGGCGAAATTGGCGAGGGCTCCGGATGCCTCGCTCGACATCGCCCTGGACGACGACGATGCCGGGTGACATTCACCGCGCACCGTACCGAGGCAGCCTGAGTCCGCTTCAGCCGGCTGTGTTCAGGAGGGCGTGCATGCCCGCTTTGAAGTCGGCCTGGGAGGTGTGGCCCAGGACTGTGCGCTGGACCGTGAAGCCTTGGAGGAGGGCCATGACGGCCAGGGCGACGACCTTCGGGTCGACGGTCGGGGCCAGGGCGCCGGTGTCGCGGTAGTGCGCGCAGACCGCGACGAGGCGGTCGAGGACGGCGTCGTACTCGGTGCGTACGTGTGCCGCGAGGTCCGGGTCGCGGATGGCCTCGCCCCAGACCTGGATCGCGACCCGGCCGATGCCCTCCTCGCCGTCGAGTGCGACGACCGAGTCGACGAGGCGGTCGAGCATCGCGCCCATGGGGACGGCGCTCGCGGTGTCGCCGCGTAGCGCGTCCGGGTCCGGCAGGGTGGCGGCCACCGCCTGGAGGGCGTCGGTGCAGCACGCGGCGATCAGTTCGTCCTTGCTCTTGAAGTAGCGGTACACCGCGCCTGCGGACAGCCCCGACGCGGCGAAGACGTCGGGCATCGACGTGCGGTGGAAGCCGTTGCGCGCGAAGCAGAGCCGCGCCGCGTCGATGATCTGGCGGCGGCGGGCGTCGAGGTGTTCCTGGCTGACCTTGGGCATGGCTCGATAATAAAACGAACATTCTTCTTGACAGAAGACCGACCCGCCTTCAGGATCGGATTCATCGGTTGATGAATATCGAGGTCCGCCGCACGGGACCCGGAAGCGAAAGCTGGATGTGAGAGGCGATGTCACAGAACGTGTCGCACAACGCCACGGACGGAACGCACCGACAGTCGCCCGACGGCTCGGTGCGCCCGGAACCGGCGCGCGCGGGGGGCGCGGCGGGATCCGACGCCGAGCACGGGCGAGCCGGCGCGGTCGCCCCACAGGCCCGGCCGGCGAT
>NZ_WWJX01000060.1 GCF_009865215.1 Streptomyces sp. SID3343 | reverse complement strand
GCTCACGACGCGTCGATCCGCGGCGACTCGATCCGTGGCGATCGGATCCATGGCAACTGCATCCATGGCAAACCTGGGAACGACCTCCTTGGCGTCGGTCTCGGACATCGCCGGCAACTCCACCGCCGCGCCCACCGACAGCCGGTCGGCGATCTCGCGAACCAGCCGACGGTAACCGTCCCAGTGCGCGGGGTCGCGCATCAGTTCGTCCACGTCGGCGGCCGGATACTCCGCACCCGTACCGGGCAACAACGGGCCCACGTCGGTGACGGCCCGGGGCAGCACGAGGCCCGACGCCCGCCACACCACACCCACCAGGGCCTGCGCGTCGCGACCGGTCTGGCGGGTGTGCCTGGCCATCCGCTCGTGAAAGATCGACCACTCCTGGACGCTGTCCTCACCGGAGAGGTAGGCATCCGAGTACAACGCCAGCATGCTGCGACAGTCCAGCACGGCGGGCTCCGACACGGGCGCCGGCTCCGGCTGCTTGAGCCTGCCGCGTTCGCTGAGGTGCCGCCCGAACCGGCTGTACAGCTCATTTTGGATATCGGTGTGAAACCGCTGGACCCGGCCGCGATCCCCGGCCGACGTGGCATAGCTCGTATAGAAGAGTGGCCCCATGACGTCCTCCAAGCACCCGTTCCCCCGTTGACCGCCGCCGGCGATGGTCTGCGCTCGTGTGCGGCGCAGGTCGGAAACTCCGGCATGGATACGTCTCGCTGCGCTCAGTGTAGGAAACCCTGAGCGTCAAGGTAATGCGTACCCGCTTGTCTCCTCGCGGATTCAATCGAACGCAGCAGACCGCCCGACGACGACCTCGCGGGCCTCGCCAACACGTGCTCCGTCCACCGCACTTGCCCGCCGCCCCGACAAGCGTTCGGCCATGCGAAACCGAACGTGCCCCACCAGGATCGCCAGGTCACGGCAGTACACGGAAGGATTGTCGAACCCCTTGCCCCGACCGTGTCGATGCGCCCGCAAACCACCACCACACACCCGAACCACCGGACACGAACGACAGATTCCGCACAGCGCGTCGAGACCGCCGGTCGGTTGTTCGAGCGCCCGCAGAGCCGAGGCCGCGTCCAGCGGGTGGCGCCACACGTCGAGACCGGTCGCCGTCGCGCCGTCCGCCACCGCCCTGAGCGAATCCGTGCGCTGATACGTCCCGTCGGTCTCGATCACCACCGCGTCGGCGGCGGCGAGCCCGACCGCCTCACTCCCGCCCGCACCACCCGCCCACAGGTCGAGAACCGCGTCGAACAGCCGAACCCGCACCGGCCGACCCGCGTCCCACCAATGGTCGAACGCCGCCGCCAACCACCGCCCGTAAGGACCGTCACCGCACCCCGACGGCGGCGGATGATCCCAAGTACCGTGCGGCAACAGGAAATCGATCATCGGCGGCCGATGGGCAAGCAGCGCCGCACACGTCGCCCGCGGCTCGTTGGCGAGATCAACCGTGCACAGCAGGCCCTCCAACCGCCCGCGGTGACGGGGAAGTTCGAGCAGGGCAAGAGCGCGCGCCACGTCCGCGTGCGTACCGCGACCGTCGGCACGCCGCCGATGCCGGTCCTGCGCGACACGGTCGCCGTCCAGACTCAGACCCACCCGAATGTCGTACCGGGCCAACACGTCGAGCAGCGCGGCGTCGAGCAGCACTCCGTTGCTCTGCACCACCAGTTGCGCCGTCGCGCCGACCGCCGCCAGCCGGTGGCGAATCGCCGCGGCGAACCGCTCGATCGGCTCCGGGCCGGCGAGCAACGGCTCCCCACCGTGCAGGATCACCCGCACGCGCCCGAGCCGATGACGGTCCACGTGTTCGACGATGCGCGCGATCAGCCGATCCGCGACCTCGGCCGCCATCACCCGCGGCCGATCCCGCCAACCGCTGTCGCGCATCTCGTAGACGTAGCAGTAGTCGCAAGCCAGATTGCAACGACCGTGGATCTTGACCACGAACTGGTCGAACGGCCGCCCCACCGAGGCGTCGTCCGGGTCCGCGCGCCCCGGCCACGGCTCGACGGGCGCGGTCGCCGAGTCGAACGTCGGCGCCTGGCCCGGAACGACGTCGATCACTCGCATCCGCATCGAACCAGAACCCTTCACTTGCACTTCCCCCGTATCCGGCCACGCCGGTTATGCCCTGAGTCCCCGCGGCGGCATAGTGGTTCCCCCTCTGTACGGTACTGACGCCCCCTGCCTCCATGGAGTCACCGATCGGCCAAGTTTCAGCGGAATTCGAGCGCGACGCACCAGAATTGACGGAGGGGTCCCCTCATGGCCGATTTCCTTACCAGTTTCGCGGCAGCGGAGTCCCGTCCGTACGTCGAACGCTTTCACGCGGACCTGTGCGCCGCGTTGACCAACCTCACCGGATCCGCCGTCGACGGGGTGCTGTGCAGCGCAAGCGCATCGAGTCTGCGCGACTCGACACCCGCCGTCGACGCCGCCGTACTGGTCGCGTTGTGCTCGCCCGAGTACTACGCCGACGCCGGCTGCGGATTGAATTGGGCAGTGTTCGAACGGCGATTCGACCGCCGTCCCGAGCGTCGCCCGGCCGCGGACGTCATTCGGGTATTGGTGCGCTGGGCGCCGGTGCGCAAACCCCCGGCGGGACTGCCCGGGCCGCCCGCCCTCGAATCCGGCCCGTTGGCCCCCTACTTCGACCGTGGCCTGCGTGACGTGATGCGCCGATCCCTGGGCACCGAACCGGAGTTGTACCACGACGCCGTCCGACAACTCGCCCGCGCGGTCCACGCCGGCATCCGCGAGGCCCTGCCACCACTCCTGCCGGGCGACTGGGTCGGCGTGACCCCCACCTTCCCGACCGCCGCCCTCCCGACCCGCGCCTGCACGGCCCCCAGCCGGCCCGATCCCGTGCCGGGCCAACGCAAACCCGCGCCGGGCACCGGCCCCGACGCCCCGACGAGCACCGGCACGATCGGCCCCCCACGCACCGCCGGCGACC
>NZ_WWJX01000578.1 GCF_009865215.1 Streptomyces sp. SID3343 | reverse complement strand
GCGGGTGCGCTCCAGGGCGTGGCGCAGGCCGGCGGGCAGGCGGCGCAGGAGCGGGCCGAGGGTGGCGGGTTCGCGCAGCACGGCGGCGGTGAGGTAGGCGCCCAGGCCGGTGCCGTAGCCGCGCACCTGGCGTGCCACGGCGGCGGGTTCGGTGCGGTGGCGGTGCCAGACGAGCGCGCCGGGCTCGTACGCGATCCGGTGGCCGCGCACGATGGTGCGGAAGAACGCGAGCAGGTCGTCGCCGCCGCGGGCGGGCGTACCGACGCCGGTGGCGGGGTCGAAGCCGCCCATCGCGCGCAACACGTCGGCGCGGAAGGCCATGTTGGCCCCCGAGCCGAAGCGGCCCGCGGTGAACGGGAACAGGGGGTCCTCGGGCGGGTTGTCCGCGCCGTACAGCACGGGCCGTAGACCCTTGGCGTAGCCCCCGTGGTGATGCAGCGTCAGTTGGGCGGGCGTGCGCAACTCGGCGGGCAGGATCAGGCCGGTCACGCATGCGGGCCGCTCGGGCCGGTCGAAGCCCGCGACCAGCGACGCGACCCAGTCGGGGTCGGCCAGTACGTCGTCGTCGGTGAACGCGACGAGTTCGCCGCCGGCTTCGGCGATGCCGCGATTGTGCGCGACGGCGAGTCCGGCACGCGGTTCGCGGACGTAGCGCACGAGGCCACTCCGGCCGCCGCGGACCACGCTCGCGGTGCGGTCGGTGGTGGGGGCGTTGTCGACGACGATCACCTCGACGTCGGGATGGGTCTGTCGGTGCAGGGTGCCCAGGCACACGGCGAGCAGGTCGGGGCGTTCGCGGGTGGCCACGACGACGCTGACGCGGGGGCCGGTTCGGCGCGTTGGGGGGATGCGGGGCGGGGGCGGGCCGAAGCGGGTATGGGCGGCGTCCACGAGGTGTTCGGTGTCACCGTCGCGCAGGTCGATGTCGAACAGGCCCGCAGGGGCGGCGTCGTGGCGGACGAGCACGAGGGCGGCGCCCCTCGGGCAGTCGACGGGCGCGCCGGCGGGGGTGGACAGGCGGGGTGCGGCGTCGGCGAACAGGTCGAGCACGAGCACGTGTACGGGCGCGGTGCGGCCGGTGGTGGTGGCCGGGGCCGGGCGTGGGTGTGGTGGGCGTGGGCGTGGTACCGCCGGCGAGTACTGGGTGAGCCTCAACGTTCCTCCTCCGGCCGGAGGGGGCGGACGCCGCCTCGTTCGCTCAGCACGGTGCGCAGGACCCGGCGGCCGTCGCGCAGGGCGTTGAGGTTGGACCGGCCGCTGCGGCGCGGGAGTTCGAGGCTGGGTACCTCGGCGATGCGCAGGCCGGCGAGCAGCGCGCGCACGGTCATCTCGGCCTCGATCTCGAAGCCGGTGGAGCGCAGGTCGAGGTCGTCGAGGAAGCATCGGCGGAACGCGCAGAATCCGTAGCACAGGTCGGTGAGCCGATACCCGTAGAGCCGGCTCACGAGCCGCATCAGCGCGTGGTTGCCCAGGCTGCGGGTGCGGCTGATGTCGAGGGATCCACCGCCGCCGACGAAGCGGGAGCCCTTGACGAAGTCGTAGCCGTTCGACAGGAAGTGCAGGTAGTGCGGGATCTCCTGCGGCGACATGCTGCCGTCGGCGTCGATGGTGACGATGACGTCGCCGGTGGCGTGCCGAAAACCGGTGCGCAGCGCGCTGCCCTTGCCCGGCGCGGACTGGGGGATGACCTTGGCGGCCGGGAGGTAGTGGCGGGCGATCTGGGAGGTGGCGTCGGTGGAATCGCCGTCGATCAGCAAGATCTCGTCGATCCCGGCCGGTATCTGCTGGAGCACCCAGGGGAGGTTGCGGGCCTCGTTGCGGGCGGGCACCACCAGGGTGACCCGGTCGCGGTCGTGCGCGATCGCGTCGGCGGCGGGCTGCCCGACGTGCAGGGGTGCGACGCCGGGCAGCCCGGTGATGCGGGGCAGCGCTCGTTTGTGGTGCGTGGCGTGCGTCGTGTCGTGCATGGACGGGCCCCCTCCGGTCTACCGCGTGCCTGGGAGGCGGTGCGGCGTCGAGCCGGGAACCGGCCCGAGATCGGTGACGCCGGGTATCGGTGTTGCGACACCCAGTTATCACTGATCGTGGGTGGGCGGCTGAAGTCGGGTCAATCGGACCGGAGATGCTTTGCCAAGACGTTACGGTTGGGCGTTTTCGCCACCGAATACCAGTTCGGCGGCTTTTTCTGGCTTTTCAGGGCTTTTCTTTGCATTCGAGCGGCATTCGAGCGGCATTCGAGCGGCTTCCAGGCGCGGCTGGGCGCGGCTGGGGGCGGATCCGAGCGATGGCCGAGCGGTGTTCCAAACCCCCGTCGGCGCGTCTCAGCAGTCACACGCGCAACACTCACAGCACTGGCAGCACTCACCGCAGCCCTCACAGGCGTCACAGCAGTCACACTTGTGGCAGCAGCCCTGCCGTTGTTGGCCGGAGCACGGGTCCTCGAAGGTCTCCCGGCAGCACCACTGGCACGTGCAGCACAGCCCTATCCAGATCGCGCACGCGACGAAGACGTTGTGCCCGCCCGGCGGCGGGGGCGGCGGAGTGGGGCCGCCCGGCGGGCCCCACGGGCTGTTGGGGTCGTGCGGGGCGCCGGGGGGTTGCTGGTACGGGGGTTGCTGGTACGGGGGTTGCTGATTGGGCCACGAGCCCTCGGGAGGGGCGGCCAACCGTCGCTCGCCGCGGGTCGCGCAGCCCGGGCCGTGCGTGTCGTGGTCGCCGTGGCCCGCGTGATCGCCGTGCGAGGTGTGCGCCTCATGCGCCTCATGCGCCTCATGCACCTGGCGCTTCTCGTGCTTGGCGGCCTTGCCGGTCTTGTGCTTCCCGGTGCCGGTCGAGCACGACGGCGACTCGACCGGGAAGCCCGCGTGCCGGAACGAGCGGTCGATCGCCTCGTCCACCTCGTGCACGAGCAGTCGGTGGGTGAGCACGCCGTTGTCGAACGCGACCTCGGCGAGCGCGAGCCGGATCCCCGTCGCCGCGTCACGACACAACCGGTGCGCCTCCTCGGGCCCGGTACCCGTCGCGAGCAGGGGATTCCACGCGCCCGCCGCGCGGTCGGCGTGGATGTCCTCCACCGCGTCGAGCAGGTGTGCGAGCCTGCCGAACAGCCTGCCCGCCTCGGCGAGCGGCTCGGCGTTCTCGGGCCGCCCGGCGAGTATCGCGGTGTGCGCGAAGGCGGCGGCGGTCGCGGTCTCGGTGGGCTCGGTCACGGTCAGCACGGACACGCCGGGGCCGGCCAGTGCCTCGACCTCGACCTGTCGGTCGACCGCGTCCACCAT
>NZ_WWJX01000577.1 GCF_009865215.1 Streptomyces sp. SID3343 | reverse complement strand
CGTCCGCGCCGGGCGGGGGTGTCCTCGTTCGGTGTCAGTGGAACCAACGCCCACGTCATCCTCGAGGAAGCTCCCGACACCCCCGCGGCCGAGCAACCGCAGACCGCGGATCCGCGGATCGAGGCACCCGAGCCCGAGTCGGTGTCGGCGCTCCCGTGGGTGCTCTCGGGAGCGTCGGACGCGGCGCTGCGGGCCCAGGCCGCACGACTGGCCGCACATGTGAAGGACCGCCCGGAACTCGACATCCGGGCCGTGGCGGACTCGTTGGTGACCACGCGTGCCCTGCTGCCCCATCGAGCGGTGGTCGTCGGCGGCGACCGCGACGAACTGCTGAACCGTCTCGAAGCGTTGGAGGCGGGCCGGTCCGTACCCGGCGTCGTCACCGGTACCGCGGACGCGGACCCGACCCGAGTGGCCTTCGTCTTTCCCGGCCAGGGATCGCAGTGGGCCGGCATGGCAGCGCAACTGTCACGGTCCTCGACCGTGTTCGCCGACCGCATGAGCGAGTGCCAACGGGCCCTGGCGCCGTTCGTCGACTGGTCGTTGGCGGACATGGCCGGCGATCCGGTCGCGTTGGAACAGGTGGATGTCGTCCAGCCGGTGCTGTGGGCCGTGATGGTTTCGCTCGCGGCGCTTTGGCGCTCGTACGGTGTCGAACCGTCCATGGTCGTCGGCCACTCCCAGGGAGAGATCGCGGCGGCCTGCGTGGCGGGCGCGCTCTCGTTGGAGGACGGTGCCCGCATCGTGGCCCTGCGGTCGCGGGAGATCGCGGGCATCACCGGCTCGGGCGGCATGGTTTCGGTCGCGCTCGCCGCCGACGAGACACGGGCGTTGTCGGTCGAGTGGGCCGGCCGGTTGTCCGTGGCCGCGGTCAACGGACCGACGCATACCGTCGTCGCGGGAGACACCGACGCCCTGGACGCCCTGCTGGCACGGTGTGCGCAGGCCGGGGTGCGCGCACGTCGGGTTCCGGTGAACTACGCCTCGCACTCGGCACACGTCGAAGCGTTGGAAGGGCGCCTGGCGCAGGTGCTGGCGCCGATCAGCCCCCGAACGTCGGATGTGCCGTTCTACTCCACGGTCGAGGGAACCTGCGTCGACACCGCCGGCCTGGACGCCGGATACTGGTACCGGAATCTGCGCCACACCGTGCAACTGGAGCCGGTGGTACGAGCGTTGGTGGCGGCCGGGGTCGGAGCCCTGGTCGAGGTCAGCCCCCACCCGGTGCTGGTGACCGCGATCCAGGAGACCGTTGAGGACGCCGGCGCGACCGCCCTGGTGACCGGCACGCTTCGCCGCGACGAAGGTGGCCTCGCCCGCCTCCTCGGCTCCGTCGCCGAACTCCACGTGCGCGGTGCCGACATCGGCTGGGGACCGGTGACCTCGGGCGGCCGGCGCACGGACTTGCCCACGTACGCCTTCCAACGCGAACGGTTCTGGCTCGAAGCCGGCAGCGGTGGCACCGCAGACCTGTCGGCGGCGGGCCTGTCGTCCCCCGAGCACCCCCTGCTCGGTGCCGCCGTCCACCTGCCGACCGGCGAGGTGGTGTTGACCGGTCGCCTTTCGCTGCGGTCCCACCCCTGGCTCGCCGATCACAGCGTGAACGACACCGTGCTCGTGCCCGGCACCGTATTCGTGGAACTCGCGATCCGAGCCGGCGACGAGGTCGGGTGCGACTCGATCGAGGAGATGACCCTCGAAATCCCGCTGACCTTGCCGCCGACCGGCGCCGTCCACATCCAGGTTCGGGTGGAACACGGCGAGGAACGCCGCGAGTTCGTCGTGCACGCGCGCGCCGAGGACGGGGGGAGCTGGACCCGGCATGCCAGGGGCACGCTCGCCGTGGACGACGCCCCGGCCGGGTTCGACCTGACCCAGTGGCCGCCCCCGGACGCCACGCCCGTTTCGCCGACCGAGCTGTACGACGGGCTGGTCGGGCGCGGCCTGCTGCACGGGCCCGCCTTCCAGGGCGTGAAGGCGGCGTGGCGCAGGGGCGCCGACATCTTCGCCGAGGTCGGCCCGAGCGACTGCCCCGCCGACTCGGCGGCATCTCGCTTCGCCCTGCACCCGGCGCTGCACGATGCCGCGTTCCACTGCGTCGAGCAGGACGGCGAGATTCCGCTGTCCTGGCGAGGGATGCGGGTGTACGCCACCGGAGCCACGATGCTGCGCGTCCGGCTGCGGCCGACCGGCATCGAGGGCAACGCGGTCTCGGTCGAGATCGCCGACGCGGTGGGCGCACCGGTGGCGCGGGCGGAGTCGACCGTGCTCGGTACGCCCGCGGCGACGACCGACGCCGCACTCCGCGCCGACTCGCTCTTTCGCGTGCAGTGGAGCGCGCTGCCGGCGGCGACGACGCCCGCTGCCGTCGGCGGATTCACCCTGATCGGGGCAGGCTCACGCGAGTTGGCCCGCGCCGCCGAGGCGGTCGTCCCGGACCTCGACGCCCTCGCCCGGGCCGCGGCGACCGGCTCGGCCGTGCCCACCACCGTCGTGGTGTCGATGATCGCCGAACCGGCGACGCCCGATGCGCTCGCCGACTCGGTACACACCGCGACGCACGCCGCGCTCGAAGTGCTGCGGACCTGGTTGTCGAACGACTGCTTCGCGTCCTCGCGTCTTGTCGTGCTCACCCACGGCGCCGTGGCCACCGAACCCGACGGCGACGTTCGCGATCTCGCCCATGCGCCGACGTGGGGCCTGGTGCGCGCCGCGCAGTCGGAGCACCCGGGCCGTTTCGCCTTGGTGGACCTCGACGACGACGGGTACCCCGACGCCCTGGCCCGCGCCCTGGCCGGCGACGAGCCCGAGATCGCGCTGCGACAGGGCCTCGCGTACGTACCCCGATTGGTGCCCGCGAAGGTCTCGCCCGAGGCGTTCGCGTACGCACCGGGCGACACCGTGCTCGTGACCGGTGCCACCGGTGGACTGGGCAGACTCGTGGCCCGGCACTTGGTGGTCGAACGCGGGGCAAGACACCTGCTGCTCGTCAGCCGCAGCGGCCCGAATGCCCCCGGTGCGCAGGAACTGGAAGCCGAACTGGCCTCGCTCGGTGCCCGGGTGACGATCGCCGCGTGCGATGTCGCCGACCGCGACGCGCTCGCCGCACTCTTGGCCGGCATCTCGCCCGAACACCCGCTCAAGGGCGTGATCCACGCGGCGGGTGTCCTGGACGACGGCACCGTCCACACGCTCACACCGGATCGCCTGGACACCGTATTGCGACCCAAGGTCGACGCGGCGATCAATGTGCACGAGCTGACCGAACACCTCGACCTGACCCACTTCGTCATGTTCTCCTCCCTTGCCGGAACCTTCGGCACGGCGGGCCAGGCCAACTACGCCGCGGCCAACGTCTTTCTCGACGCCCTGGCCCACCGCCGCCGCGCACAGGGACTGCCCGCCGTATCCCTGGCCTGGGGCCTGTGGGCCGAACGCAGCGGCATGACCGAGCACCTGGACGACACGGACCTGCGGCGGATGACCGGAAACGGCGTCGTACCGCTCTCCGCCGAACAGGGCCTGGCCCTGCTCGACACGGCCACCGCCTCCGGGCACGCGCACCTGGTCGCCGTGCACCTGGACCTGGCGGCGCTGCGGGCACGAGCCGTCGAGACACCGCTGCCCGCGCTGTTGAGCCGGCTCGTGCGGGTACGCC
>NZ_WWJX01000576.1 GCF_009865215.1 Streptomyces sp. SID3343 | reverse complement strand
CCTGCCGGCCGCGGACCGCTCCGAGGTGGGCGCGGCCGGCCATCCCAACGCGTCCACCCCGGACCGCTCCGGCCTGGTGACGTGGTCAGCCCAACGGGCTGGGCTCCGGCTCGGGTTCCGGCTGCGGCTCGTCCGGCAGCGGGGGTCGCCCGGGGTCCGGCGGCAGCGGATCGGGGCCGGGCTCCGGGAGCGGACGAGGGGCCGGCATCGGCGGAACGGGCGGCAGCGGGTCGGGCCACGGGTCGGTCATGACGAGAACCTCCGGAAAGACAGCAAGAACACGTCTCCGCCCCACTACCCGAAACCGCCCCGATCACTGCGCCGACAGTAGGAACACACCGACTCGCCCGACCGTGACAACACGGCACCCACCTCCACCGCGTGCCCGCGCAACCCGGAGCCGCCGTTTGCCCGTCGGCCCGCCTCGGCCCGCCCCGAACACCCGTCCGCCCCGCCTCCGGCGACGCTGCGGACGAACGGATCGGGACTCCGGTGGGGTGCCATATCCGGGTTGCGACATCCGGCTTGCCATATCCGGCTTGCGCTGCGGATCCTCGGCGGCAACGCCCGGCCGGCGGACGTCGCCCGCCGTCGCCCGGGCCGTCCGTCGCCCGCGCACGTGGCGCATGGTGACGACGAGCACACCGGATCCGCCCTCGTGCTCGGCGGGAGTTCTCGCGAAACAGTCGCGCGGATCCCCTCGGGTGCGATCCGGACGGCGCCGATCAGGGCGTCGACGGTTCGGGAAGGCACCCTCGGTCGGCGAGGGCGGACGCCTCCCGGGCGAGGCACCCGCCGCCACCATCACGACGGCCGTACCGCCTTCGCCGCCCGGTCCGCACTGCCGACTACACCCCAGTCGACTACACCCGGCAGACGACACCGCACGGGACGCCGCCGCAACCACCTCCGCTACGTCACACCCCGGCAGTGGACCCACCCGGAAGCGGTGGTGGACGAGGCAGCGAAGCCGACCGGGCGCGCCGCGCTGTCGTCGGCGTGGGCGACCCGCCGCGTGGCGGTGAGCGGGGGCGCCGATACCCCCGACGAGTCGAACGCACCCGCCGCCTCGTCGTCGTGAGGGGCCGAGTCGCCGACGGCGGAAGGCGGGTGTGGTGGGGCCGGGGACACCGGGGAAAGGTCGGCTCCCCAACCCGCCCCGAACCCGTCCCGATCCCGCCCCCAACCTGCCCCGAACCCATCCCAATCCCGCCTCAAGCCCACCTGACACCCCAGGAAGAACCACGGCCCGCCCCCCGTTGCATCTAACCTGAAACCCCTCGTTCGAACAGGAGCGCCCCATGGCCGGCCAGGTCCCCATCACCGAGACCCCCCTCCCGGGAATCGGCACGCAGTACACCCTCTCCACGACCGCCGGCCGGGCCATCTCCGTCGTGGCCGGACGCGACGGCGTGCGTCGGATCGCCTTCTACAACGTCGACGACCCCGACGCGTGCGGCCCCGGCGTCCGGCTCACCCGGGCCGAGGCCCTCGCCCTCGCGGAACTCCTCGCCGAGGACTGACCCGAAGCCCCGCCCGCGGATCGCCCTCACCCGCGGCCGGCAGTAGTCCGCCGTCCCTGCGAGTACCGCGAGTAGAACCACCCATGCACCCAGCAACGCTGCTCATCGAACTCGGCGCGATCATTCTCGCTCTGTCCATCCTGGGCAGGGTCGCCACCCGGATGGGCATGTCGCCCATCCCCTTCTACCTCCTGGGCGGACTCGCCTTCGGGCACGGCGGCGTCCTCGACCTCTCCCAGAGCGACAACTTCATCGAGATCGGCGCCGAGATAGGCGTCGTCCTGCTCCTGCTGCTGCTCGGCCTCGAATACACCGCCGGTGAACTCGTCACCAACCTGCGGGCCGCCGCGCCGGCCGGCGGGATCGACGCCCTCCTCAACGCCGTACCCGGCTTCCTGGCCGGCCTGCTCCTGGGCTGGGGACCCGTCGCCGCGCTCGCACTCGCCGGCGTCACCTGGATCTCCTCCTCCGGAGTGATCGCGAAAGTCCTCGGCGATCTCGGCCGGCTCGGCAACCGCGAGACGCCCGTGGTGTTGTCCGTCCTGGTCATCGAGGACCTGGCGATGGCCCTGTACCTCCCGATCCTGACCGCGCTCCTCGCCGGCGTGGGCCTCGTCGGCGGTTCGATCACGGTCGCGATCGCGCTCGGGACGATCAGCGTCGTCCTGTTCGTCGCCCTCAAGCACGGCGGCCGCATCTCGCGCGCGCTCTCCAGCGACCAGCCGGAACTGCTGCTGCTGGGCGTCCTGGGCCTGACCCTGCTGGTCGCCGGTCTCGCGGACAAGCTGCAAGTCTCGGCCGCGGTGGGCGCGTTCCTCGTGGGCATCGCGATCTCGGGTGACGTCGCCGAGCACGCGCAAACGCTGCTCGCGCCGCTGCGCGACCTCTTCGCCGCGGTGTTCTTCGTGTTCTTCGGCCTGTCGACCGACCCCGCCGATCTGCCGCATGTGCTGCTCCCGGCCGCGGCGTTGGCCGGGGTGACCGCGCTGACCAAGATCGCCACGGGCTACTGGGCCGCCGCCAGAGCCGGCATCGCCAAACCGGGCCGCTACCGCGCCGGCGGCGCGCTCGTCGCCCGCGGCGAGTTCTCCATCGTCATCGCCGGCTTGGCCGCGACGTCGGGCGTCGAACCGCGGATGGGGCCGTTCGCGACCGCGTACGTGCTGATCCTGGTGATCGCGGGGCCGTTCAGCGCCCGCTACGCCGAGCCCGTCATGCGCCGGATGTTCGGTCCCAAGCCCGTACCGGTGCCCGTCGAAGAGGACGACGACGACCTCACTCCGTTGTAAGGCGTCGCAGCCCCCGTACGTCCCCGCCGCCGCGCCTCACACCTCGAACAGCCCGCCCGGCAGTACGACCACGTCCCGTCCGACCCATGCGTCGCGCGGCATGGACTTCACCGTGTCGGCGGCCGTGGACGACGCGACCGTGCGTACCCCGTCCGCGCCCTCGACGATCGCCACCGCCACCTGCGGCTCGCCCCCGTCGAACGCCACGGTGTGGCCCACCACCCGCGCCGGGCCGACGTACTCCGCGTCCACGCGCGCCTGCGGAAGATCGGCGCTCACGTCGATCGCGCGGAACCCGCCCGCCGGAGGGGTGTGCGACCACAACGCCCCGGCCTGCTTGGTCACCATGCCGGAGACGCTGGTCACCAGCGCGTCCCCGGACGCCGCATCGGGGTCCGCGACCATGGCCCGGGCCACTCGCGCGGTGGACTGCAACACGTAGTTGTTCAACGGCCCGCCCGCGAACGCCATGCCCCCGGTGCTCGTCAGCGCCGCGCCGGCGAGGTCGGTCAGCCCGAATTCGCGCTGCTGGATCCGCACCGCCGCCGGAAAACAGCTGTACAGGTCGCGCCGCGTCGCATCCCGCACGCCCGCCCCCAATGCCGCCCCGACCGCCGCGAACCCGGGAGAGCGGCCCAGGTCCGGCCGCGCGACCAACGGCACCATCGTGTTCGCCTCCGCCGCCGCGACCGGGAACACCCACCGCCCCGGATCCACCCCGAAGCGCCGCGCGGCCGCCACCGAACACAGCACGAGCGCGGCGGCCTGGTCGACGTTCATCTGCGAGCAGTGCCACTTCGTGTACGGGCTCGCCAACCACGCGTTACGCCCGGCCGGCTCCACCAACGCTTCGACGTCCACCGCGCCGTCGCGCAAGGACCCGGCGCCCTCGTGCGCGACCCGGGAGAACTCCGCCCACAGCGTCGCGATGGCCCGCGCGTCCTCGGCCGGCGAAGCCCCGTACGCCGCGCCGATCGCGGATTCCATCACCGCGTACTGCCGCGCCGGCACCGCCAGATGCCGATCGATCTCCACCCGGGCCAGGATGTCCGCCCCCGGCGCCCACACGGTGTCCGGTACCCCTTCGGCCGTCGGGTCGCTCGGTTCCCCGCCCGCGATCCGCACCCGCAGCCGCCGATACGCGGCCTCGCCGCCCACCACGAGCACCACGTCCGCCGCGCCCGAGGCGATGTCGGTGCATGCGCGGGTGATCAACGACTGCTGCAACACCCCGAGTTCGGCCAACGTGCTGTGCGCGTCGTCGAAACCGAAGCGTCGGGCCAACCACCGCCCCGGATCCCCGTGCCGCCACGTCCCACGCGGCACCATGACGTGGCCCACCGACCCGAGCATCGCACCGACGCCCTCGGCGGCGTCCTCCACCGCCCGCGCCATCAGCTCCAACTCGCCGACGCCGGCCCCCGGCTCGGCCAGGCGCTGCTCGGCGATCCCCGCCCCCACCAGTACCGGTGTCCGCGGATCCATCGTCTCCGGCGCCATCAACGCCCCCTCGCAGCACGCTCGTCCCGCCACCGGACCACCCGGCGCAGCGACGGTAGCGGCGCCCGCCGACGATCACCAGGGAAACCGGGTCCCGCCCGTCGTCGGCACCACGCGAACGACCTCGCCCCACACGCCCGGCGACCTCACAACCACCCGTTCCGGCGGAACGCTCGATAGAGCAGCCCGCACGTGGTGGCCATCAGGATCAGCACGCCCGGATACCCGTAGGTCCAGTGCAGCTCGGGCATGTGCTCGAAGTTCATCCCGTACACCCCGACGAACATGGTCGGAACCGCGATGAGCGCGGCCGCCGCGCTGATCTTGCGCATGTCGGTGTTCTGCTGCACGGTCACCCGCGCGAGCGACGCGGACAGGATGCTGTCGAGCAGTTCGGTGAAGCCGTGCAGTCGCTCGCGAACCAGCACCAGGTGGTCCTGGACGTCCCGCAGGTAGGGGGCCACGGGGGCGCCTATCCCCGGGATGTCGCCCGCGACGAGGCGTTCCAGCGGGCGGGCGAGCGGTACGACCGCCCGCCTGAACTCGGTGAGTTCGCGCTTGAGTTGGTAGACACGCTCGGCGTCGTCGGTGCGCCGCGACGAGAAGACGTCGGCCTCCAGGCGTTCGAAGTCCTCCTCGACCTTGTCGGCGACGGTCCCGTAGTCGTCGACGACCTGGTCGGCGATCGCGTGCACGACCGCCGCGGGCCCGTGCGCCAGCCGGGCCGGGTCGGCCTCCAGACGGCGCCTGACCTCGGTCAGCGGCGGCGCGCTGCCGTGCCGGACCACGACGACGAACGAGTCGCCGGCGAAGACCATGATCTCGCCGGTGTCGACGACCTCGCTGGTCGCGGTGAGCACGTCGTGCTCGACGTAGACGATCGTCTTGAGCACAAGGAACAGCGTGTCGTCGTACTGTTCGAGCTTGGGCCGCTGGTGGGCCTCCACGGCGTCCTCCACCGCGAGCGGATGCAGGTCGAACGCTTGGGCGATCTCGCTCAGGTCCCCGGTGTCGGGCGCGTGCAGACCGATCCACACGAAGCTGCCGGGCTTGGCCCGAGCCGCGTCGAGCGCCTCACCCAGCGCGAGCGAGCCGGGCCGCCGGGCACCGTCCTCGTACAGCGCGCAGTCCACCACCGCGGGCGCGCACGCCGCCGCTGAGGCCGGGGCGGTTTCCGTCTCGGCGCGCCCATCCCGAGCGGCGCGCCCATGACGTCGCCAGTGCATGCCCGTCCTCCTTGGTTCTCGCTTGCTTCACCACCGGTACACGGGCCGTTCACCGGTGCTCGAACCGACCCGAAACGGCCGCCCTCGGCGACCGTACCGGGCAGCCGGCGGTCCCGACAGGGCGCGTCCCGGCCGGGCCTTCGCAACCGGCTCAAGGCCCTCGTAGCGCCCACCCGGCGGACCGTCCGACGTCCCACGCCGGCGACAATGGGGCAGGCGGGGAAACCCGAGACGCGAGACGTGAGGGGAACGTGCACGTGGACCCGGACGACTACGACCGACTGATCACCGAAGGACTGACCACGCCGTTCGAGGGTTGGGACTTCGGGGTGTTCCAGGGGCGCTTCACCGATGCCGAGCAGACTCTCCCCTGGAGCTACGCACAACTCGTCCGGGAGCGACTGCCCGAGGTGGCCTCGCTGCTCGACCTGGGCACCGGCGGCGGCGAGTTCCTGACGTCGCTGGGCGCGTTGCCGGCTCGCACCGCCGCGACCGAGGGCTTCCCGCCCAACCTCCCCGTGGCGCGGCGGCGGCTGGAGCCGCTCGGCATCCCGGTCACCGAGGTCGACGACGACGACAAACTGCCCTTCCCCGACGGGTCCTTCGAGCTGATCGTCAGCCGGCACGAGTCCTACGACCCGGCCGAGATCCGCCGGGTCCTGACCCCGGGCGGAACCTTCGTCACCCAGCAGGTCGGCGGGCGCGACCTGGCGGAGCTCAACGCGGCGTTGGCCGCGCCCGCGCACGCGTACGCCGCGTGGGACCTGGAGGCCGCCGCGGCCGAACTGACCGAGGCCGGCTTCGACGTCACCTGGCGGGACGAGGCCTTGGCGCCGTCCGCGTTCCACGACATCGGCGCCCTGGTCCTGTTCCTGCGAATCACGCCGTGGCACGTCCCGGACTTCGACGTCGACACGTACGCCGAGCCGCTGCGCGCCCTGCACGCGCAGCTGAGCGAGGGGCGGCCGTTGCAGGCGTCGTGTCACCGCTTCGCGCTGATCGCCCGGCGGTAGCCGGACGCCGCCCGCGCACGGGAACCGATTTCCGTGACGCCGCGTCGCAGGGGTGTTCCGGCGCGCGAGGAGAGGCAGCACACGATGGGTTCGTCGAGGGGCGGGGCAGCGACGGTCGCGCGGTCGGGGGGCAGGTGGCGGGGTCGAGCCCTGCGGCTGCTGCTCGCGGTGGCGTCGATCCAACTGACCATGGTGGCGCAGCCGGCGTGGGCGTGCGGATGCGGAGCCGCCGTGCCGGCCGCGGGCCGGACGCTGACGGTGGGTCAGGAGACCTCCGTGGTGCGGTGGGACGGCGGCGTCGAGGAGATCGACATGCGGCTGACCGTCTCCGGTGACGCCGAGCAGGCGGCGTGGATCATGCCGGTGCCTTCGCGGGCCACGCTCACCCTCGGCGACGACGCGTTGTTCTCGACGCTGGAGACGGTGGTGGCGCCCGTCGATCGGGTGCGCCGGCACTTCTGGCCGCGCGACGGCGACTGGCCGTTCTCCGGCGGGTCGTCGGACGGCGGATCACGCAACGCGACTGCCCCGGCGCCGGGTTCGGGGGTCGCCGTGGTCGGCCGGGAGCGGCTGGGGCCCTTCGACGTCGCCCGGCTGGCCGCCACCGACTCCAAGGCACTGGGCGAGTGGCTCACCACCAACGGGTTCCACCTGCCGGACGCGCTCGCGACCGCCCTCGACCCGTACGTGCGGCAGAACTGGGAGTACGTGGCGATCCGCCTGGCACCCGACGAGTCCGGCCGGCCGCTCGGCGGCAACCTGGATCCGCTGCACCTGAGCTTCGCGTCGGACCGCCTCGTCTACCCGATGCGGCTCTCGCGATTGGCCAAGGTGCCGCAGCACCTGCGGCTGTACGTGGTGGCCGCACACCGCATGCAACCCCGCTCGAACATCGGCGGCGCCGCACCGAAGGTGCTGTACGCGGGCACTCCGCGCGAACCGGCCTCGGCCGTACCGCAGTTGCAGCCCATAGCCGGAAAGCCCGCCTTCCTGACCGCGATCGACCAGGAGTTCCCCACCCCCTCGACGATCGCGGACGACCACGAACTGCGACCCGCCGGCCACGACACGACGTACCAACAGGCGCGCTATCACGACGAGTTGCTGAAGGTCGGCGGCATACCGGCGTGGTTGGCGACCGTGGTCGGCGTGGTCGCGGTACTCGTCGGGGCGGGCCTGCTGGTGGCGAGGCGGCGCCGGTCGGC
>NZ_WWJX01000575.1 GCF_009865215.1 Streptomyces sp. SID3343 | reverse complement strand
CCGGATCGGCCCCGCGAAGTGCGCGCGCGCCGTCGTCGGAGGGCTGACGCCGACGCGGTGCCACGGGCCGCGCCGGCGCCCTGGTGGTGGTTCGAAGCTCAGCGGTTCACTTGGATTCGATCCGCCCCAGGGGGGCGGCGCTTTCCGACAAAGCCTGCTGCGCCGCGGTCCAGCCGGCGTCCTCGAGGCCGAGTGCGTGGCGAAGGTAGGCCCAGGTGGCCCGTTGGATCAGGGCCACGCGCTCGGGGTTCTCGTCCGTCGTCTCCCGAACTTCGTAGCCGGCGATTCCGCCGAGGGAGTGCTCCGCCCCGAACACGGTGAGCAGGCTCTTGCGCCCCGGGCTCAGGTGGTACGGGTCGGCGAGCCACTCCGGCCCCCTGACGGACAGCGGGGTTTCGTCCTTGTCCCCCACGATCACCAGGGTCGGCGTGGTCATGTGCGCGAAGTCCTGTCCCTTCAACCACGGGAGGTTCTCGGCCGCGAAGGGGGTCAGGTCGGCTCCGCCCCGCCCGGCCGTGGCAAGCAGTACGCCGGCCTTGATCCGCGAGTCGGACAGATCTTCCACCTTCTCGCTCACCGGATCGACGACTCGCAGGCCCAGCAGAGTGCCTGCCGTCTGGCCGCCGAAGGAGTGTCCGACCGCGGCGATGCGGCTTCGGTCCAGGCGCCCACCGAGACCGGGAACGGCGGCTTCCAGCAGGTCGAGCCGGTCGAGGATGCGCTTCACGTCCCGGACGCGGAAACGCCAAAGGTGCGGTGTGCGGGGATCGTCGCCGGGAAGGCCCACGGTCCGGGAGTCGAGGTGGGTGGGCTGAAGCACCACGAAACCGTGAGCAGCCCAGTAGTCGGCCAGCGGACCGTAGCCGTTCAACGACGATCCGAATCCGTGCGAGAAGACGATGATCGGCAGTTCGCTCCCGGTGGTCGGCGCGGTGATGCGCACCTGCAGGTCCTCGCCACGGCCCGGTACGTCCAGCGCAACCGGCTTGACCGAGACGACGGGGGTGGGGGTAGCCCCGCCCGCGGCCGCCGCGTCCGATGTTGATGCAGTCATGGGCTGTACTTCCTGTTCTTGCGCTTCGGGTGAGCCGTCGAGGGATACGCTAAAACCTGACGTTGACGTCAGAGGCAAGAAGCGTGCTCCGGCTCACATCGCAGATCGGGGACGCGAGGCCGGACCACGTCGACCCCGGCGCCGTAAAACCGCAGCCCGACACCCAAAGGCAACGGGTGGTGCGGGTGGGAACAACCAACCGACCCGACCGAGACGCGACCGCAGCGCACCGCGAAAACCCCAACCACGAAGCACCCCAGGGCCATGCGGCCACGAACATGGTGACGAGCGGCACGAAGCGCGGTCGGTGCTTATCTGACTGACCGTCAGCTATGGTGACGGGGTGCCTGACTCGTGGCGATCGGGCGATCATGGGCAACGTCCGACCGGGCGTTTGGCCACCGCCCCAGGCCACGTGCCCGGCGCGCCGGCTGCAGCAGGATCGGCCGACCGGTCGACCGCGCGGCACACGTACGACCGCACAACAGGGAGTGAGTCACAATGCGCGTGGGAGAGGTGGCAGGCCCCGACCTGCAACACTTCGGAAAGCCCCTCGACGGGATCCGAGTTCTGGCCATCGAGCAGATGCAGGCCCTTCCCTACGCCACCCAGATGTTGGCCCGGCTGGGTGCGGAAGTCATCAAGATCGAGTCGCCCGGCGTCGGCGAATCCGGTCGCGCGTCGTTGCCGATGATGACCGACCCCCTCGGCCGCGGGGTGGGCGTGACCTTCCTGCGCAACAACCTCGGCAAGCGCAGCATCACCGTGGACCTCAAGAACCCCGAGGGACGCGACATCGTGCTGAAATTGGCCGAGAAGGCCGACATCGTCTGCGAGAACTTCAAGCCGGGGACCGCGGCACGCCTGGGCCTCGCCTTCGAGGACATCGCGGCCGTCAACCCGCGGGCGATCTACCTCTCCGTGTCCGGCTTCGGGAACACGGCCGAGTCGCCCTACGCCAACTGGCCCGCGTACGCACCGGTCGCCGAGGCCATGGCCGGCTTGTACGACTTCAAGCGTGACCCCAATGTCGCGCCCGTGGTGTCGCCGCTCGGTGCGCTCGGCGACTCCGGGTCCGCGCTGTTCGCGGTGATCGGTGTCCTCGCGGCGCTGCGCCACCGGGACGCGACCGGCGTCGGGCAGTACGTGGACATCTCGATGTTCGACGCGATGGTCGCCCTCAACGACGCCGGGATCAGCTACTGGTCGATGGGCCTCAAGGACCCGACCCTCTCACCGCTGATCAACCACTCGTTCCGGGCGTTCGACGGCTACTTCCTGATCCAGTGCGCCCGGCAGCACATGTTCGACGCGCTCGCGGAGCTGATCGGCAAACCGGAGTGGAGCACCGATCCCCGACTGAGCGGGCCGCAGCAGTGGTTCGACCACCTGGAGGACGTCATCCGTCCCGGGATCGAGGAGTGGGCGGCCGACAAGTCGCGCCTGCAGGCGTGTGCGGCCCTGAGCGGGGTCGGCGTCGCGTCGGGGCCCGTGTACAGCCCGGGCGACGTGATCGAGGACGAGCACGTGCGCAACCGCAACATGCTCGTCGAGATGGAACGCACCGACGGCGAGCCCTCGCCGATCCTGTCGCCGGGCAATCCGGTGAAGCTGTCCCGCGTGGCCGAGGGTCCCGAGACCCGCGTGCCGTGGGTGGGCGAGCACACCGCGGAGGTCTTGCGCGCCGAACTCGGCCTGTCCGACGCCGAGATCGACCGGCTCGCGGCAGGCGGCGCGATCGGCCTCGAAACGTAGGAGCGGTGCCGGGGGGCGACAGGACTCCCGGGTTCCCGGGTTTCCGAACTCCCGGGTTTCCGGGCTCCGGGCTCCGGGGCTCGGACTCGTGGGCCGGCCCAAGGGCAACGCGATGCTGCGGCGTCGTCGCAGCTGCACAGCGCAACGAACCCCAAGTGGAACGAGGCGGAAGCGGAGAAATGACGACTGACGGAACCGCAGGTTCGACGGGACGCGGCATCCTCGGGTACGGGACCTACCTCCCCTACCGACGCCTCGACCGCAAGTCCATCGCCGCCGTGGCCGGCACCGGTGGCGGCAAGGGCACCCGCACCGTGGCGTCCTTCGACGAGGACACCACCACGATGGGCGTCGAGGCGGCGCGATACGCGCTGCGCGCCACCCCCGACGCCCGGCCGCGCTCGCTGTTGTTCGCGACGGTCGCGGCCGCGTACGCGGACCGCACCAACGCGACCGCCATCCACGCCGCTCTTCGTCTGGACGGGTCGGTGCCCGCGATGGACGCGACCGGTTCGGTGCGCTCGGCGGCGGGGCTGCTCCGCCTGGCCCTGGACGGCGCGGGCACCGCC
>NZ_WWJX01000574.1 GCF_009865215.1 Streptomyces sp. SID3343 | reverse complement strand
CGCCGACGAGCCGGTCGAGGCCCGGAGCGCACCGGTCGGCGCGGTCGAGCGGGTGGCCCGCTTCCGGGCCCACGCGTCCCGCGAGGCGTTCACGCTGGCCACCCGGTTCGCGGCGGTGCAACTCGACCTCCCGATCATGCGATCGGTGCAGCGCGAGACCGCTCCGGAGGCGGGCTCCGAACACCTCGCCGAATTCCTCATCGGCGACCTGGTCGCGCCCCTGCCGGACATCGGCGAGGATTCCTTCGCGTTTCACCCGGGGGTGCGCGAGGAACTGCTCGCGTGTGGCACCAGGAGCACCACCGAACGCGCATTTCAAAAGACCGTGGAGATACTCGCCCCGCTGGGCGGTCCGGCGCACACACTGGTGGGCGGATCCGTCGCCCGAGGTCCGGTGCCCGATTTCGAGGCGACTGCGGAGAACCTGCGTTTTCACGAACTGGAGTACGCGGTCCGACAAGCCCTGTCCGGTGCGCATCTGCCCCGGGCGCGACAGCTCGGACTATTCCTCGCCGGGCACGGCAACGGCACACATATGGTCGTATCAGCAGACCGCCGGGAAACGAGTCGTTCGGGTCAGCCGAATGTTGGAGACAGCAGTGGGGGTTCTGGCACAGTGAATTCTGCAGAAGCGTCCGACCGAGACAAGATGCCCCCCGGTCGCGAGCCGTCTCCGGCGTCTCCCCCTGTGCTGAGCGGGATTGCGGAAGGTGTCGGCGGGGGGCGAGGAAGCAGGACAGTGACTACCACCGTCGCCCCCGACGCGCGGGACGAAGGCGCGCCCGCCGATACGGTCGGTTCCCACGGCGCCGCGGTACGCCCGGCCGTCTGGGGAAACATTCCGCCGCGCAACCAGGTCTTCACCGGCCGCAGGGAACTCCTGGAAAATCTCGACCGTGGGCTCAGGGGCGGAATGACCGCCGTCCTGCCGCACACACTGCACGGAATGGGCGGCGTCGGAAAATCTCAACTCGCCCTCGAATACGTGTATCGGCACGCCGCGGAATTCGATATCGTCTGGTGGATTTCCGCCGAACGGCCCACCCAGGTCGTCAAGGCCCTCGTGGAACTCGCCCAGCGACTCGGACTTCCGGTGGGCGGGGAGGCGATTACCGCGGTGCCGGCCGTCCTGGAGGCGCTGCGTACCGGGATTCCGCACCAAAAGTGGCTGCTCGTCTTCGACAACGCGGAAAGTCCCGAGTCGATCCAGGAATACTTCCCCGGGGGCCCCGGCGGGCCGGCCGGATCCATCCTGGTGACGTCACGCAATCCGCAATGGAACACCCTCGCCCATCCCCTGGAAGTCGACGTCTTCGAACGCGACGAAAGCGTCCAACTCCTCCAGCGCCGCAACCCGGACCTGTCCACCGCGGACGCGCTCCGACTCGCGGACGTGCTCGGTGACCTGCCCCTCGCCGTCGAGCAGGCGTCCGCCTGGCGCGCCGAGACGGGCATGCCGGTGGACGAATACCTACGCCTGTTCGAGGAGAAGCGGGTCGAGTTGATGACCGTCTCCCGGCCCGCGCTGTACGAGGAAACCGTCGCCACGGCCTGGAACGTCTCGCTCGACTACTTGGAGCGAAAGAGCGCCGCCGCACTGCAACTCCTGCAGGTCTGCGCCTATTTCGCGCCGGAGCCGATCGCTCGGTCGATCTTCTCCGCCACCGCGGTCGATCCGATCGCCCCGGAACTCGACTTGGCGCTGACCGATCCGCTGCGCCTGGGCCGGGCGATCCGCGAGATCAACCGCTATTCGCTCGCGAAGATCGACCACCGGACGAACTCCATTCAGATGCACCGTCTGGTGCAGGCCGTGCTCATCGCGCGCATGACGGAGGAACAACGCGTCCGGATGCGCCACGGCGCCCACATGCTCCTCGCCGGCAACGCGCCGAAGAATCCACAGGATCCCGATCACTGGCCGCGCTACGGCGAGTTGTACCCGCACGTGGTGGTCTCCCAGGCGGTGGATTCCCCGTCGCGACGGGCCCGGCAGATGGTCTTCGGCTTCGCGGAATACCTGTACTGGTGGGGCGACCACGAAGGGGCCCGCAGTTTCGCCCAGCGCACGTACGAACAGTGGCGCGACGCCTACGGCGACGCCGACCCGCAGACCGTCATGCTCGGCCGACACCTGCGCTCGGTGCTGTGGGTCATGGGCCGATATACCGAGTCCGCCGACCTCAGCGCGCACCTGTTGGCGGTTCTCGAACGCGACACCGACGCGGACAGCGTCGAGGAACTGCTGCGGGTCAAGGGCCAGGTGGCCTCCGACCTGCGGGCCCAGGGCGACTTCCGCGGCGCGCTCGCCATCGACCAGGAGGTGTACGACCGAGCCGTGCACGTGTGTGGCGTCGACGACCCCGAGACGCTGCGACACGCGCACAACCTCGGTGTCTCGCTGCGCGCCAACGGGGAGTACCAAAGGGCCCTCACGCTCGACACCGACACGTGGCAGCGCAAGCGCGAGATGTACGGCGAACAGTCGCTCAGCGCGCTGCTCACCGAGTCGAGTATCGCGTACAACCGCCGAGAGCTCGGCGAATACCTGACGTCCGCCCGCCTGCTCCAGAGCGTGGTCGAGAAGTATCGGCAAAGCGTCGGAGAGAGCAACCCGTTCACCCAGCGCGCCATCGCCCGGCTCGGCGTGGCCCTGCGCAAGGCGGGCGACCACCAGGGCGCGGCGGAACTCACCGGCTACGCGCGCCGGACGCTGACCGAGCGCTACGGCGCGCACAGCCCCGACGCCCTCCAGGCCGCGCTCAACCTGTCCGTCGACCTGCGCCAACTGGGCGACCTCCAGGAGGCGTACAAGCTCGGCGAACGCACCAGGACCCTGTACGTGGAGACGTTCGGGGCCGACCACCCGCACGCCATGGCGGCGTCGCTGAACCTGGCCATCACCCTGCGGCTGCTGAGCCGGGTCGAGGCGGCGCGCGAGCTCAACGACGCGGCGTTCGCCTACTGCGTGGAACGCCTCGGCGAGTTCCACCCGTCCACGCTCGTGTGTCGGGCCAACCTCGCCAGCGACCTGTTCGCGCTGGGAGAGGTGGCCGCCGCGCTGGCGATGGACGAGGTCACCGTCGAAGCCGCCGAGCGCGTGCTCGGTCCCGATCACCCGACCTCGTTGGTGATCAAGACCAACCTGGCGGCCGACCTGCGTGCCGTGGGACGCCGCGAGGAGGCGGAGACCAAGCACCGCGAGGCGCTGGAGGGCCTGGTCGAGCGACTCGGGGCGGAGCACCCCGCGTGCACCCAAACCCAGGAGTGGCGCCGGGCCAACTGCGACCTCGAACCCAGTCCGCTGTAGGCACCCGAGCATCCCCGAGGCCCACCGGTCCGCGACGGACCGGTGGGCCCGCGACACACACCGCGTGCGCCGGCCCCACCGAACCGCTCAGCCGCTCTGAAGGGCCCCAGCGGTCCGGCGGATTCCAGGGGTCGTCGCAACACATGATCACTGATGTGT
>NZ_WWJX01000573.1 GCF_009865215.1 Streptomyces sp. SID3343 | reverse complement strand
GGCAGTGGCCAGGTCGAGGGGAACCCCGGCCGCAAGTGCTGCCGCCGCGGCGGCCGCCGCGTTGAGCGCCTGGTGGGCGCCGACGAGGGGCAGCGTGACGTGAGCCGATCCGGCGACGGTCCGCAACGTGCAGGACGATCGGCCGAGCCGGTCGAGGGCCAAATCGAGGACTCGTACGTCGGCGTGCTTCGCCCGGCCGAAGGTCACCACCGGACCGCTGGTGAGCGCGCGCATCGCGGCCACCTCGGGGTCGTCGGCGTTCAGGACGGCGGTGCCGCCGGGCGCAAGGCCCTGCACCAGTTCGCCCTTGGCTCTGGCGATGGCGGCGCGCGATCCGAACTCGCCGAGGTGGGCCACTCCGACGTTGAGGACGACGGCGATGTCGGGCGCTACCAGGCCGGTGAGCTCGGCGATGTCGCCGACATGGCGGGCTCCCATCTCCAGGACGAGAAACCGGGTGGCCGCATGGGCCCGCAGCATGGTGAGCGGCACACCGAGCTCGTTGTTGAGCGAACCGACCGTGGCGACCATCGGCGCGGCGCCGGAAAGCACGGCTGCCAACAGGTCCTTGGTGCCGGTCTTGCCTTGCGAGCCGGTCACCCCGACGACGGTCAGTCCCTCGCGCAGTCGGGCCAGGACATGAGCGGCGAGCATCTGCAGCGCGGTCCGGACGTCTTCGACGACGACGGTGGGCAGCGGCGTCGGCCGGGAGCCGAGCACGGCCACCGCACCGGCCCGCCCAGCCTGTTCCGCGTAGTCATGGCCGTCGGCGTGCTCGCCCGCGAAGGCGACGAAGAGGCCGCCCGGCTCGGCCTGCCGGCCGGCGAGCACGGCCGGCGCGGTCACGGTTACGGAGCTGTCGCCTTCGGCCCGTCCGCCGACGATTTCGGCGATCTCGCCGAGGCCGAGCGGAATCACGCCGATCCCCTTGACGTCATGTCCGGTGTTTGGTGAGTCATGCCTCCAGTCAAGGCAGTGGGACGTATCGCGGGCATATCGAAAATCTCATACGCTCCGGCAACAGCTCACCGCCTTGACTGGAGGCATGACCCGCAGCGAAACGATCCGCATCACCATGTACGGGTGCGACCCGGACGAAGCATTTCTGTTCCGCGAACTGGCGCCGGGCCTCGGAGTGCGGCCGGCCGTCACCGACGCACCGGTCTCCGAAGCCAATACCGAACTCGCCGCCGGCAGTCGGTGCATCAGCGTTGGCCACAAGACGCCCATCACCCACGCCACACTGCGTGCGCTCGGCCGAGCCGGCGTGTGCTATATCTCCACGCGGAGCATCGGCTACAACCACATCGACGTGGAATACGCGGACAGCATAGGCATCGTCGTCGAAAACGTCTCCTACTCGCCGGACAGCGTGGCCGACTACACGGTGATGCTCATGTTGATGGCGCTACGGGACGCGAAATCCATCGTCCTTCGCACCGACCGGCACGATTACCGGCCGAATGATGTGCGGGGGAGGGAACTGCGCGATCTGACTGTCGGGGTGATCGGGACGGGCCGTATCGGCGCGGCGGTCGTGGACCGGCTGCGAGGTTTCGGCTGCCGCATCCTGGCTCACGACAATCGGCCCGTGGATCGCCCCGGTGTCGCTGTCGAACACATCCCGCTCGACGAATTGTTGCGGCGGAGCGACCTGGTCACGCTGCATGCGCCGCTCACCGCGGCCACGCACCATCTGCTGAATCGACAGCGCCTGGCACAGATGAAGAACGGCGCACTGATCGTCAACACCGGACGCGGTGCCCTCATCGACACCGAGGCCCTGGTGCAGCAATTGGAAAGCGGCAGGCTGAGTGGCGCGGCTCTGGATGTCGTCGAAGGTGAGGAAGGCATCTTCTACGCCGACCTGCGGGACAAACCCATGGAAAGCAAAGCACTGTTGCGACTGCAGGAGCTCCCGCATGCGCTCGTCAGTCCGCACACCGCTTACTTCACGGATCACGCCCTGCGCGACACCGTGGAGAACTCTCTCACCAACTGTATGACGTTCGAAAGCAGGAATCAGCATGGCTAGGCTGAAAGTCGGCATCATATTCGGGGGCCGTTCCGAGGAGCACTCCGTCTCCGTCAAGTCGGCACGTGAGATGGCCCGGAACCTCGATCTCGATAAGTACGAACCCTTCTACATAGGGATCACCCAGAGCGGTGCCTGGAAGCTCTGTGCCGGGCCCGACGCGGAGTGGGAGAACGGCGACAGTCGTCCTGTCGTACTGTCCCCCGACAGCGACGTGCACGGATTGCTCGTCCTGGGACACGAGAGCTACGCGACGATTCGTCTGGATGTCATCCTGCCCGTGCTGCACGGCACGCTCGGCGAGGACGGCGCGATGCAGGGTCTGCTGGAACTCTCCGGCATCCCCTACATCGGCTGCGATGTCCAGAGTTCCGCTCTGTGCATGGACAAATCCCTTGCCTACGTCGTCGCCCGAAGCGCGGGAATCGCCACGCCGAATTTCCGGACCGTCACGGCAGACGAAACCGTCGATCCCGCCCGGTTCACCTATCCGGTCTTCGTGAAGCCGGCCCGATCCGGATCGTCCTTCGGCGTCACGAAGGTGTCCCGGGAAGAGGAGCTTCCGAGTGCGGTGGAAACGGCACGGCAGTATGACGCGAAGGTGCTGATCGAAGAGGCGGTCGTCGGCAGCGAGATCGGCTGCGCCATCCTCGGGAGAGGATCGGATCTCGTCGCGGGCGAGGTGGACCGCATCGCGCTCTCGCACGGATTCTTCAGGATTCACCAGGAAGACGCCCCCGAGACCGGATCCGAGAACTCGATGGCAATCGTTCCCGCCGATATCCCGGAAGAGTCACGGCTACTCGTGCAGGAGACGGCCAAGGCCGTGTACCGCGCCCTGGGATGCGGCGGACTTTCGCGGGTGGACATGTTTCTCAGGGAGGACGGGGAAGTCGTCCTCAACGAGGTCAACACGTTTCCCGGCATGACCTCGTACAGTCGTTATCCGAGGATGATGGCGGCCGCAGGACTGCCGCTTCCCGAAGTGATCGACCGGATGGTGTCCCTCGCCTTGGCAGGAAAAATACGATGAAGGCGATGGAGTCGATGCAAGGCGACTTTGCCTTTGTGGACGAGCTGGCGTCCGGAATACGCTGGGACGCCAAGTACGCCACGTGGGACAACTTCACCGGCAAACCGGTGGACGGATATCTGGCCAATCGAGTCGTAGGTACGACGGCTCTCTGCGTGGCCCTGGAGCGGGCCAGAGAGCAGGCCGAAACACGGGGGTTCGGCCTGCTGCTCTGGGACGGCTATCGTCCGCAGCACGCCGTCGACTGCTTTCTGCGCTGGTCACAACAGCCGGAGGACGGCCGGACCAAGTCGCGGCACTATCCCAATATCGGCAGGGCCGAGATGTTCGAGAAGGGATATGTGGCCGCCAGGTCGGGCCACAGTCGGGGCAGTACCGTCGACCTCACGCTCTACGATTTGGCCACCGGTGAGCTCGTTCCCATGGGCGGCGACCACGACCTGATGGATTCCATCTCGCATCATGGCGCACCAGGGATCACACCTACCGAAGCGCGGAACCGGCAGCACCTCCTTTCCCTCATGGAGACTTGCGGTTTCAGTGCGTACGAGTGCGAGTGGTGGCACTACACGCTCGACGACGAGCCTTACCCGGACACCTATTTCGATTTCCCCATCACGTAGGACGTCGTGCTCGCGGTCGTGGGGCCGTGCGAGGCACCATGGATCTGCCGTTGAGGCAGCCTTCGCCACGCCTCCGCGCCCGGTCTGATCCAAAACCTCGGGGCGCTGCGCGGCGACGTCGACCGGGAGCGGAACCACGCTCGGCAACCAGGAGCGGGCGGGGAAGAGTGGTGCTGCTGGGGGCGAGTATCCGGTGACGGTCGACCTGCACGACTGGCCCGACAAGCACGACCGCGCCAAGACCGTCACCACCCCGGGCAAGAGCGTCGCCTACGAGTACGACAAGGACGGCAACCAG
>NZ_WWJX01000572.1 GCF_009865215.1 Streptomyces sp. SID3343 | reverse complement strand
GGCCGCCGCGGTCGGTCTGGGCCTGGCCGCACTGGTCGGCTACGCGGTGTACGGCCCTTGGTCGCGGCCCGGCAGCGCGGGGGTGTACGCGGTGTACGGCGCCGGCTGGGCCCTGTTCGCGCTCGGCGCCTACCTCGTACACCGGTTGCCGGTACGCCGCGCGGTCGGGTTCATTCTCGCGGGCGCCGTCGTACTGCCGGTGCTCGCCGCCGGCGCCGCGCCGCAGACCAGCGACGACGCGTATCGCTACGCGTGGGACGGCCGGATCCAGGCCGCCGGCACGTCGCCCTACGCACACGCGCCGCAGGACCCGGCCGTGGCCGGCTTTCGCGACGCGTGGCTGTTCCCGGCGGGGGAGTGCGCCGGCTGGTTCAAGCACCCGATCCCGGACGGTGGTTGCACCCTGATCAACCGCCCCGACGTGCACACCATCTACCCGCCGGTCGCCGAGGCGTACTTCTGGCTCGTGCACGTCGCCGCCCCGCCCGGCCGGCCCGAACCCGTCCAGGCCGGAGCCGCGTTGCTCGCCGTCGCGGTGACGATCGCCCTCCTGCTCGTGCTGCGCCGCTTCGGCCGCGATCCCCGGCACGCGGTGTGGTGGGCGTGGTGCCCGATGGTCGCGCTCGAAGCCGGCAACAACGCGCACGTGGACGTGCTCGGCGTGCTGCTCATGGTCGTCGGCCTGGGTGCGGTCGCCGCGCGCAGACCGATCCTGGGCGGCGTCCTGCTCGGCGCCGCCGCGGCGACCAAGATGTTCCCCGCGCTCGCCGCGGCAGGCGGCCTGCGCCGCAACCCCGTCCGGCTGATCGGCGCCGCCGTGCTCACCGTCGCGGGCGTCTACCTGCCCCACGTGCTCGCGGCCGGCACCGACGTGCTCGGCTACCTGCCCGGCTATCTCAAGGAGGAGCGCTACGACGACGGCGCGCGCTTCGGTCTGCTCGGCCTCGTCCTGCCGACCGAACTCACCCCGTACGCGGCCGTCGCCGTACTCGCGGCCCTGGCCCTGGTCGTCGTCTGCCGCGGCGACCCCGACCGCCCGTGGCACGCGGCGCTGACCCTGACCGGCGGCCTGCTGTTCGTACTGACCCCGGCCTACCCCTGGTACGCGCTGCTCGTGGTCGCGCTCGTGGCGCTCGACGGGAAGCGGTGGGAGTGGCTCGCGCTCGGCCCGGCGGGTTATGCGCTGTACCTCACGTGGGGGTTCGAGCTGACCGCGGAACAGGTGCGCGCGGTGCACCAGGGCGGCTACGGCGCGGCGTTGGCTCTCGTGCTCGGGACGGCGCTCTACCGGCGACTGCGGCCGGCGGCCGGTACCACCGGCAGGCCCGCCGCCTTCCACGCCTGGAAACCGCCGATCAGGTCGGTCGCCTCGGACAGTCCCACGTCGAGCAGCGAGGCCGCGGCAAGACTCGACGCGTAGCCCTCGTCGCACAGCACGACCACCCGCAACCCGTAGCCCGTCGCCTCCGGTACGCGTGCCTCGCCTTCGGGGTCGAGCCGCCACTCCAGGTGGTTGCGCTCGATCACGAGCGCACCCGGGATCGCGCCGTCCACGTCGCGCTGGAAGTCGGGGCGGGTGTCCACCAGGACCGCGCCGTCGTGGAAGGCCGCGTGCGCCTCCTGCGGCGTCACCCGCCGCAGCCGCGAGCGGGCCCGGTCCAAAAGCTCGTCGACGGCGCTCACCACTGCTCCCCCGAGCGCTCGACGCCGAGCCGGCGCAGCGGCTCGAAGCTCGGCCGGGCGATGTCCGCGGTGCCGTCGTACAGGGTCATCGAGTTCAACTTCGGCGCGTACACGTGCACGCTGACGGCGGGTTCGGTGCCCATGTTGGTGACCTCGTGGACGTAGGTGGGCCCGAACACGCGCGCCGAACCGGCGGTGAGTACCCGCTCGCGCGCACCGGCCCGGCGCAGCGGGGTGATCACGAGCGAACGCTCGTGCAGTTCGCCGGAGACGACGGTGAACACGCCGGACGAGCCGCCGTGGTCGTGCAGTCCGGTGCCCTGCCCGGGCAGCCAGCTGAGCAGCCAGATCTCCATGTCCTCGGTGGCGGCGAGGCGCTTGTACCAGCGTGAGACCGGGTCGTATCGCACCTGGTCGAGTTCGGCGGCGACGAGGTCGGCGTGCTGCCGGGCGAGCGCGGCCAGGCGTGCGACGGCGGGACGGACCGCGGGGGCGACGGGCAGGGCGAGGCGGGCGGGGGCGGCGAGCGGGTCGCCGGCGACGGTGATGTCGCTGGACATAGGAAAGTCCTTCGGGATGTCTGCGCTGTTTCTCACGCGCGGCGGAACGAACGAACGCGGCGGATCAAAACGAACGCGCGTGCGGCGGGACATCGACCGAATGGACCCTGTTCGAGAGGAACGGGGGAGACCTGGCCTTCGTCTCTCGAAGAGCAGGGTCTCTCGAAGACCGAGGCCCCTCGAAGGCGAGGGACTTTCGAAAACGAAGGTCTTCGAACAGACGCAGGTCTTTCGGAGCGAAAAGACGAAAGAGAGCCGCCGCAGGCGCGGAGGACTGCCGGGAAGGCGTCCTCAGTGGGTACAGCTCGGACAGCTGTACACGTGATCGCACGGCGGACACAGCGCGCCGAAGACCCGTCGGACGTCGACAGGACGACTCCGGAAGGGCATGCGGCACGTGGACATGGGAAAAGGACACCGCCTGCGGGGTGGCCCTGTCAACTCGCCTCCGTCGCAGTGGCGTAACGCTTCCCCGAATCGGGTGATCGCTGCCCGATTCGAGTGAGAAGGACGGGGAAGGGATTGAAGCCCGTAAGGCACGGGGAGGCCCATTCGAGGGTGTGACCTCGGTCATCATCGACGTTTTCCGGCTCATCCCGGGAACTGTGCGGACTGTGCGGCGCGTAGTCCCATTGCAGGCGTCATCACGGGTTGGCATCAAATGTCGTCGCATGCCCGCTGGTGCGTGCCCCGCCCGGCACGTCGAGGCGATCGTGCGACACAGTGCATGTCCGGATCTGTCCATTTATGTGGTCAATCCGTATTGCTGTGGTCCCGGGGAGTGAATCCCCGCTCTAATAGCAGAGCCCGGCTTGACGTCGCAGCAACGACGCGCTTGTAATTTCACACATGTCGTGAACCGTTATCGGTAACGGCTGAATCACGGGGACGTAAAACCGGGTCGAGGAGGCACGCGATGGGCGAGCTGTTCCAGCTACTGGTCGCCGACGGCGAGGGCGAGGAGGAGGAACTCGGTTGGCAGGAGCGCGCGTTGTGCGCGCAGACCGATCCCGAGTCCTTCTTCCCCGAGAAGGGCGGCTCCACGAGGGAGGCCAAGAAGGTCTGCCTCGCGTGCGAGGTGCGCGACGAGTGCTTGGAATACGCGCTTGCCAACGACGAACGCTTCGGTATCTGGGGTGGGTTGTCCGAGCGCGAGCGACGCAGGCTCAAGAAGGCGGCGGTCTGATCGACGTGCCGCCGGGACCGACGTCGCGCCGACATCGCGCCGACGTCGGAACCGGGAGGGCGCGGGGTGACCGTCGCGTAGTGTGTTGGCCGTTCGGCCGGATGCCGGACGTGCCGGCCCACCACTACGAGCCGCCCTGGGGTCCCCGCACTCGATGTCACTTTTCAGCCATCAGTCGGCATACGCGCAAGCCCCGGCTTTCCCACGGCACATCGTCACCGCGATCCTCGTCGCCCACGACGGGGCGCGCTGGCTGCCCGGCACGCTGACCGGACTGCTCGGTCAGGAACGCCCGGTCCAGCGAGTCGTCGCGGTCGACACCGGCAGTACCGACACCTCGTCGAGCCTGCTGGCGGACGCACTCGGTCAGGGCTCGGTGCTGCACACCGAGCGTCGGACCGCGTTCGGTGCCGCCGTGACCGAAGCCCTGCGCAGCGCGCCGCCCGTCGATCCCGCGTCCCTGCCCTACCGGATCGACGCGTTCGACGCGTCGGACCCGTTCGGCGACACCGACGAGGACCGCCCGCCGCGGTCGACCGAACCGGTCGAGTGGCTGTGGCTCCTCCACGACGACAGCGAACCCGCCCCCGACGCGCTGCACCTGCTCCTGCGCGCGGCCGACGAACTCCCGTCCGCGGGGGTGCTCGGTCCCAAGGTCCGCAGTTGGTACGACCGCCGACAACTCCTGGAGGTCGGCACCACCATCACCGGCAGCGGTCGCCGCTGGACCGGCCTGGAGCGCCGCGAGCAGGACCAGGGCCAGCACGACGCGGTCCGCGGCGCGCTCTCGGTGTCCAGCGCCGGCATGCTCGTGCGCCGCGACGTGTGGGAGAGCCTCGGCGGCTTCGACCCGCGGCTGCCGCTCTCGCGCGACGACACCGACTTCGGCTGGCGCGTCAACGCCGCCGGACACCGCGTCGTGGTGGTTCCCGACGCGGTCGTCCAGCACGCCGAGGCGGCCACGCGCGAGCGCCGGCCGATCGACGTCGCCGCGAACCGCCCCCACCGCGTGGACCGCGCCGGCGCGGCCTTCACCCTGTTGGCCAACACCACCGGCCCCATGTGGCCGCTGCTGTACGTACGGCTGTTCTTCGGCGCGCTGTTGCGTGCGCTGGGCTATCTGCTCGGCAAGCTGCCCGGGATGGCGCTCGACGAATTGCTCGGCACGATGTCGGTGCTGCTGCGACCGGCGGGATTCCTCTCCGCCCGCCGGGCCCGCGCCCGCACCAGGACGATGTCCGACAAGGACCTCGGCGACCTGTTCCCCAGCCGGGCCGCGACCGTGCGCTACGCCGCCGAGGGCCTGATCGGCAACCTGCGGCGCACCGAGGAGCCCGAGACCCGCTCGGGCCGGCACAGCAGTGCCGAATCGGGCCCGGTCGACGAGGACTCGGAGTCGCTCGACGGCGAGAGCTTCGTCAAGCTGCGCATGTTCATGCGCCGGCCCGGGCTCTCGCTCGCCGTCGCGCTGAGCCTGGTCACGCTGTTCGCCGCACGCGATCTGCTCGGCGACGGCAGCCTGTTCGGCGGTGCGTTGCTGCCGGCTCCCGAGGGCGCGTCCGATCTGTGGGACCGCTACCGCGACACGTGGCACGGCGTCGGGTTCGGCGACGGCGCGAGTGCGCCGCCCTACCTCGGCGCGCTCGCCGCGTTCGCGACGCTGTTGCTCGGCAAGGCGAGCACGGCGGTGGCCGTGCTGCTCGTGGGCTGTGTGCCGCTCGCGGGCATGAGTGCGTACCTGTGCTCGCGCCGGCTCGTGTCCGGGCCCGGCGTGCGGGTGTGGGGGGCGGCCGCCTACGCGCTGACCCCCGTCGCCACCGGCGCGGTCGCCACCGGTCGGCTCGGCACCGCCGTGGCCCTCGTGCTCGCTCCCGTGGTCGCGCGCGGCGCGGTCCAGGTGATCGGGGCGGCCGGACTCAAGGCGTCCATGCGCGCCGCGTGGGCCACCGGCCTCGTGCTCGCCGTGGTGACCGCGTTCGTCCCGCTCCTGTGGATCGCGGTGCTGATTCTCGCGCTCGCCGCCATCGGCGCGGCCTTCGCGGGACTGCTCGACGTGCGTCCCGGACCCGCCCTGCTCCTTCGGCTCGCGGCCGTGCTCGGTACTCCGCTCGTGCTGCTCGGCCCGTGGACGCTCGCCCTCGCGGGCAAACCCTCGCTGTTGCTGACCGAACCCGGTCTGGCCACGAACACGCTTGCCGAGAAGGGCGCGAGCCCGGTCGGTCTGCTGCTGCTCGACCCGGGCGGCCCCGGCACGCTGCCCGGATGGATCTCGATCGCGCTCGTGCTCGCGGCGCTCGCCGCGCTGCTGCGCGACTCGCGACGCCAGGCCGTCCTGATCGCGTGGGCCGTCGCGCTCGTCGGGCTCGCGCTCGCCGTCGTGGCGAGCCGGGCCGACCT
>NZ_WWJX01000571.1 GCF_009865215.1 Streptomyces sp. SID3343 | reverse complement strand
GCACCGCGGGGATCGCGGCCGGCACGTCGTCGGCGAGCACCCGCAGCCGCGGCAGGCCGGCCGGCTCCGGCAGCCAGCGAGGTCCGTTGAGCAGCACCTCGCGGTGTCGTACGTGCCGGTGGTAGGGCTGCTCGACGAACACACCGGTGAGCGTCGCGGGCCGGTCGTCGAGCCTCGGAACCGATACGGGGGCGGACATGTCTCCTCCATCCGGGGGTCGGGTCGGGTCGGGTCGTCGGGATCGGGATCGTCGGGACCGCAGTGGTTGGGGTCGGACCGGTCGGGATCGGGGCTGAGGTCGTCGGGATCGGTGTGGTCGGGCCCCGTCGTCGGGATCGGTGTGGTCGGGCCGCGTCGTCAGTCGCGGGACAGCGGTGCGACCGCGACCAACGGGCCCCGAGCGTCGTAGGGCCACGCATGGCCCGCTCTGCGCCGAACCGACGTCGCCCCGGCCAGGCCACGGAACGCGCCGCCGAGCACGTGGTCGCGCACCTGACCGGACGCGTCACCGGATGGTTCACCGGATGGATCAACGGACCTGGCACCGGGTAGGTCATCGAACGCGTGACCGGACACATGACCGAGCGCGTCGCCGGGGCGGAGCAACAGCACCTCGACGGCCGAGCCGAGCAACCCGTCGGGCATCTCGGTCCGGGCCCGCGCCGCTGCCGAGACGCGCTCGGGAAACGGGTCGAACCCGTGCAGCTCGCCGCCCGATTCGTCCAGGCACGGGCCCAGTCCGACCCGCCAGTGCCAGGGCGCGCCGCCGTCGGCGTACGGCACGAGTCGCCGTGCGCCCCACCGTTCGGCGATGTCCACGGCCTCGTCGGCGGTGGTCATCAGCCGCTGCCGACAGTTCCACTGCTCCGGGGGCACGAACGCGAGATAGCGGGCGACGGACGTGAAGAGCAGCTGCACGGGATAGATCAGCCAGCCGCGATATCCGCAGAACAGCACGTCCACCGGGCCGAGCCTGGCCCGCGCTTGCGCGGCGACCTCGCGTACCTCTCCCTGCCCGTCGCGCCCGGAGTCGGCCAGGAACGCTGCGGACAGCGTGGGCGTGCGAACGAGGTAGGTATTGCCGTGGTTGCGGATGTCCGGGTGCAACACCGGTCCGTCCGTCGGCTGTTCGCCATGGAAGGGCAGCGCGTGCACCTCGATGTCGTCGACGAGAGTGCTTTGCCACCAGTCGAGTTCGGTGACGTTGTCGAAGCCCAGTTCGCGCAGCCGGCGCGCCATGTCGACGGTCAGCACCGTCTCGCGTTCGACGCGCGGTACCACCACGCGCGTCGTGGGCGGCAGCCGCAACAGCGACGCGGGGGCGAAGTGGTCCGGGTGCGAATGGGTGATCAGCACGGCGTCGAGCGGCCCGAGGTCGGCCGGCCGCAGGGGTTGATAGCCGTCGGGGTGGCCGGGGTCGTGCGCGAAGAACAGCGGGTCGACCACGAGGGTCGCCCGACGCGAGCGCACCACGACCGTGTTGTGACCGACGAACTCCAGTTCGCCGTCGGCGGCTTCGGACACCGGTTCCGCTTCGACGGGACACAGGATGCCCGCGCCGCGCAGCTCGTCCACGAGTGCTCGGGCTCGGGGATCGACGAGGTCGCCGCGCGCCGTTCCGTTCGGCCCACACAGCTCGGCGATCACTCGATGCACCCAGGACCAGTCGTCGGCGGCGAACTCGAAGCGACGCGAGTGGGTACCCTCCGGGCCACTCACGGTGAGGCCGCGCGGGTAGGCCCGGTTCACCGCCGGAAAAAGCAACTCGGCAGGCAACTCCCAGGGGGAGTCCACCGATCGGCCGGGCCGCGCCGTCCGCCGAAAGGCCGCACCGGCGACGGCCCGGCGCAACAACTCGGGCGAGGCCGACACCAGCCCGCCGTAACCGCGACTGCGCACATGCCACAGCACCGGCGCGAACATCTCGCGCGCCGTGGCCTCCGGCCGACTGCCGACGGGGCTGCCGAACGCGGTGCCATCGGCGTAGTCCACGTGCAGCGTCGTATCCGCGCGCATCCGCAATTCGGCCATCTCACACCTCCTCCGGCGCTCTTCGTCCCGCGACCGCGGGCGTCGCCCGCAACGGTCTCGACACCCAGCGTGCCCGACACGCAACCATGCGTATTGTCACGACAATTCGGGACTGGCCGTACGCCCTTCGACGTGCTAGCCACTGCACCCGGCGGCCTCCCATCCGGCCCGTCGCGGCCGAACCGGGGGTCCTGCACCTCGCCCCCGGCAACACCCGCCGACCGGGTTGCCGAATCCCCGTCGCCGCGCTCCACGCGTCATGCGCCGGCCCCATCGGCAATTCCCCCGGCAGCTCCCTCGACCTCCCCGTCGGTGATTCCGCCAGAGGTTCCATCCGGGGCTCCATCGCCGCCCCCGACACCGCCCCCGACGGCGGACTCGCCGGGGGCGACGGCCAGCCGGATCATCTCGGCCCGGGTGGCGACGCCGAGTTTGCTGCGGATGCGGCGCAGATACGCGTCCACGGTGTGCACGGAGATGCCCATGCATCGGGCTGTGCGCGCGTACGTACTCCCCTGCGCGACATGCCACAGCACCTGTAGTTCACGAGGGGTCAGCACCGCCTCCGCGAGCGCCGAGAACCCGCCCTCGCCGGGAAGATGACACATCACGCCCCCTGCCCTGATCCGCGATTCGCCGACGTCCACGTACCGGGACACGACCACGGGCCGACCCGGGGGCGGCGGGAAAAACGACTCCAGTCGAGCAGTAGCCGCCCGCTCCGGAACGGGAATCCCGGGGATTTAACCCGGATGCACCAGTTGTCACACCACATGCCGACCGGTCGACCCGGGATCGTCCCGGATCGACCGGTCACCTCCGTCACGGCGAAGCAACCGACACACGATGGGGTTCGGTGCACATTTCAGCATGATCGGACGCCAGGAAACGACCTTCCTGGTCACCGACCCGAAGCCCCGGCCAAGGTTCGGAAGTGCCCGGTGCGGGTCAGCCGTCGGATGGCGCAGCAAAAGCGAGCGCGGCTCGCACCACCGACAGTGATCCGCCGCCGGACGGCCGGACCGCGACGCGTGGGCGCTCACCGCTCGCGCGATCTACACGACGGTCGACCTCGTCCCCTCGACGGAGCTGTCGCCGCTGGTCCACAACCAGGTGCTGGTCGGCTACCGGGGGATTGGTGGTCACGGAGCGGCCTCCGAGAGGATCGCCCGGCGGGCATCGAGGGCGGCGGCCAACAGGCGCTCGTCGAGCATCATCTCGGCGTCCGGCGTGGAGTCGTTGACAGGGATACGGGTACGCCGCTTTATCAGCGCAGTCAAGGCCGGCAGCGCCGGCAATGCCTGGCGGCCCATCCGTGCGAGACCTTCCAGGTAGTACTCGCCGAACACGTACTCACCCAGGTGTGGCGTCATGCGGGCAAGCACGCGGGGCACCGCGGTGGGTCCCGCGTGCCGCAGCCACAGTGGGGCGCACACGGCCTGCATTCGGCCCGGCCGGCGGAAGGTGAGGTTGTACAACTGGACGGCCTGTCGGAACGTCAACGGGCCCGCGTCCAGCAGGGCGCCGAAGATCTCGGGGGCCTCTCGGAGACGGCCGATGCTCACGGGCTCGGCCGCGAGGAGCGACGCGGCGGAAGCGCTGTCGTACGACGGGCGCGGGCCGCCGCGGGACCGACGGCGGGCCTCGGGGTACGGGGTGAGTGGGACGGTGGCCGCCAAGGCGCCGTGTACGCGCATGGCGGCCTCCGAGATCGAGGCCGTGGTGAGAGCCTTCGCCAGGGCCGGGCCGACCTCGCGTCCACTGTGCCGGGCCAGTGGAGGCAGGAGTTCGATCGGGGCCGCCCGCCAGTGGTGACAAGCGCTGCGGGCGAGGCCGGCGCCGATGTCCCGAGTGCCGGGGTCGGCCAGGAGGCGGGCCGCGAGGCTGTACGTGTGGTGCTCGCGTCCCAGGTGCTGAAGCACCCACTCCCACCTTGGCCCGACGTCGTCCAGGTGGAGCGCGGCCTCCCGGGCGTCGGCGAGCAGCGCCGCGTCCAAGGCGGCCCATCGCTTTGGAGGGGCGGCCCGCAGGGTCTCCAGGTGGGCGAGAAAGCGTACGGACGCCAGGGAATCGGCCCGCAGGTGGGCGACGGAGGCGCCGAGCGCGACGGCCAAGACGGTACGCACCAGCGGGTCGGTGAGTTCACGGATGGCGGTGAACGCCGGATCCCGCCCTCCAGCCCACACGACGAGCCGTGCGGCTCGGCGCCGCACCCCCTCGTCGGGGTCGGTGAGCTGGGCCACTGCCGCTTCGGCGGCCGCGGGCCAGAGGATTCCGTCCCAGGCGAAGCTCTGGAGAAGGTCCATGACCACACGGCGTACGAACGGGTCTTCGGCCCGGGTGAGTTGAAGCAGACGAACCGCGACGGGGCCGGCACGGGCGCAACGTATCGCAGCGAAGATCGCGCTACGTGAGGGATGGGCAGGCGTCGTGGCGGTGCCGGAGGCCACGGCCTCGTCGAGCCAGTTCAACAAACGGGGCGGCGGTCGCCCTTCCAAACGAAGAATTCGGTCATGGGGCCGATCATGTCACGCGTGACGGCGACAGCCGGGCCGCAGGCGGCCCTTGCCGGGGTCTCGACACCCGTAGGAGGAGTGTGTCCGTGGCCGCCGTCCTCTTTCCGATCGTCGCGACGCCGACCCGCGATGGTTCCTGGCGGCACCGGTGTTCACAGGAAGGAGGGGACCGGCGGTTCACTTACGCGACTCCGCCGCCGGTTCGCCATCGCTCGCAGCGCGCGAGGCGGGCACCGTTGCCGCAGCGACGTCGAGGCGGCCGGCCGTGTCGGAGACCGCCGGCGAGCAGTGGTGGTGTCCGACGGGGGACGCCTGGTCGAACGTCCGAGAGGGGACGGTAGACGAGGAGGACGGGCCCGGCCACCGCGAGAGTTGGCACGTGTGCGTGCCCGGGCGGCCACGGCCCTGGGCTGGGTGACGTTGTCGGTGACCGTGATCGACTTCGCCGGTTGCCATGGCGCCTCGAAGGGCCCGAGAAGAAGTCGCGAGAACGACGTTTCGCGTCTCGGCGGGAGACGAGTCGGTTGCGAGCGCGCCCCGCTTTTCGGCTCCCGGAATCCCAGGGCGCAGCCCGTGCCGTCCCGGTCGACCTGTGCCTGTCCGGGACAGCGCACGAACACCCAGGTCACGGCGATCGGCCTGTACGGGACAGCGAACCGCCCTGTCGCGTCACCGTCGGGCTGTGCCACGTTCGGCCGTGACGGAACGTCGTTCGATCATTTCGGAGGCACAGATGACAACCGGCACACTGCGCACCGTCTCCCTCGCCCTCGCCACAGGTGCGTTGGCCCTGGCCGGAGTGGTGGGGACCGCCACGAGCGCCCACGCCACGACGACCTGGAACGCCACCGACACCCAGGCCGACGTCGTCGGCGCCTGGGCGCACGGCAGCCTGGATGTCGAAGGCAACGAGACCCTCAGCGTGGACATGACCATCAAGGACACCAAGGCCGACGGTGCCAGCGCCCGCGCGTACATCCGGTGGCGCTACGCCACGGGCGGTTTCAGCGGCTCGGCGGTTCTCACCGTGTCCGGCGGAAACGGCAGCACCAAGTCCGCCACCTACCGGAACCCCCGGATAGAGCTGGATTCGTATCAGCCGTTCGAGATCAAGGAATGCCTCGTGGACAACGGCTGGGAAACCGAGTGCGGTGGTTGGGATGTGCCCTACCCGATGAACAGCGGGTGGTGAGTACGGCGTCGAACAGGCCCCGGGGCAGTGGTTCGATCCCCCGGGGCCCCGGGGGGGGTGGCGCGGGCGTCCGGGGCGCACGGGTCGAGCACGGTCCGAGATCGACTGGAGGGTACAGGAATGAACTCCCGCGACACCCAGGAGCGATGGATCCTGACGTTCGACGTGGCGTGTGGCAAATGCAGGGCCGTCTCGGCGGCCGTCGCCGAGGCCGGCAACGGCAAACTCGAGGTACTGCCGCTGACCGATCCCGACGTGCAGGCGTGGCGTCGGCGAAGTCTTGGACCGGCACCCAAGTGGGTTCCCACGCTGCTGCGCGTGCGCCGGGACGCCGTGCGCGCCTGGACCGGCCCGACCATGGCGTTGGCCCTGGCAAGGCACCTCGGGCCGCGCACGACCACCCGCGTACTGCGCGCCCTCGGCCGGCTCGAACAGGACGCCGCAGGCGAGTCGACGCCGGAGAGCGACGCGGGCCTGGGCCGCAAGCATTTCCTGCGGCTGCTCGGCGGTACGGCCACCGCGATCGGCCTGATCGCAACGGCCCAGACACCGGCTCTCGCGCAATCGGCACACGTCCGGGCCAGTGCCTGGGTCGAGGCCAACATGGCCGACCTGCCGCGTGATTACGCCGAGATCGCCCGACACCCGCTCCCCTACCGCAAGGCCATTCACCGGGTCCTGACCCCACGGGAGCGAAGCCGGGTGTGGGCCGACCACCTTCGGTGGTACCGCGCCGGCCATCCGGACCTCACGCCCGCCCAGAACCGGATCGTGGACGATGCCTTCGCGGTGGTGACCACGGGTCTGGCCTCGGGCACAGCTCCTCGGGAGGAACTGCACGCCCTGGGACGCTCGGCCAGGGAGGCATTCGGCCCGGACGAGGCGGCCGCGCTGCTGTCCACTCTCGGCCCCGTCCCCGCCCAGGCGTCGACGGCGGCCGCGTGTACCTGCTCCACCGTCGACCCGTACTGCTCGTGGCTGTTCGACTGCGGCACTCGCATCCGCTGCACACGCGTCCCGAACGACTGCGGAACCCTTTGGAACGAGGACTGCAACGGCACCTGCTACTGAGCGCACCGAAGCACGGTGCGCCGGCCTGGGTCGGGCGGACGGCTCGCGGCCGGCCCCGAACGCGTTCTCGACCGCCTCCGGAGCGCGACTCCAAAGAGAACACCGACGGCCTGCCGCGTCAGCACTTCCCCCGAGGGCACCGATCTCGCCCGCTACAGCCGCGCAGAGCTCGACACCGTGGCCGCCGAACTCGACCACCGGCCACGCAAAACGCTCGGCTGGGAAACCCCAGCCGAGCGTTTTGCGTGGCGGCCGGGGTGAGTCGTGTTTCGCCGCGGAGTGCCCGTTGTCCGGGTCGGGAAGCCGGCCGAGCAGGTGCCAGACGGCCAAGGCGGGGAACGGGGACGGTGTTCGCCGAGCCGCCCCGCACCCCATGATGTGTCGATGATCGACGACATACCTCCCGTGGTCCCGGCCGGACGCATGTCGCGGACCGCGCAACCGGTCTTCGCGCTCGCGAGCGGCGTGGAACTGCGTCCCTGGCACGAAGGGGACGCCCAGGTCCTCGCCGACTCGTGTCTAGATCCGCGAATCAGGCAGTGGAACCGGCCGGGGCTGTTGTCGCCGGCCGACGCGCGGGCCAGGATTTCCCGCTGGGGGCACCGTTGGCGGCGCGAGGAGGGCGCGGTCTGGGCGATCGCCGAGCCGGGCGGAGGTCGGCCGGTGGGCCTGATCGGCCTGGGCGACCTGGATCTGCGCGGCGGCGGCGCCGAGTTCCTGTATTGGCTCCTGCCCGCCGGTCGCGGGCGCGGCGTCATGGTCGACGCCACCGTCCGAATCGGCCGCTGGGCCTTGGAGGACCTCGGCCTGTACCGGCTGCGGATCACCCACTCGGTGGCGAATCCGGCGTCGTGTCGGGTCGCGGGCAAGGCGGGCTTCCCGCTCGAAGGCACCATGCGCGGCGCGCTGTTGCACGCCGACGGGTGGCACGACGAACACCTGCACGCCAGGATCCGGGGCGACGCGTGGCCGGCCGGCCGATAGGAGCGATTGGTGACAACGACCGATAGGAACCACCGGTAGGAGCGACCGACAGGAACCCCGATAGGGGCAAAAAAACCGGCCGGATCAGCGTGGCGGGGAGGGGTCGTTCGGGCCCGGTCCGTCCATGAGTGAGCGGGTCGAGCGGACCTCGCGGCGCACGTCGGTCAGCGCGTCGGGGGTGTGCTCGGCGGCGTCCGGGTCGGCGGGGACCACCGGCTTGCCCGTGCGCATCGACGTGGCCAGCGCGCGGAGTTCGGTCGCGATGTGCGCGGCGGCCTCGGGGGACGGCGGGGGCGCGCCGTGCGCGGTATGTACCGCCGCGGCCGTTCCGGTGTCGATGACGCGTTCCACCGCGACGAGCAGCGGCCACCACGCGGCGGCCCGAGCGCCGGCGGGCGGGGGCTCGCCCAAAGCACGTTGGAACTCGGTCCGCACGGCGGACAGGTCGCGATAGATCCGGCGTCGGGTGCGCGCCCGCGCGGCCTGGTCGGTGTGCTCGTCGAAAGCGCACTCGATGTAGCGCGCCGTGTCGTCGACGGCCGCGGCCAACCGGGCGCCGACGCGGGTGTGCCAACTCTCCGGCCACAGCGCGTATCCGGCCACCAGCACGATCCCGCAGCCGATCAGGCTGTCGAGCAGCCGCGGCGCGAGCAGGTGCACGCCCTGGTGGCTGAGCATGTCGGACAGGATCAGGATCAACGGCGTGATGACGGCGGTCTGGTAGCCGTAGCCGCGCCGCGACACGGTCGGCAGGCCGGCCGCGAGGACTACCACGATCGGCACCTCCCACCCGCCGCGCGGTACGAACTCCAGAACCGCGCCCGCGACGACCAGGCCCGCGGCGGTGCCGAGCGCACGCAGGACGGCCCGGGAGAAGACCGAACCGAAGTCGGGCTTGAGCACGAACGTGACGGTCAGCGGCACCCAGTACGACCGCGGTACGTCGATCGCGGACACCAGCACCTGCGCGAGCCCGATGCACAGCGCCAGCCGCAGCCCGTAGCGCCAGGACTCGGCCGACACCAACAGATCGCGCGACGCGGCGCGCAGTCGCGCGGGCAGCGCGCGGGGCCGCCCGACCCGGTCGGGCGCACGGTACGCGCCGGCAAGTGTGTCGCGCGCGTGCTCGATCGCG
>NZ_WWJX01000570.1 GCF_009865215.1 Streptomyces sp. SID3343 | reverse complement strand
GGGGGCAGCCGGTCAGACGGGGGTGGGGACGCGGGTCGGTTTCGGGGTGTCGGGGGCGGTCCGGGCGTGGCGTGGGATGAGGGTTGCGATCAGGGTGGCGGCTGCGGTGATTCCGGCGCCCACCCACAGGGCGGGTATCAGGCTGTCGACGAAGACCGCGGGCGGTCCGTACCCGCCGTTCGACGCGAACACGCTGGAGAGGATCGCGACGCCGAACACGCCGCCGAGTTCGCGCAGCGCGCCGTTCGCGCCTGATGCCACGCCCTGCTCGTGCGGCTCGACCGAGGCCATCAGGAGCGCCGCGGTCGGCGTGAAGAACAGCCCCATCCCGATGCCACAGATGACGAACGCCGGGACCTGGGCCGCGTAGGACACGTTCGGCTCGGCGATCAACGCGAACCAGCCGAGGCCGACCGTGGTCAGGACCAGGCCGGTGATCAGGAGGGTACGACCGCCGATCCGGTCGAATACGACGCCCGCGAGCGGGGCGACCACCAGGGGCATCGCGGTCCAGGGCAACATCCGCAGACCTGCTTCGAGCGGCGAGTAGCCGAGCACGTTCTGCACGAACTGGGTCAGCAGGAAGATCGAGCCGAAGATGCCGGCGAACATCAGCAGGCCGGACACGTTCACGGCGGCGAACCCGCGGTTGCGGAAGAGGTGCAGCGGCACCATCGGCTGTGGCGCGCGGCGTTCCCACCCGACGAACACGCCGATCAGGATCACGCCGACGGTGAGCGAGGCGAGAATCGTAGGGCTCGTCCAGCCGTCGGCCTGACCGCGGACCAGGCCGAAGACCACACCGAGCAGGCCGGTGCTGATCAGTACGGTGCCTGGCAGGTCGAGTCGGCTGTTGCGACCGCGACTCTCGCTGAGCTTGATCCGAGCCAGGGGCACCAAAGCCAGGCCGATCGGCACGTTGAGCCAGAAGATCCACTGCCACGAGCCACCGTCGACGATCGCCCCGCCGACCAGTGGGCCGACCGCAACGGCCAGCCCGTTGACCGCACCCCACGCACCGAGCGCGGCGCCACGCTTCTCGACGGAGACGACGGCGGTCAGGAGGGTCAGGCTGAGCGGGAGCAGGGCAGCGGCGCCGGCGCCTTGCAGAGCCCGGGCGGCGACGAGGGCCTCGGTGTTCGGGGCTATCGCGGCGAAGGCGGAGGCGAGGGTGAACAGGGCCAGGCCGCCGACGAAGATGCGGCGGCGCCCGAACCGGTCACCCAGGGCGGCGCCGAACATCAGCAGTACCGCGAAGCTCAGGGTGTAGGCGTTGACCGTCCATTCGAGGTCCTCGATCTCCGCGCCCAGGTCCTTTTGGATCGCGGGCAGCGCGGTGGTGACGATGAGGTTGTCGAGCCCCGCCATGAACACGGCGAGGCTGGTGACGACGAACGTCCAGAGAGTGGCGCGGGACGCTTTGACGGGGGGTTTGCCGGGATGGTCGAGCAGGGCGTCGTTGGGGGCGCGGTCGGGGCCGGGGGCCGCGGGGCCGGCGGCGGCGAGGCCGGCGGCGGCGAGGCCGGGGTTCGGGTCGGGGTTGGCGGAGTCGGAGTCGGGGTTCGGATCGCGGTCGCGGTCGGGCTTCATTGGGCCTCCAAAGTAGTTATTGGTAACTAACTTTCGCGGGCAAAAAGCAGGCTTTGCGAGGGTGACGCAGGCGTGGCTGGGGATGTGAGCGCCCTCGTCGGTGCGCTCGTCGACGCGCTCGTCGGTGTGAGTGGGCGTGCTTGGTGGCGCGCGCGGTCGAGGGAGAGGTCGATCCCGTCTCTGCCGCGGCCGGCGTCGCGGCCGAAACCCTTGCCCTTTCCCGGTGTTGAGTGCGGTGCCTCGTCGCGGCGCCGCAATCCGCTCCGAGTACCGGTAGTACTCGGACGCTTCGGCGGCGCGGCACGCGCTCGCGCCCGCGTCGAGGACCGACGAAGAGTCCGGTCCCGCGCTAGAGGTGCGAGTAGTAGCGCTCTGCCGGTAGCTCCAGTGCGGCGATCACGTTGCAGAGCATGCCTCGGGCGAAGAACGCCGTGACTTCGCTTGGCTCCAAGCCGGTGAGGATGCGGACGAGTTCTTCCAATCGCTCCCAGCGAGCCCGCACCACGGCGCGGATCTCGGGATCCTGGGAGGCGACATAGAGCTGTAGTTGCATCAGGAGCACTTCCGGCTGCGCGACAAGCATGCCCGTATAGGCATCACCCATCGCGCCCGTGGCGTCCGCGCCGGACAGCCCTTCGGCTGCCTGCTCGAAGAGGTTTCCTATGCGGTCGAAACAAAGTTCGGCGGTTGCGATGAACAGCGCCTTCTTGTTCGCGAAGAGACGGAACAGGTAGGGCTGCGAGACGCCCACACGCGCGGCGATGGTCTCGGTCGCGGTGCCGTTCAGCCCACCTTTGGCGAACTCCTCCAGGGCCACCTTGACGACGGCCGTACGGCGATCGCTTGCGCTCATGCGGCTGCTGCCTGCCTTGGTGGTCATGCGTTATAAGTTATTGGTCAATAATAAGGACGTCAAGCCGGTGGCGACTTCGCGCGGGGGTTGGCGAGTGGGGGCCGGGGCGTGAGGTGGCGCGGGAGGCTTGTCGAGTCGGCACGGAGCACGGAGCACGGTGCCGGTGTTGTCACGGGTCCGTTCTCCCGTACTGCTTGCCGAACTCGGCGGGCGACTTCGACCGCACCGGGCTCTCCGCAGACTCTGCCCTCAGGGGTGGTTCGGGCAGCTCCGGGAGTGGGGATCGTGTCGCCTCGGTAGCGCAAGCGGTAGCAGTAGCGGATATCCGTCACCGTCTGAGGTCCAACTGTTCGGCCCCCTCTGCCGAGGGCCTTCGCCACCGGCCGTTGTGGTCGGCGAGGCGTCGGCGAACGTCCTACCGCTTCCGGACGGGATTGCAGGTTGCCGCACGTCGGCGCCGGGCGAGGCCGGTGTTGGAGGTCGACGTTGGGGGTCGGCGTTGGGGGTCGGCCGGGCGGCGGTGGGGAACGACGGCCCGTCGCCGACGGTCATGAGCAGGGTGGCCGCGGGCCTGACGCCGGTTCCGGGCATCGAGGCCCCTGCGGTAGGGCCTGGTCGGGCGCGGTCGGTGGTGGCTGTTTCGGGGGTGGATATTGCGCGGTCCGGCGGTGACCTTGCCCGGCTCGGCGACTCCTAGACTGAGGATGTGGAGGAGCGCACGCCTGTCGGGATCGGCGCACGTCCGGCGCCCGCCTTGCGGCGGTACGTCGACTCGTACGTCGGTTTCGACTTCCGCAGGTTCCCGACGGGGGTGCACTGCGGCCCGCCGAGCCGCATGCTCACTGCGGTGATCAGCCTGGCGGACCCTTTGCAGATGGCGGCGGGCGTCGACGACGGGTCACCGATCACCCGATTCGACAGCGTGGCCGGCGGTCTGATGTGCCGGTCCGTCGCGATCCACCACGATGTACGCCAACAAGGTGTGCAGGTATCGCTGACCCCGGTCGGGGCTCGGGCCGTCTACGGCTTGCCTGCCGCTGTGCTCGCCCACCGACTGGTCCCGCTCGACGAGCTTCTCGGAAGGCTTGGCGTCGAGCTGGTCGACCGACTTCGCGCGGCGACGACATGGGCGGCGCGGTTCGCCGTGCTGGACGAATTGCTGCTCCGAGCTGTCGGCCGTGGTGTCGGTGGCGACCGTTTGTGCCGCATGCGCCCCGAGGTTGCCGAGGCCTGGCGCCGCCTCGTCGCCGCGCGGGGCTGCGTCCGGGTCGGTGCGGTCGCCGCGGAACTCGGCTGGAGGCGTCGGCATCTCACCGAGCGGTTTCGCGGCGAGCTGGGCCTGTCGCCGAAGACCTTCGCCCGGGTTCTGCGCTTCGAGCACGCCCACGAACTGGCGACGGCGCGGGACCCGCTCCCGTGGGCCGAGGTGGCGACCGTCTCCGGCTACGCCGATCAGGCCCATCTCGTTCGGGACTGGCGTGAGTTCACGAGCCGATCGCCGACGGCTTGGCGTCGCGGCGAACTCCTCCTCGGGACCGGGTAGTCGCCAACCGACTGCCCATCGCGTCGGCTTCCGTTCCCATTCCTTCAAGACCACCCGATCGCTGTCCTGTGACGATCCTCGGCATGAAACTCGTCGACAACGAACGCAACGCCATCGACCTGCGGACCACCCCCGTGCACCTTGGGCTCGGATCGAGAGCAAAGCCCGTCGAGGGCTTCGCCTGGGATCCCGAGGTGCTCCGGGCCTACAGCGCCGCGGTCGCGGCAGATGGCGCCGAGGGCCGGATGGTGATGATCTTCGACGGCGACGGCCCCGGCGACCATTGGGAAAGCCACCCTGCCGGCGATGAACTGGTCGTTTGCCTCAGCGGGTCGGTGACGGTCACCCGCGACCTGGACGGAGTGCCCGACCGCGTTCTGCTCGGGCCGGGCGAGGCCACCGTCAACCCGGCCGGGGTATGGCACGTCGTCGACATGGCGGGGCCGACGTCCATCCTGGCCGTCACCGCCGGCGCCGGCACCGACCACCGCCCTCGAACCGACATCCGACCGAGCGGACGCGCCGACACGCCCGGTTCGGAAACGCCGTGACGACACACATAGCGTGCCTCGGGGACAGCCTCACCCGCGCGCAGTTCAGTGTCGACTACCTGGAGCTTCTCGAACGGCGCCACCCCTCCGGTGACGTGCGGCTCGCCCGCTTCGGCGCCAACGGTGACTTCGCCTACAACCTCTTGCAGCGCCTCGATGCCGTCGTCGCGAACCCGCCCGACCTGATCACCGTGTTGATCGGGACCAACGATGCCCGAGCGAGCCTTGCCGGATATCCCGTCGAGCAGGCCATGAAGCGCAAACGGCTCCCCGAGCGACCGTCGGCCGGCTGGTTCCGGCAGTGCCTGGGAGCCGTCGTGGAACGGTTGCGAGCGGAGACCGACGCAACGATCGGTCTGCTGTCGCTCCCGGTTCTCGGCCAACAACCCGACGGAGCAGCGGCACGGGCATCGCAGGCGTACAGCCGGATGATCGCCGAGGTCGCCACCGCCAACGAGGTGGTCTACCTTCCGCTCCACGAACGGCAGATCGAGGAGCTGCGCCAGGCGGACGTGCCGCCGATTCCGTACCGGGAGGTGACGGCTGCGGCGGGCCTCGGGGTCCTGGTCCGGCACGTGGTGCTGCGGCGAAGTCTCGACACGATCTCGCGGCGGCGGGGTCTCTTGCTCACGACCGACCACATCCATCAGAACAGCCGCGGCGCCGCGCTTGTCGCCGAGGTCATCGACGGCGGTTTGCTGAGCGGGAGCGGGTAGCCGCGGCTTGGCCGGGGCGGCGTTGGGGGCGGGATCCGGTGCGGTGGCTGCGGATTCGGGTTTGGCGGGGTGGGTTGGTTCCCACCCGCACCACCCGTTGCGTTTGCGTCGTGGCTGCGGATTTACGGCGCGGGAGGGTTGCCTGGTCCGGCCTCGGGGCCATGGCTGGGCGCGCGATTGCCGTGGGCGGGCACTGGGGCTGCGGACTGCTCTTGGCCGGGCCGGGAGTGGTTCCCACCCGCACCACCCGTTGCGTTTGTGTCGTGGGCTGCGGAATTACTGCGCGGGGCGGTTGCCTGGTCCGGCCTCGGGGCCATGGCTGGGCGCGCGATTGCCGTGGGCGGGCACTGGGGCTGCGGACTGCTCTTGGCCGGGCCGGGAGTGGTTCCCACCCGCACCACCCGTTGCGTT
>NZ_WWJX01000569.1 GCF_009865215.1 Streptomyces sp. SID3343 | reverse complement strand
GCCGCGCGATGTGGTCGCCCAGGCGTTGGAAGAGGGTACGGGCCAGCGCCACGGCGGTGCGGTAGGCGGTCAGTTGGGTGCGGTAGCGCACCACGCCGTAGGCCAGGGTGAGCCCGGCGAGCACGATCAGCCACCGGCCGGCGGCGGCGTTGTCGCCGTCGAACAGGGCGGTGAGCACCGGGACCAGGACGGTGAAGGCCAGGCCCTGGAGCACCGATTCGACGACGAGCCCGGTCAGGATGGGGCGCAGTGCGTCGCGTTCGGCGCCTTCGGGGTGCAGGGGGTCGTTCACGACCGCGCGCAGTTGCCGGATCATCGCGTACTCCTGAGGTCGAGGCCGGGCGTGCTCTCGGGGTCGGGGCCCGGTACGAGATCCGGCGCGGAGACGGCCAGGTGCTCTTGGGTGCGCCACATCGCGGCGTAGCGGCCGTCGGCTGCGAGCAGGTCGTTGTGGCGGCCGCGTTCGACGATGCGCCCGGCATCGAGGACGCAGATCTCGTCGGCCTCGGTGATCGTGCGCAGGCGGTGTGCGACCACGAGTACGGTTCTGCCGCAGGCCAGTTCGGCGAGGGCGTCCTGGATGGCGGCCTCGGATTCGGGGTCGGCGAACGCGGTGGCCTCGTCCATCACCAGGATCGGCGTGTCGGCCAGGAGCATGCGCGCGATGGCGACGCGTTGTCCCTCGCCGCCGGACAACAGCGCGTCCTCGCCGACGATCGAGTCGTAGCCGCGCGGCAGTCGGGTCAGGCAATCGTCGATCTGCGCGGACCGCGCGGCGGCACGTATCTCGTCGTCGGCGGCATCGGGACGGCCGAGGCGGATGTTGTCGCGGATCGAGGTGCGCAGCAGGGACGTCTCCTGGAACACGAAGCCGACGTGTCGGTACAGCTCGGGGCCGGCCAGGTCGCGGATGTCGATGCCGTCGAGGGTGATGCGACCGGTGCCCGGGTCCCAGAAGCGGGGCAACAGGCGGGCGATGGTCGACTTTCCCGATCCCGAGGCGCCGACGAGCGCGGTGAGCCGTCCGGGTTCGAGGACGAGGTCGATGCCGTGCAGGACGTCGCGGTCGGCGCGGTAGCCGAAGGACACGTTCTCGTAGCGCACGACGGGACGTTGCGGCTCGGCCGCGGGAGCGGGGGCGGTGGCCGGGGCGGTCAGTGTCTCGGTCTGCAACAGCGCGTGCACGCGGCCGGCGGCCTGGCGCGCGGTCATCAGGTCCTGTTGCGCGTAGGAGAGCGTCAGGAACGGCGCCCCGACGGCCAGGCCCAGCAGCGCGAACGGCAGGACGTCGACCGCCTCCAGGTGATCGCCCGCCACCAGCGCGGTGCCGCCGGCGAGCACGACGAGCAGCGTGGTGACCGGGGACAGCAACAGGTCGCTCACGGCCGACTTGCGCAGCATGCCGCGCGCGAAGGACCAGAAGAAGTCGATGAACGCCGTGGCCTCGCGCTGGAATCGCGCGTGTGCCCGGCCGGTCTGGCCGAACGTCTTGACCACCGCGATGCCTTGGGCGAATTCGACGGAGGATCCGTTCACCCGGGTCAGCGCGCGGTCGTATTCGGCCAGGTGGCCCGCGTGGGAGCGCATCGCCCCGGCGTACAGGACCAGGCCGACGACACTGGGCAGCAACGTCGCGATGGTGAGCAACCAGTCGACGCGGGCGAGGTAGGCCAGGCAGGTCAGCGGGACGACCACGGACGCGGTGAGATTGAGGTAGCCGTGCCCGACCAGGTGGTGCATCGCCTCGACATCGTCGTCGAGGGCCTTCTTCACCTCGCCCGCGCGACGCTCGGTGAACCAGCCCAGCGGCGCCCGGCCGAGTCGGGCGGCGAGCGAACGGCGCACGCCGAGTTGGAAGTCCTCGTCGGCGAAGTGGGTCAACGCGGTCGCGGCGAACACGAAGGCCAACCGCACCAGGAGCGATCCGGCCCCGATCCAGGCGATCGTCCACGCGCGATCGCTGTCGTGCGGGTCGTCGGCGAGGGCGCGCCCGAGTTCGGCGACCGCGACGAAGGGGACCACGCCGGCGACGGAGGCAATCGCCTGGAGCACGCAGGCGATCACCAGCGTGCCTCGGATGGGGCGCAGCAGTTCGGCCAACGCTTGGCGGTCGGTCGAGGCCGGGGCGCTCATCCCGCGCCCCCGGGTATGTCGCGCGGACGTCGCGTCGGCTGCGGCGTGGACCGCGGTGGCTGCTGACGGATCACCACTCCACCCCTCTCGTTTTTAGGTTAGGCACACCTTACGCGTACGTAGTACGCCTCGCAACGACCGAGAGGCGGCGCCCAGCCGTCCGCACGGCACCGAAGAAGGGCCGGGTCGGGTGGGGATGTGAAGCGATTACAGGGGCCGCGCGCCTCGGGAGGCGCCGGAGATGTCGGTGGCGTCGGGAATGCTTGCCGGCTCGTGTCCCCGACGCAGGGAGTTCCCGAATGTCGATCCGAGTCGCGAGCCGTCGCCGCGCGGCGGCCTCGTTGACCGCCGCCTTCCCGGGCGCGGAGATCATCGACGTGACCTCCAAGGCAGCGCAACCATGGGTGCGGCTCAGCCCGTTCTACCCGCACGGCGGCATCCCGGTTCCCGACGGCGACGGCAGGACCGGCCAATCGGTCGAGGGCATCTGGCAGGCCCTCAAGGTCTTCCGCGACTGTGACGTCGATGCCGCGAAGCTCGACATCACCACGATGAAGGGGCTCAAGCGCACGGTGCGTCGACACGGCCCGGTCCAAGGCCACCGCGTCGGCCTGCACGGCGACGGACTCCTGTCCTACGAGGCGGCCCGTCGCCGGATCTACCTGCCAGCCTACCGGTGGGTCCTCGAACACCGCGTCGCCGACCTGGTCGAGCGCCTGCGTGCCAAGGAGGACGTCGTCCTGCTGGACTACACCACCAACGGCGACGTCACCGACCCGACGACGCCGCTCTCCCACGCCGCGCTCGTCCGACTGCACGTGGAAGGCACCTGGCCCGCAGAGAACGAGACGGCTGCCACCGAGACGGCCGGCACTCCCCCGCGACGACTCCCCAACTGAGGGACGGACCGGTCCCGTTGCGACCGCCGGGCCGTCACCACGTCACCACGTCAGCGGCAATGCCATCGGCCCTCGGATCAAAGGCCGGTTCTGCCGGCGCACTTGGTCGGGAGCCACCGCCAGGGCAAGCCCGGAAGCCGACGCGCCGGCGTCGACACGAGAACCTCCGACTCCATCCGGGCCGACAGCGGCGCCAGGTGTACTCATCGAACATGCGCATCGATGTGACCGCCGGCCCCGACCCCCGTCACCCTTGCCACCCGGTCCGTCGGACCTCGGGCAGGGGCCGGGCACGTCGGCGAACCGGGCGAACGGGCGGGCTCGTTCGCCGGGAACCTACGACTGCGCGGCAGCGGAGCGGCCGGGGTCGCCCGGCGGTCGTTCGGCCAAGGATCGGGCCGCGGCGAGGTACCGGGTCGTCATCCGGCGCTGGACGGCGCGGGCGACCGGACCGCCCAGGCGCGACCACCACGTACCCGGCCGACTGAAGGCCCGGACGGTGAACCACACCGCCCCGTCCGCGTCGCGCTCGACCGTGAACGCCTCCTCGCCCGAAACGGGGTGCCCGCGCAGCGTGCCGTAGGCGAAGCCGGCCCGATTCGGCCGGTCGTACACGCCGACCACGCGGCAGGGCGCGGGGACCCGGAGCGGTCCCAGCCGCGTCACCGACGTGACCTCGGCCCCCTCGACGGCGCGTTCGACCTCGGCCCGCACGTCCAGACCCGCCCCGCGCAACACTTGCCAGCGCAGTACGCCGTCGGCGACCCGCCGGAACACCTCGTCCCCGTCCCCGACTCGCACCCGGCGCTCGACGTGGTGGTATCCGGAGGGCATCGGCACGGCCGCGTCCAGCGTCGCGCCGACCTCGGTGTAGGTCAGGGGTTCAGGCATGTACGGCATTGTCCCCCCTGCCCGTCTCCGACCGCCGCACGACTCGCGTGGCCGACCGGCGCCGGCCACACGGCGCAAAGTGTGGGTGGCGCGGCGTCGACGCCATCGGCCGGCTTCGACAGGCTCGGAGCATGACCACGCAACGCGTCGCACCCGAACGGAAAGGGCTGCCGGATCCCGTCGGCGGACCCGACGGATCCGAGCCGAGGAGAGCCGCGCAAAACACCGCCCCGTGCGCACCGCCCGGGCCCACCGAACCACCCACCGAGCAGCCCACCGAGACGCCCACCGTCATGCCACCACAGGCAGCGAAACCCGGGCGGGCCGCCCGACTGGCGCGGCGCTTTCGCGGCGGCCGACGACCGCAGGCCGAGCCCGCGCGTTCGCACGACGACCCGGACCACAGCAGCGAACTGCCGCCGACGGTGGTCGCGTTGCTCCGCTGGGGGCCACCCATCTGACGGCGGGAGGTCGCCGCGCGGGAAGTGGCCGTCGACGCACGCCGCTGCCGGTCGCGCCGGCGTACGTCGCACGGATCAGCGCCCGTTCGACGATCCGCCCGGCTCCTCCCGGATCCCCGACGCCCCCGCCGCGACACCGCCGGGCCGCGCATCCTCCACCGTCCCGGTCGCTCTCGCCCACGCGCGCGCTCGGCGCCACCGATCGCCCGGATCCCACAGCGGTCGCCCACGCGTCAACCGGTGGCAGGACAGCCCGATCGCCACCGCAGTGAGATGCCCGGTGGAGGTGAAGTCCCAGTGGGCACACATCGGCAGGCCCAGGTACAGGCCCACCAACGGCAGGTACAGCCATCGCCACGGCCGGGCGATCCCGTGGAACAGCAACCCCGCCACCGCCATGTATCCGTAACTGGGCCCGACGTCCACCACGAAACGCGCGCTCTCCGGCAGGGCTCCGGTGCCGATCCGCCACGCGACCGTCGCCTGACTGACGCACGTGGCGCCCACGTGCCCGAGCACCGCGACCGCCAACCACCGCCACGTACCCAACCACCGCTCGGCGACCGCGCACAGCACGGTGAACAGCAGCGTGAACTTGACCAGATGCCACCCGTCCGACCACCCCGCACTGGCCACCAACACCCGCAGCGGCGCGGCGTGCAGGTTGTGCAGGTTCGTACTGCGCCGCCGAAGGAAGTCGACCCGCTCGTCGGTGGTCAGGCGCACGTACAGGTCGCTCGTCGTCACGTAGACGACCGACAACCACAGGTACGTACCGGGTGCCGAGACCACCCATGCGCACGTGCCGCGAAAGGCCCGAAGGGCCGGCTGCAGGGTGGGCACGAGCAGCGAACCTCCGAGCGGTCGGCCGGTGGTCGCGGCGCCGCGACCACGAAGGGCACCCGACCGAAGTAGCGGCCACCCTAACCCGATTCTCGCCCGAGGACGGGTCGGCGCGGTCGACCCGCCGCGAGCCGTTGCCGCCCGTCCTCACCGTTCCCGGCGCGCGGCGAGGACCCGGGGCAGGACGTAGCCGGCTGCGCCCGCGGCCAGGACCGCG
>NZ_WWJX01000059.1 GCF_009865215.1 Streptomyces sp. SID3343 | reverse complement strand
ATCGTCGGAGCGACCGCCGGGGAGCCGGTGTTCGCCTCCGGCGCGGGGGGCGGGGCGTGGGTCGTCTCACGCGGTCCCACGTCTGGATTGGGGCCCGAGATGGGAATGGTCATGCCCGTCCTTGTCGGCGATGGCGAAGGGGTGGTCGAGGTGAACGACGCCCACAGCGGGGCGAAGTCCAGGGAGCGTCCGGCGACCGCCAGCGCGCCCAGGACCTTGTGCAGCGCGGTGATGCCGGAACCACCGGGGTGGTCGGCGCTCAACGCGACGTGCGGTCGGTCCGCGAGGATGCGGCCGACCAGGCCGGTCAGTACCGTCCCCGGACCGACCTCGACGAACGTCCGGACGCCGTCGTCGTGCATGGTCCGGATCATGTCGGCGAAGCGCACGGAGGAGGTGATGTGGTCGTGCAGCACGGTGCGAATCCGCGGCGCCGACGACGGGTAGGGCTTGGCCGCCGCGTTTCCGTAGACCGGCATCCGCGGTGCGGCGAAGTCGTGCCGTTCCAGCGCGGGCCGCCATCCGGTGGTCGCGGACTGGAGCAGCGGGCTGTGGAACGCGCACGAGACCGCGAGGCGTTGGGTCTGGAGCTTTTGCTCCTCGGCCCGCTTCTCCACCTTGGCGATCGCGCTCTCGGTACCCGAGAGCACGTGCTGGGTCGGCGAGTTGTAGTTGGCGACCCACACCCGGCGCACGCCGCGCACCAGGTCGTCGGCCTCCTTGGCGGAGGCGTTGACCGCGAGCATCGCACCGGCTACCTTGCCGGCGTCGCGCAGCAGTTCACCGCGGGCGCGGGCGAGGTCCATCAGGGTCTGCTCGTCGTAGACGCCGGCCGCGAACAGCGCGGAGAGTTCGCCGAAGCTGTGGCCCGCGACGCAGTCGGGCTCGAACCCGACGGCGCCCAGGATCTCCTGGATCATCAGGGCGTGGGCCGCGAGCGCGGGCTGCGCGCATTCGGTGGCCTTGAGCCGGTCGGCCTGCTCGCGTTCCTTCGCCTTGTCGGCCACGGGCGGCGGGAAGACGGTGCGGTGCAGGGGTCTTGCGTCGATCGTGAATCCGGCCTGGCGGTCCCACGCGGCGAGCGCCAGGGGCTGGTGCATGACCACGTCGACGCCCATGTCGGGATACTGGCTGCCCTGTCCCGGGAACAGCAGCGCGATCTTGTCGGTGGTGGCCGGGCCGCACGCGTAGCGGACACCGGCGGGCGTGTGGAAGGCGGATGTCGGCGCGGCGTCGATCCGGCGGCGGGCGTCGAGCGCCTGGGTGCGCAGGTCGTCCCGGTCGCGGGCGACGACGCACAGGCGGTGCGGCGCGGCGGCGTCGAACGCGAGTTGGGTACGGCGGCCCAGGTCGGCCAACGGCGCGTCGTCGGCGGTGAGCGCGTCCAGGGCCTTGGTCAGCGCCGGGCCGGACTCGGCGCTCAGCAGCACCAGTTCGCTCGGCGCGCTGCGGGTGAGCGACTCCTTGGCGGGAGCCGGCACGGCGGCGCGGTACTCCTCCAGGGCCACGTGGAAGTTGGTCCCGCCGAACCCGAAACTGGAGATCGAGGCGCGGCGCGGGTGGTCGGTGCCCCGGATCCACGGCCGGGTGCGGGTGCTCAGGTAGAACGGACCGTCGTCGAACCCGAGGGCCGGGTCGAGCCGTTCGGCCTTGAGCGTGGGCGGCAGGATCTTGTGGTGCAGCGCGAGGGCGGCCTTGGCCATGCCGACCGCGCCCGCCGCGGTGCGGGTGTGGCCGAGCTGCGATTTGACCGAGCCGAGCGCGCAGCGCGCGATGCCGGCGGGGTCCTCGTTGCCGAACACCTCGCTCAGTGCGGTGACTTCGGCGGTGTCGCCGGCCTTGGTGCCGGTGCCGTGCGCCTCGATCAGCTCGACCGTGTCGGGGCTGTAGCCCGCGCTGGCGTACGCCCTGCGCAGCGCGCGGACCTGGCCCGCCACGGCAGGGGCGTAGATCGACGACCCCCGGCCGTCGGAGGAGGTACCGATGCCGCGCACGACCGCGTAGATGCGGTCGCCGTCGCGTTCGGCGTCCTCCAGTCGCTTGAGCATGACCATCGCCACGGCCTCGCCCAGGAGGGTGCCGTCGGCGTCGGCGGAGAAGGGCCGGCACTCGCCCGTGGGAGACAGTGCCGGGGTCTTGCTGAAGCAGGTGAACCCGAAGGCGTCGCACAGCGGGTCCACGCCACCGGTGATCATCATGTCGGCGCGGCCGAGGGTGAGTTCGTCGATGGCCGCGCTCATCGCGGACAGCGAGCTGGCACACGCCGCGTCGGTGGTGTAGTTGCTGCCGTGCAGGTCGAAATGCCGGGCGACGCGGCCGGCGATGACGTTGGTGAGCATGCCGGGGAAGGAGCTTTCCTTCCAGACCGGATAGGACGCCGAGATGGCGTCGCACAGTTCGTCCGCCTTGGCCTCGTCGACGCCGCCGTCCAGCATGACCCGGCGCCAGGTCGGCCGCTGCGAGCGAAACGACATCCGAAAGGCCAGTTCGGTGGGGCTGGCCCCCAGGATGATGCCGGTGCGCTCGCGGAGTTGCTCGGACGGCGGCTGCTCGCCGCAGGCGTCGCGCAGGACGCGCTCGGCCGCGATCAGGCTCAGCAGTTGCGCGGTGTCCGTGGCGTCGATCGTGGAGGGCGGGGTACCGAAGGCCAACGGGTCGAACGCCACCGGCGACATGAAGGCCCCACGCTTGGCGTAGGTCTTGTCGGGGGCGGTGGGATCGCTGGAGTAGTGATCACTCACGAGCCAGTGGGTGTCCGGCACGTCTCGGATGAGGTCACGGGCATGGACCATGTCGCGCCAGAACCCGGCGACGTCCGAGGAACCGGGCACCAGGGTGCTCAGACCGATGACGGCGATGGGCGGCTGGGAGGGGCGGGGACGCTCGGACACGGGGCTCCTTGCGATAGTCGGTTCAGAGCAGTTCAAGGGCGGGGAAGGTGAACGCCTGCGCCGGCAGATCCACGCCGTGGCTGCGCAGTTGGTGCGCGCGGGTCAGGACCGTGGCACCTTCCATGAGGTTGCGGGCGATCTGCACCACGGACAGGTGTGCGGGGTCGGCGAGGTAGCCGTCCCGGCGCCAGTCGTTGAACGCGCCCACCGCGGGACCGCACCAGATCTGGTAGTCCACCGTCCGGTCGGCGGTTCCGGTCGTCGCCCACGTGCTGGACATGCCCAGGTACCAACGGAACACGAGCGCCATGCGGTGCTTGGGGTCCGTCGCCGCCCGGTCGGCCTGCGCGGGCTCCCGGGTACGCCAGAAGTCCTCGGTCTGCGCCCACACCTGTGCGATCGGCTGCCGGAACATCTCCCGCTCCAGACGCGCGATCTGCGCGGCGGGGATCTCCTCCAGCGACTCGTGGTCGCGGTACAACTGCCGCAGCCTGGTCGCCCGGGCCGCGAACATCGTGCCGCGGCTGAGGACCTGTACCTGCGAGCCCATCTCGAACATGTCGGCGGAGGGCGCCATCGCCACGTCCATGGTGTCCGCGGCCTGGAGCATCGCCCGGGCCGCGTCGGAGGTGTCGGCTTCCAGGCTGAGCTGGTTGACCGAGCCGGTCACCACGTACGCGGCGCCCATCGCGAACGCGGCGGCGACGGCGTGCGGGGTGCCCAGGCCGCCGGCCGCGCCGA
>NZ_WWJX01000568.1 GCF_009865215.1 Streptomyces sp. SID3343 | reverse complement strand
AGAGCCCCCCGCCGCGCCCCCACCGCGCTCGTACGTTTCGCCCGTGGACCGGGCACCGGGTGTCCGGCTCTACTGACGGAATGCCCCAGCCCACCCCGCTGACCGACCGGTTCGGTCGGGTGCACACCGATCTGCGTGTGTCCCTGACCGACCGGTGCAACCTGCGCTGCACGTACTGCATGCCCGCGGAGGGCCTGCCGTGGCTGCCCGCCGCCGACCTGCTCTCCCGCGCCGAGACCACCCGCCTGGTCCGCGTCGCGGTGCACCACCTGGGCATCACGAGCGTGCGACTGACCGGCGGCGAACCGCTGCTGCGCCCCGACCTGCCCGCACTCATCGCGGACTTGGCCGGCCTCGACGGCGCGCCGGAACTGTCCTTGACCACGAACGGGATCCGGCTCGCCCCGCTCGCCCTTGCACTGCGCGCGGCAGGCCTGCGCCGGGTCAACGTCAGCCTCGACACGCTCCGCCCGGAGCGCTTCGCGCTGTTGACCCGCCGAAACCGGATCGAGGACGTGTTCGCGGGGCTTCGCGCGGCCCGGGCGGCCGGGCTCGCACCGGTCAAGGTCAACGCGGTCCCGGTCCGCGGCGTCAACGACGACGAGATCGTGCCGATGACCGAGTGGGCGATCGAACGCGGGTATCGACTGCGCTTCATCGAGCAGATGCCGCTCGACGCGCAGGGTGCGTGGGATCGCGCCCTGATGGTGACCGCCGACGAGGTACTGACCCGCCTCGCGGCCCGCTTCACCCTGACTCCGGTGGCCCGCGAGGGTTCGTCCGTACCCGCCGAGGAGTGGTACGTCGACGGCACCGCCGCCAAGGTGGGCGTGATCGCGAGCGTCACCCGCCCGTTCTGTGGGGCGTGCGACCGGGTCCGGCTCACCGCCGACGGGCAATTGCGCACGTGCCTGTTCGCGACGGACGAGTCCGATCTGCGCGCCCTGCTGCGCTCGGGCGCCGACGACGAGCGGATTGCCGCCGCATGGCGAACCGCACTGCTCGGCAAGGGCGCCGGCCACGGCATCGGCACACCCGGGTTCGTCCGACCGGACCGGCCGATGTCCGCGATCGGAGGCTGACCCGATGTCCACCACCGTGCCCCCCACCGCCGGCACCGCGGCCACCGTCCGCCTGGCCGCCGTACGCACCGCCGCGCTGAGCGCGGACGAGGTGCTCACCGCCGTCGGCCACCCCGCCGCCGGCGGCACCGCCGTGTTCGTGGGAACCGTCCGCGACCACGACGCCGGCCGCGGCGTGAGCGCGCTGTCGTACTCCGCGCATCCCCTCGCCGAGACCCGCATCCGCGAGATCGCCGAACGCCTGGCCGCCGAGGTTCCCGACATCCTGGCCGTGGCCGCGCTCCACCGCGTGGGCGACCTGGTCGTCGGCGACGCCGCCATCGCCGTGGCCGTCGCGACCGCCCATCGCGCACCGGCGTTCGACGCGTGCCGAGAACTCGTGGAGCGCATCAAACACCAGGTCCCGATCTGGAAGCACCAGACCTACACCGACGGCGACCGGGACTGGGTCAATTGCACCCACTGACCGAACCGGCAGCCGAACCCGGCCCGGAACCCGCGGCCGCGCCCACCCCCGCGGCCAACCCCATGACCGCCCAGCCCACGCTCTCCAACGTCTCGGCGACGCCCGTCGTATCCCGCAGATGCCGAGTGCGCGCGACGTCGTTGATCGCGGTCAGCGCCGCCTGCACCCGGATTCGCCCTTCCGCCGCGCCGTACTCCGGGCGCAGCGCGCACAGCAGCCGGGTCCACTCCGCGACGTACTCCAACTGCGCCTGCCGGGCCCGGTGTCGGGCCGATTCCGGCAGGTGTGAAACCTCGGTGAGGAGCAGACACACCAAGTCGTGGTGCTCCGCCGCGAAGCGGATGTAGGACCTCAGCAACACCCGCAGCGCGACCTCGTGGTCCTGCGTCCCCGCCAGCGCGCGGGTCATGTCCAGCAGGAGCCATTCGATCCCGCGGGTGACCGCAGCCGACAGCAATTCGGCCTTGCTGTCGAAGTGGTTGTACACGCTCGGCCCGGCGATCCCGGCCGCCGCGCCGATGTCCTCGATGGCCACTCCCGCGTAGCCGTGCGCGGCGAACATCCGGGCCGCGGCGGCCAACAGGGCCTCCCGCCGCGAGCCCAGCACGATCCCGGCCGCGGTGGGCGACCGGTTCGCGAACGGAGCCACCGCCGCGGGCGACGCGGTCAGCGTCGCCTGGCCGAGCCGCACCAGCAGCCGCACGTACTCCTGGCGCGGCAGTTCGACCTGGTGGAAGGACGGGCTGAGCAGCACACCGAGGCCGCACCACGCGAGCAACTCCGACTGGGCGGAGTCGAGTTCGGGTCGGCCGGCACGGATCAGGCCGGTCACCACTGCGGTGACCGCGCGCACCTCGCGGCGAACCGCGGTCCGTTCCTCCGCCGGCAGCAGTCGACCCTCGCGCTGCCAGAGCACACCCACTTCGCGGTGCTCCAACGTCACCGCGACCACCGCGTTCAGCACCGTCTCCGGATCGTCGACCCCGCTGCGGGCGAGCGCTTCGCGCACCGAGGCCACCCCCGCGAGGACCACGTGCATGAGCAGTTGCTGCTTGCTCTTGAAGTGGCGGTACAGCGCGGACGGGCCCATGCCGACCGCCTCGGCGATGTCGCTCATGGCCACGTCGGCGTAACCGCGGCGGTAGAACAGGTCGGCCGCCGCGGCCAGGATCAGTTCGCGCCGATTCCGCGGCCGGGTCCCCCGAGGCGGCGGGACCACCCCGCCCACCTTGCGCACCGCCGCCATCGCGCCCGCCCCTTCGCGTGTCGGGCCGGCCTGCCGCGGCTCGGCCCCAGCGCCATTGTGGCAGCCGGCGACACCCGTCGAACGCCACGCGACAACGGCCGAGGAGCGGCCGCGCGCTTACTACGCTGGCCGCATGACGACCTCACTGATCACAGGTGCGACCGCGGGCATCGGAGCCGCGTTCGCGCGGCGGTTGGCACTCGAAGGGCACGCGCTCGTCCTCGTGGCCCGGGACGAGAAACGGCTGGAGGAGTGTGCGCGCGATCTGCGCGACGAGCACGGCGTGCGGGTCGAGGTGCTGGCCGCCGATCTCTCCCTCGACGAGGGCATCGCCGCCGTGGAGGCCCGCCTCGCCGACCGGTCCGCGCCCGTGGACGTACTGATCAACAACGCGGGGTTCGGCAACCGCGGCCGTTTTCTGGACGCCTCGATCGACGACGAACTGCAGATGCTCAAGGTGCACTGTGAGGCGGTACTGCGGCTGACCACCGCCGCGAGTGAGGCGATGCGCGAGCGTGGCCGCGGCTGGATCGTCAACGTCGCCTCGGTCGCGGCGTTCCTGCCGCGCGGTACGTACGGCGCGAGCAAGGCGTGGGTGGTCAGCTTCACCGAGGGCGCCGCCCGTGAACTCGTCGGCAGCGGCGTGCGGTTGATGGCATTGTGCCCCGGATTCGTGCGTACCGAGTTTCACCGACGCGCCCGCATGGACACGGCCGCCATCCCGGACTGGATGTGGTTGGACGCCGATCGACTGGTCGCGGCGGCCGTGCGCGACCTCGCGGTCGGCAAGACGGTCAGCGTTCCGGACCTGCGCTACAAGGCGGTGGTCGCACTCGCCAGGATCACCCCACGCGGCCTGTTCGGCACGCTGTCCACCCGCATGGGCCGAACCCACGGACCCAAGCGCACCTGACCCGACGTGGTGAACCCGCATCGAGCGGCCGCGGCGCGGCTGTGGCCGCACACGCCCGAAGGCCCTGTCGACGGGTGGTCGACAGGGCCTTGGGGCGCGAACCGGGCGGGGCGGTGTGGTCGTCACGCCCCTTCCGGGCATCCGCCGGGTGTTCGGACGAATCCGCCGTGGGCGCCGGTGCCGGCACCGGCGCCCGGGACTTCGTCAGGTGCGCGAACGCCCCTTCGGGCGGCTGCCCTTGCCTGCGCTCTTGCCTGTGCTCTTTCCGGCGCGCTTGCCGTCGCGGCGCTGGTTCTGCGCCTCGGGCTCCAGGGTGGCCGTGGACTCGGCTGCCGGTGCCGGGGCGGAGTTGGCACGCTCGGCTTCGACGAACAGCGAGTTCTTGTTGTGCAGGTGCGGCTTCGGCTTCTGACTGGGCATGGGATTTCCTCCAAGGAAGAATCAGCGACCTGGAGAGCGGTCACCAACCACTCTCACATCGATCGTGACCACACGCATTTCGACAATTACCCACTGTGATCGCGGGTGCCCACGGGGAGGGCCTGCGGGCTTCTACGATGCCCTGATGCCCCCTGCTCTTTCCCCGCGTCCACTCCGTCACCAGCGCGCAGTCCGGTGGGTCGCCGGCTGTGTCGCGTGCGCCGGCGTCGTGCTCGGCGGCGTGTCGTGCGACGTCGACACGTCCACCTCGTCCACGGCCGCCACCACCCACACTCCCCAGGCCACCGCCGCGCCGACCGTCGGTGCCACGATCGGCAACGGATACATCCGAGCCCCGGGCGCCCCGTTCGCGGTCTTCGCGCACCGCGGCGCCCCGACCCTGGCGCCGGAGAACACGCTGCCCTCGGACGAGGCGGCCCGTCAGGGCGGTGCCACGTGGATCGAGAACGACGTGCAGCCCAGCCGGGACGGGGTGCCGCACATCATGCACGACGCCACCGTCGACCGGACCACGAACGGAACCGGCCGGATCACCGAACTGACCACCGATCAACTCGCGACCCTGGACGCCGGGGCGCGGTTCGCCCCGGGGTTCGCCGGCACGCGGGTGCCCACTCTGCGCGACCAGTTGCTCGATCTGCGCACCCGGGGCGGCCGTTTGCTGCTGGAGATCAAGGACCGGCAAAGCCGCGAGCAGATCGCCCGGATCGTCGACGAGGTCAGAACGAGCGGCATGGACGATCGGGTGTTCGTGCAGAGCTTCGACGCCCAATCGCTGCGGATCACCCGCGAGCTCGCGCCGGAACTTCCGCTCGGCCTGCTCAGCGTCCCCGGTGGCGCCGATCCGATCGCGCTCGCCGAGGAACTGCGGTTGACCTCCTACAACCCCTCGTTCGGGGAGTTCGTCAACCGGCCGAAGCTGGTCGCCCGACTGCACGCGGTCGGCGTGGCCGTCATGGTGTGGACCGTGGACGACCCGGAGCAGTGGGCGACCCTGGACGCGGCGGGAGTCGACGGGATCATCACCAATCGAGTCGGCGAACTCGTGCGCTGGGAGGCCGCGCGGACGCGCTGAGGCCGGTCGAGGCAGCGTCTCGGGCGTGCCCATCGAGCCCGCTCGGCAGTCGGGGTCCGTGAAACCCTTTACCCCGCAAGGGCAATGTGACATTTTACAGCGGTGAGCGAACTCCGTTCCAGTGATGTCGTTGTCATCGGCGCCGGCGTCGTGGGCGCCGCGTGTGCCCACTTCGCGGTGCGGGCCGGGCTGTCGGTCACCGTCCTCGACCGGGGCCCGGTCGCGGGCGGGACCACCGGCGCGGGTGAGGGAAACCTCCTCGTGTCGGACAAGGACCCGGGCCCCGAACTGACCCTGGCTCTGCTCTCGTTGCGCCTGTGGAGTGAACTTGCCCTGGAGCGCCACGACTTCGAGTACGAGGCCAAGGGCGGTCTGATCGTCGCGCGCGGCGCGGCGGAGGCGGTCACGGCGACCGCCACCGCCGCCGCGCAGCGCACCTGCGGGGTCACCGCCCACGTCGTCGGCCCCGACGAACTGCACGCCTACGAGCCACACTTGGCCCGAGGTCTCGCAGGTGGTACGTACTATCCGCAGGACGCCCAGGTGCAACCGGCCCTGGCCGCCGCCGCGCTCCTGCGCACCGGGGCGCGGGTGCGCACCGGTGTGACCGTGACCGGATTCCTGCGCGGCCGCGCCGACCGGGTGGTCGGCGTGCGCACCACGCACGGCGACCTCACCGCCGGCGCGGTGGTCAACGCGGCCGGCACGTGGGCGGGCGAGGTGGCCGCGCTCGCCCGGGTGCCGCTGCCGATCCTGCCGCGGCGCGGGTTCGTCCTGGTCACCGAGCCGCTGCCGGCGCTGGTCCGGCACAAGGTGTACGCCGCGGCCTACTCCGCCGACGTCGCGAGCGACGACGCGCGGCTCGCCTCCTCGGCGGTGGTCGAGGGAACGCCGTCGGGCCCGATCCTGATCGGCGCGAGCCGCGAACGGGTCGGCTTCGAGCGGTCGTTCCCGGTCCCGGTGCTGCGCCGGCTCGCCGCGCAGGCGATCGAGTTGTTCCCGATCCTGGCCGATGCCTCGATCATCCGCGCCTATCAGGGCTTTCGCCCGTACTGCCCCGACCATCTCCCGGTTCTGGGGCCCGATCCGCGCGCACCCGGCCTGTTGCACGCGTGCGGCCACGAGGGCGCGGGCGTCGGTCTGGCGCCCGCGACGGGCCTGCTGATCGCGCAGGCCCTGACCGGGGACGCCCCGGAGTTCGACCCCACCCCGTTCGACCCGACCCGCTTCGCGGAGGTGCCCGCATGACGGGTGAACACCCCATCCCGAACGCCCACGGCCCCTTCGACATCACCGTGGACGGCCGGCCGATACCGGTCGAACCCGGCCAGACGATCGGCGCCGCTATGATCGCAGCCGGATTGCGGTCGTGGCGCACGACTCGATTCGCCGGTCGGCCCCGCGGCCTGTTCTGCGGGATCGGCGTGTGCTTCGACTGCCTGGTCACGGTCGACGGCACGACGTCGCTGCGGGCGTGCCTGGTCGTGGCCCGGGCCGGCGACGAGGTGACGACGTCGTGAGCGGGGCACGTGAGTCGGCCCGCCCGCACGATCTCGTCGTGCTCGGCGCCGGCCCCGCCGGGCTCACCGCCGCCGTCACCGCCGCCCGCTTCGGCCTGCGCGTGGCCGTGCTCGACGCGAACTCCCGGGCGGGCGGCCAGTACCACCGCCATCGCGCGGGCGAGCCGCCGAACTGGCCGCCGCTGCGCCGCCTGGGCAGCGTCGATTTCCTGGCGAACCACCGGGTGTGGGCGGTGGAACGCGCCGACGACCACTTCGTGGCACACACCCTGGTCGGTGACCGCGGCACCCGACCGGTGACCGTGCGCGGCCGCAAGCTGCTCCTGGCCACCGGCGCCTACGACCGGCAACTCCCCTTCCCCGGTTGGGATCTGCCGGGCGTGTTCACCGCCGGCGGCGCGCAGGCCCTGCTCAAGGGGAACGGCGTCGCCCCCGGCCGCCGCGCCGTCGTCGCCGGGACCGGCCCGTTCCTGCTCCCCGTCGCCGTGGCCCTGGCCGAGGCCGGCGTGCGGGTGGTCGCCGTCCTGGAGGCCGCCCCCGCGACCGCGCGCGCCGTCGCGCTCGCGCCGCGCGGGCCC
>NZ_WWJX01000567.1 GCF_009865215.1 Streptomyces sp. SID3343 | reverse complement strand
CCCGGTACGGCTGCGCGGGACCGACCCGTGCGGCTCGTCCGCGCTCGTTTCGGCGCTCGGCGCCCGCAGTTCGAAGCTGCCGGTATCCGGGTTGAGCACCCACATGTCCGCGACATCCGCGTCGTCCATGCCACCCAAGGGGTCGTTGCCCCCGGGCACGCCACGATGCGGGTCGTTGCCTCTGTTCACGCCGAGATCCCTCCGGCTGCTCCCGCTGCGCGGTCGCCGGACGCGCGCGGCCTCGATGACGACACCGGTGATGCGGCGCCAGGCGCGCGGAACCCGACCGGTCCGACGTGTGGAGCAGCCACCCTAACCGGCGAATTCTCGCCATGGTCGCGATACCGACCATCCGTTGACCCACACATGGGAGGAATGAGGACAATATCGCCCCGATCCGTCTGTTGTGGGGCTATGTCCGGTGCGGTGAAGCGCACTTGGTGTTGTCGGCCGTCTCCAGGTTGAGATCGGCGGCCTTGGGCGGTTGCGGGGTGCTCGGGGCGGTCGTGCCGGCCGTGCTCTTCGGCGACGCGCCGTCGCTGTCCTTGCCCGTGTCCGTATCCGTGTCGGCCTCGGGTCCCGGAAGGTCCGCGCCGATCAGCAGTGTGATCGTGGTGTCGCCCGCGCGGGCGACTTCGAGCGCGGTCTCGGGCAGGCCAAGGGCCACCGCGACGGCCCTGGCCTGGTCGAGTCGGTTCTCGGGATACGTGATCCGGCTGTTGGCGTGCTCGTGACCGTCGGGCATGGTCGAGCCCGAAGTGGCCCGGTAGCCCTGCCTTTTGAGCGCCTCGACGACCGGGGTGATCCGCCGCTTGGCGGTACCGGTGTCCACCGTCAGCGCGATCTTCGCGGCGTCGACCGGCGCGAGCGTTCGCGGCGGCACGGGCGGCGCCGTCGTGGCCGGTGGGACCGCCGGCGCGACGTTCGGGTCCGGTGCGGTGATCGGCCGATCCGCGCGGATCGCGGCCCACAGGTCGTCCGCGGCCGGTCGTCGCGGCTGGACCTGGTCCGGGGCCGGCCGATACTGCTCGGTCGGCAGCGTGGTGAAGGCCATCCGCTTCTCGGGGACCTTCTTGATCTCGTCGGCCAGGTCGATCAGCTTGTCCACCCCGGCGAGGTCGTTGTCGACGGTCAGCGCGCTCACCGCGCTGTTGGCGATCTTGAACATGCCGTCGACGTTGGAGAGTTTGGCGTTGTTCTTCAACTCGCGGGCGAGCGACATCAGGAAGATCTTCTGCGCCTCGATCCGGGCGAGGTCGCTGCCGTCGCCGAACGCGTGCCGGGCGCGCAGGAACTGGAGCGCGTCGTTGCCGCCGAGCTTGACGGGTCCGGCCGGCAGGTCCAAACCTGTGCCGCCGCCGCTGCGCAGGACCGGGTCGTGGATGGGCGCGTCGAGGCAGATCGGGACACCGCCGACCGCTTCGGTCAGGTCGCGAACGCCCTTGAAGTCGACCTCTATGTAGTGGTCGACCCGGACCTGCAGCATGCGATCCACGGTGGCGACCGTGCACGGCGCGCCGATGTCGCGGAAGCTGTCGTTGAACATCCCGAAGCGCGCCTCGGTGACCTTCTTGTCCTTGCCGCTGCCCAACTCACAGCGCGGGATGTCCACCATGGTGTCGCGTGGGACGTTGACCAGGGTCGCGTTGCTTCGGTCCGCCGACACGTGCATCAGGATCGCGACGTCGGCGAGGCCCGCGTGTCCCTCGGCACCGTAGCGTCTGCCCTCGCCGATCCGGCTGTCGTTGCCGATCAACAGGATGTTCAGCGGGCTGCGCCCCTGCGCGTCCTTGTCGGCCGCCGGCGGCCGACCCTCCTTGTCCGCGGTGATCTGGGTGTGGTGCAACCTGCCGTTGAGGTACCGGATGTAGCCGTACGCGCTGCCGGCCACGACGACCAGGCAACCGACGGCGGCGATGGCCGTCCACTTGAGGCGCTTCTTCAGCGTGCTCTTTCCGGTCGCGCCCCGCTCGCCGGGTGTGGATCGTTTCCCGGTGTCCGAGTCCGTGCCCATGCGTCCGCGCCCCCTCCGGCCACGTGCCGGCGCGACTCGCGTGCCGCGCCGGCCCTGTGTACTGCGACGTCGCTGTGATCAGGTCGTGCACACGTCCTGTCCGGCCGTACGCCCCGAGACGGTGACCAATGGCCCCTTGTCGCCGGCGGGTGCGGTCGCGCCGGGTGAGGCGCCGGGTGAGGCGCCCGCGGGTACGGTCGGGTCGGCCGAGGGCCCCGTCGTCGCCGGCGAGGTCGCCGGTGAAGTCTGCGGCGCACCGGACGACGTCGTCGTCGGTCCGGCCGTGGCCGGTTCGCCGCTGTCCGACTCGGTGCTCGGCGGGCTCGGCACGCGCTCACCGTTCGCGTCGAGCGTCCTGCCCGGCGTCGCGCTCGTACTCGGGGCCGTCGTCGGGACCGCCGCCTGCTCGATCCGGACGTCGCCGTTGTTCTCGAAACCGTTCTCGTCCCGGCCGGAGACCGCGGCACCGACCGCTACCCGGTCGTAGCGGATCGCTTCGAAGAGCATGTTCGCCTTGGGTTGGACGAGTTCGTCGCGGTTGCGGTCCAACCGGTACTGCTGCCGGGGCACGGTGAGGAAGGCGACCTTGTCGTTCGGGATCCCCTTGATGCTGTCGGCCAGGTCCATCAGCTCCCCGAGCGTGTTCAGCCCCGGGTCTGCGGTGATCGACCGGGTTCCGGCGTCGAGGAGGTTGTACAACTTCCACGGCTGGGTCAGCATGTCGCCGACCTTGACCTTCTTAACGAGCGCGGCGAGAAAACGCTGCTGTCGGGTCATCCGTTGGGTGTCGCTGCCGTCGTCGACGTTCTTGCGGGCCCGGACGAACCCGAGCGCCTGCTCGCCGTCGAGCTTTTGTTGACCGGCCGGCAGGTCTATCTTCGCCGCGACGTCGCGCATGGGCTCGCTCAGGCACACCTCGACGCCGTCCACCGCGTCGACCATCTGCTTGAAGCCGGAGAAGTCGATGACGATGTGGTGGTCGACGCGCACCTGGGTCATCTGTTCGATCGTCTTGATCGTGCAGGCCGCGCCGCCGACCTCGAAGGCGTGGTTGAACTGGTCGCGATACGGGCGGGACTTGCTGCCGTCGTCGCGGGTGCACGACGGGATGTCGACCATCAGGTCGCGCGGGATGCTGACCGCGACCGAACTCTTCCGATCGGCCGCGAGGTGCAACAGGATCGTCGTGTCGGAGCGCTGGGTGCCCTCGCCGATGTCGCCGTACTGCTTGTTCTGACCGCTGCGGTCGTCCGAGCCCATCATCACGATGTTGACGGCGTCGTGCGCCTCGATCTTCGGCCGTTCCTGCTCCGGACCGATCTGCTGCGTCAGGTCCTGGGTGGTGATGTTGCCGTCGAGCTTGCGGTACAACACGTAGACCACGACGCTACCCGCGACCAGGCACAACGCGACGGTGACGGTGACACCGACCAGGACGCGCTTGAGCACCCGTCGACGTCGAAGGCGCCGGTGCACGGAGCCTTGGAGGTCCTCGGGCACGGTCGGCGCCGGGTCGGCGGGCACGTCGGTCGGGACGACCGCGGCCGGGACGACCGGGGTCGGGGTGGGGCCGGATTCCCCGGCGACGGCGGGCGTCGCCGGGGTCGGTATCTCGGTGGGGGCCGGATCCTCGGGCACCGTTTCCGGGCTCGGCTCCCGACCGGGTTCGGCCTGCTTGCCGTCCCGTTCGCTGTCACTCACGTCGTGTGTGCTCTTTTCCCAAGGCGCTCAACGCTGATCACGAACGACAAACCGCTCGAAGGACGGTCGCCGTTTTGATAGACGTGCCGATGCGACACCGAGTTGCGTGCGGTATTCGCCCTGTGGCGCAGGTCACAAGGTGAAATCACGATGAACCGTGTCAGAGCAGTCCGACATCGGCGAACAACGCTACCGTGCGTCCCCGTATGTACGACCGGGAAGGTGGGGCGTCTCACCACCTCGAAGCCGCCGGCCCCACGATCTCGGCGCCCCGCCCCACACCGCTTCCCCGCCCACCCCGGTCCCGCGGCCTCGCGCGCCCGTTGATCGGCCCCTCAGACTCCCGCTCGCTCGACATTGCCCGCGAATTCCGCCATCCCCGCGGCGAAGCGGATCCTCGGTCGCCAACCCAGTTCGGTTGCCAACCGATCCGCCGAGGCCGTGATGTGCCGGACGTCGCCCAGGCGGTATTCGCCGGTGACGGTCGGGGCGGGACCCGCGTGGGCCGCGGCCAGGGCCGCGGCCATGTCGCCGACCGTGTGCGGGGTGCCCGTCGCGACGTTGTAGGCGCGCAGGCCCTCGCCCTCGCGGCCCAAGGCGGCCACGTTCGCCGTCGCCACGTCGCGAACGTGCACGAAGTCCCTGCGTTGGCCGCCGTCTTCGAAGACCCTGGGGGCCCGGCCCGCCCGCAGCGCCGAGCGGAAGATGGCCGCGACGCCCGCGTACGGGGTGTCCAACGGCATTCGCGGGCCGTACACGTTGTGGTAGCGCAGCGCGGTGGCCACGCCGCCCGTCGAGCGTGCCCACGCGGCGGCCAGGTGCTCTTGGGCCAGCTTGGTCGCGGCGTACACGTTGCGCGGGTCGGGGGCGGCCTCCTCGGTGATCCGCCCCGGCGTCACGTCCTGCCCGCACACCGGGCACGGCGGTTCGAACCGGCCCGCCGCCAACGCCCGCACCGGTCGCGGCCCGGGCACCACCTCACCGTGTTCGGCGCACGTGCCCAGCCCCTCGCCGTACACGACCATCGAACTCGCGAGCACGAGCCGACCCACCCCGGCCCGGCCCATCGCCGCGAGCAGCACGGCCGTCCCCAGGTCGTTGTGCGAGACGTAGTCGGGCGCGTCCCCCAGATCGAGCCCGAGCCCGACCTTCGCCGCCTGATGGCACACCGCGTCCACCCCGACCAGCGCCCGATCCACCGCGTCCGGATCCCGGACGTCGCCGCGAAGCGACACCGGCGCGGGCGGGTCGGAACCCGGCCACGGCGACAGATCGAGCACCCGCACGTCGTGCCCCGCCTGCGACAGGCTCTCCACCACGTGCGATCCGATGAATCCGGCTCCGCCGGTGACCAGGACTCTCATGCCCACGACGCTAGGCCCGGATCACCGCGAAAGCCGTCCACCCCACGCCGATGTCACCCGTTCGTAAGACCTGCACCGGGCGGGCCGGACCGGCCTGCGAGACTTGGCACCATGCGCATCGTTGTACTTGCCGGCGGCATCGGCGGGGCCCGGTTCTTGCGGGGTCTGCAGGCAGCCGTCCCGGAAGCGGAGATCACCGTCGTCGGCAACACCGGGGACGACATCCACCTGTTCGGGCTCAAGGTGTGCCCGGACCTCGACACCGTCATGTACACGCTGGGCGACGGCATCAACGAGGAGCAGGGCTGGGGGCGCCGCGACGAGTCGTGGAGCGTTCGCGAGGAGATGGCCGCGTACGGCGTCGAGCCGACGTGGTTCGGGCTCGGCGACCGCGACTACGCGACCCACATCGTGCGGACCCAGATGCTCGCGGCCGGCTATCCGCTGTCCGCGGTCACCGAGGCGCTGTGCGCGCGGTGGCAGCCCGGCGTTCGACTCCTCCCGATGAGCGACGACCGCGTGGAGACCCACGTGGTGGTCGACGACCCGGACAAGCCCGGGGGCCGCAAGGCGATCCACTTCCAGGAGTACTGGGTCAAGCTGCGCGCCGCGCCGACCGCGCACGCGATCGTGCCGGTGGGGATCGAGACCGCCAAGCCCGCCCCCGGAGTCCTGGAGGCCATCGCCGAGGCCGACCTGATCCTGTTCCCGCCGTCCAACCCGGTCGTCAGCATCGGCACCATCCTGGGTGTCCCCGGCATCCGCGAGGCACTCGTCGCCGCCGAGGCACCCGTGATCGGGCTCTCCCCGATCGTCGGCGGAGCGCCCGTGCGCGGCATGGCCGACCGGGTCCTGGAGGCGGTGGGCGTCCGCACCACCGCGTCCGCCGTCGCGCAGCACTACGGCCCGGGTCTGCTCGACGGCTGGCTCGTGGACACCACCGACGCCGACGCGGTGATCGAGGTCGAGGCCGCGGGCATCCGCTGCCGGGCGATCCCGCTGATGATGACCGACGTCGACGCGACCGCCGAGATGGCCCGCGCCGCGCTCGCGCTCGCGGACGAGGTCGGCTGATGGGGGGCCCGCCACGCGGCTACTCGGTGCTCGGGGTGACCGGGATTCCCGAAATCGCCGAGGGCGACGACCTGGCCGCGCTGATCGCGACCGCCGCGACCGCCCCCGACGGACCCGGCCTGCTCGACGGTGACGTTCTCGTGGTGACGTCGAAGATCCTCAGCAAGGCCGAGGGTCGGCTCCTGCGCGGCGTCGATCGAGAGAAGGTCATCGACGCCGAGGCCGTGCGCGTGGTCGCCCGCAAGGGCCGCACCCGGATCGTGCAGACCCGACACGGCTTCGTGATGGCCGCCGCCGGCGTCGACGCGTCCAACACCGAACCGGGCACGCTGCTGCTGCTCCCGGAGGACTCGGACGCGTCCGCGCGCGGACTGCGCGCGGCGCTGTACGAGCGCGTCGGCGTCCGCGTGGGCATCGTCGTGTCGGACACGTTCGGCCGGCCCTGGCGCACCGGCCTCACCGACGTCGCGATCGGCGTCGCGGGCCTGGACGCGCTCGACGACCACCGAGGCCGGGCCGACACCCACGGCAACGAACTCGCCGTGACGGTCACCGCGACGGTGGACGAACTCGCGGGGGCCGCCGAACTGGTCAAAGGCAAGGCGGGCGCGGTCCCGGTCGCGATCGTGCGCGGGCTCGCGCACCTGGTGACCGAGCACGACGGCGAGGGCGTGCGCACCCTGGTGCGCGGCGCCGAGGACGACATGTTTCGGCTCGGCACCGCGGAGGCGGCGGCCGAGGGCGCCCGCGGCGCGATCACCGCGCGGCGCACGGTGCGCGCGTTCACGGCCGAACCGGTGGACGCCGAAGCGGTCCGCCGTGCGGTCGGCGCCGCGATCACCGCGCCGGCCCCGCACCACACCGTGCCGTGGCGGTTCGTCCTGGTCGAGAGCGCGCCCGCGCGGACCGCGCTGCTCGACGCGATGCGCGACGCGTGGATCGCCGACCTGCGGGCCGACGGCATGACGCCGGAAAGCATCGCGCGGCGAGTCGCCCGGGGCGACATCCTGCGCGCCGCGCCGTATCTGGTGGTGCCGTGCCTGGTCACCACCGGCTCGCACGCGTATCCCGACGCCACCCGGGCCGGCGCCGAGCGCGAGATGTTCACCGTCTCGGCCGGCGCGGCCGTACAAAACCTGCTGATCGCCCTCACCGCCGAGGGCCTGGGGTCGGCGTGGGTGTCGTCGACGATGTTTTGTCGTGACGTCGTCCGCGCCTCGCTCGCGCTGCCCGCCGAGTGGGACCCGATGGGCGCGGTCGCGGTGGGTCACCCCGCGCAGCCGCCGCGCGAGCGGCCGGCCCGCACGGCGGACGACGTGATCGTGCTGCGCTGAGACACCCCGAAGCCACGACCCGACACGAGACGAGACGACAGAGGGTGGGACCCGCCGAAGCGGATCCCACCCTCTGCCCTTCGGGGCACGCTCACGGTGCTGCCGGCCCGGACTCGGCGGACCCACACCGTTCCCGGCGTCGCGACCCGCGATCAGGGACCTGCGGCCTGACGAGCTCGCGAACTCGACGGTTCACGAACTCCCCGTGGTCCCGTGGTCACGACCCGTCGGGCAATCGGTGTCCGACCGATGTCCGGGGGCTTCACACCGTGTCAGTAACTCCCGCCCGCGGGACCGCCGAGAGTCGGCGGACCCTGCGGCCGCGGCGGCGGGATGTGACCGCCGCCCGGCGCCCCGGTACGTCCGGGAGTGGGCGACATGCCGGGGCTGTCGTAGGGCGGCGGCGGCACCTGCGGCAGATCGGCCGAGCCGTTGCCGCCCGGAGGGTCGACCTCGCCGCGCCACGCGCCGGTCTCGTGCCCGCGCTTTTCCACGAACACCTTGAAGTGTTCGAGGTCGCCCTTGGTGCGGCCGCGGACGAAACCGAGCTTGTCGCCGACGGTCTCGACCACGCCCTCCGGGGCGAACTCCATCTGGAGCATGACCCTGGTGTGCGCGTCGTCGAGCCGATGGAAGGTGACCACGCCGGCCTGGTGCGGACCCCCGACGGTCTTCCAGGCGATCCGCTCGTCGGGGCGTTGTTCGGTGGTCTCGGCGTCGAACTCGCGCGTGACACCGGCGATCTTGGTGACCCAGTGGGTACGGGTCGCGTCTACCTGGTCGATGCGTTCCACGCCGCTCATGAAGTGCGGGAACTCGCGGAACTGGGTCCATTGGTTGTACGCGGTGCGGACCGGCACGTCCACGTCGATCGAGTGCTGGACGGTGGTCACGAGCACTTCCTCCTCGTTCTCGGTGTCGGTGGTGCGACCGTTTTCCGGCCGTGTCCTGCGGCTGCCCGACACCTGGTACGACAAACCCGCTCGGGTTCAGAACCCCTGTCGGGCAAGGTGCGTTCGAGGCGCGAAGCGTGGCGCGCGGCGCGGCACGGGTACTCCCGACATCCGAATGAGCAGTGCCGCGCGGTGTCGATGGCCCGCGTAGCACGCCAGGAGTTCGAGCATCCCGGCGTCGTCGACCGCCTTGCCGGCGAGCGCGAAGCCGATCGTCTTGGGCAGGTGCAGGTCGCCGACCGACAGCGCGTCCGGATCCCCGTGTGAGCGCTGCATGGTCTCGGCCGCCGTCCACACCCCGATCCCGGGCACCAACCGCAGCAGCCGCGCGGCCTCCGGGTGCGCAACGCCCGAGGTCGCCTCCAGCCGACCCGCGACCCGGGTCGCCTCCATCACCGTGCGCGAACGGCGCGCGTCCACACCGGCCTTGGCCCATTCCCAGGACGGGATCAGCGCCCACGTGCGCGCGTTCGGTACGACGCGCAGGCCCGCCGGGGCCGGCCCGGGGGCGGGCTCGCCGTACTTCTCCAAGAGCAGCCGAAAGGCGCGACGCGCCTCGATCGTGGTGACCTTCTGTTCCAGGATCGAGGGTACGAGCGCGGCCAGTACGAGCGTGGTGCGCGGCATCCGCAGGCCCGCGAAGCGGCGCTCGGCGTCGCGGACCAGCGGGTGGGCGGCGACGAATTCGGCCGGTGCGTCACCGGCGCCGAGCAGTTCGGGGACGGCGTCGAGTTGCCACTCGGCGCCCGGGCCCCACGCGCTCGCCTCGATCTCGCCGGTCCCCCGGCGGGCGAGCAGGCGCAGCGTGCACGGCCCGGCGGGGGTGCGCGAACTGCGCCACACGGAGCCGTCGGTGCCCACCCGATAGGTCGGGTCGCTGTGGCCGCGCCGCAGTTGGCCTGCGGTCAGGTGGAGATCCAACACGAACCCCGGACGCCACACCCGGTGGACCACACCGCGGACCTCACTGCCGTCCAACGGGGTCTCCTCGCGATCCGGATTCGGACCGCCACCGTACCTTCCCGGTTTTGCCCCGATGTGCGCAGAGCACACTTCAGCTATGCGGGTGATGGTGTTCGGCACGTATGACACGACCGTCCACCCCCGGGTGGGGATACTCGTCGAGGGCTTGCGGCGCCACGGGATCGAAGTGGTGACCTGTAACGTCCCTCTCGGCCACATGGACGCGGGGCCCATGGTCCCGCCGCCTTCCGCGCATCCCGGCATTCCGCGGCAGCGACTGCGGCACGCGCGTTGCCTCGCGGAGTTGGTCGCCAAGGCGCGCCGGGCGCCGCGCCCCGACGTGGTGATCGTCGGCTACCAGGGCCGGCTCGACATCCGAGTCGCGCGGCGCCTCTTCCCCGACACGCCGCTCGTGCTCGACCACCTGGAGAGCGTGGACGACGTCGCCGATCGGCTGGGTCGGGCCGCGCAGGTGGATCTGCGCAAGGTGGACCGGGTCGAGCAGGCCGCGATCACCACCGCGCGGCTCGTGCTGGTGGACACCGAGGAGCATCGGCGGGTACTGGCGCCCCGGGACCGCGAGCGCGCGGTGGTGGTGCCGATCGGGGCCGCGCCCGTGTGGTTCGACGCGGGGCGCGCGGTGGGCGGACCACAGGCGCCGGGCGAGCCGGGGTTTCGGCGTGGCGAGGATCTGCGGGTGATCTCGTTCGGGATGTACTCGCCGGTCCAGGGCGCGCCGGTGATCGGGGCCGCGTTGCGGCAGCTGGAGGGCTACCCGATCACGGTGACCATGATCGGCCGCGGTCTCCAGGCGCAGCGGACGCGGGATCTGCTCGGTTCCGACGCGCCGCGGGTGAACTGGCGCACGTGGGTGCCGGAGGCCGAGTTGCCGGGCCTGGTCGCGGAGCACGATGTGTGCCTGGGCGTGTTCGGCACCGGCGCGAAGGCGTTGCGGTTGGTCCCGAACAAGGTGTTCCAGGGGGCGGCGGCCGGGTGCGCGGTGCTCACGTCGGACACCGCGCCGCAGCGGCGGCTGCTGGGCGCGGCCGGGTTGTTCGTGCCGGCGGGCGACGCCGACGCGCTGGCCGACGTGGTGCGCCGGCTGGCGCAGCACCCGGCCGAGGTCGCCCGGCTGCGGGCGGCGGCGGTCGAGCTCGCCCGGGAGCGGTTCGTCCCGCAGGCGGTCGTGGAGCCGTTGGTCGAGCGGCTGGCGGCAATGGTCGGCAAGGGGGCCTGACGCTCTTCAGGCCCCCTGCGGGCCGCTGGTTCGGGTCGCCTGTGGTCATCCGCCGGAGCGGGCGACCGCGGCACGGATCTCGGGGAGCTTGTCGTACAGGGCCTGGCCCGGGCATTCGGTGTTGAACGCGTCGCGGTGTCCGGAGATCACGTCGAACGCGTGGGTGCTGCCCTTGGCGTAGCGGCTGCCGCTGTCGGAGGAGGTCAGCGTGACCTTGCCGCGGGGGTTGCGACCGTGGAGTCCGAGCTTCCACGCGATCACCTTCTCGATCGCGGTCAGCACCGGCGCCTGGGGTTTGGTGGTGGTGTAGGTGCCGAGTGCGGCGACGCCCGTGGAGTTGGTGTTGAAGCCGAGGGTGTGGGCGCCCAGGACCGCCTTGTCGACGCCGCCGGCGCGGCCTTCGAAGATCGTGCCGCACTTGTCGACGAGGAAGTTGTAGCCGATGTCGGCCCAGCCGTTGGTGACGACGTGGTAGCGGTAGATCGCGCGCACCACCTTGGCCGAGTCGGCGCACGCGAAGTCGTTGCCGTCGGCGGTGTGGTGGACGAACACGGCCTTGATCGTGGAGGTGTACTTGAAGCTCTTGTCGCGGATGCTTTCGTCGGCGCCCCAGTCCTTGCGCGCGACGATGGCCGGTCGGGCGGCTCGGCCCCGGACGTCGCGACCGGGGCCGCTCGGCGGATTCGGTTTCGGCGGCGTCGGCGGCCGGTGATCGACGGCGGACGCGCCCGGGTCGATCAGTTCGAGCCGCAGATCCCGGGGCGTGTCGCCGATCAGCACGCCCACCCGCACCTGCACGCCGTCGGAGCCGCCCGCCCAGAACGGCTCGGTGCCCTCGCGTTCGGACTGCCGGCCGCGGCCGAGCGATTCCCCGTCGGCGTGCAGTTCGTGCCACCGGCTCCACACGCCGGCGGTACGGGTCCGCACGTGTACCGCGACTCGCGCGCCGGCGCCGGGGTCGGCCCACGTGACCCCGAGCAAGGAGTAGGCGGCGGTGGCGCGTTCGGTGGTCAGTACGGCGGTGCGACCCGCGTGCGGCGCGGCGGCTTCGACGGCGGGTTCGGTCTCGACGCCGGTCAGCGGCACGGTCACGGTGGAGCCGAGGGCGGGGGGCGACTCGTCGGCGTGCGCGGGTGGCGCGACTTCGAGGCCGGCGAGCGCCATCGGTACGGCGACCGCGATGGAGACCGCGATCCTGCCGACGACGGCGATCGAGAACGGGTGGGTGGTGTTCATCAGGGGCCCCTCGTCGTCCGGGTCAACGAACCCTTACAGCTGCCCTCCCCCGGTGCCTCTGCGTGCTAAATGCGATAAATACACCCATTCGACCCATCGATTCGTGGTCTCGATAGGGTGATCGGCATGCCCAGTACCCCGGTCGACCAGTTGCGTTCCGCGCTCGCCGCCGACTCCGCGCGGCCCTTCACCACGTTCTACGACGACGCGACCGGCGAGCGGGTCGAACTGTCGGTCGCGACCTTCGACAACTGGGTCGCCAAGACCGCGAACCTGTTGCGCGACGACTTCGACGCGCAGCCCGGCGACCGGGTGTGCCTGCTGCTTCCGGCGCACTGGCAGACCCAGGTGTGGCTGCTCGCGGCGTGGTCGCTCGGCCTGGTCGCGACGTTCGACGGGGACCCCGCCGAGGCCGACCTCGTGGTGTCGGGGCCCGACACGCTCGACCTCGCGCGCACGTGCCCGGGCGAACGGATCGCGCTCGCGCTGCGGCCGATGGGTGGGCGCTTTCCCACCGCGCCGGCGGGGTTCGTGGACTACGCGGCCGAAGTGGCCGGGCACGGCGACCGGTTCGTCCCGGACACCGCCCCGGGCGCGGCCGACCCCGCCCTGGAAGTGGCCGGCCGTACGCTGACCGCCGCCGAGGTGGCCGACGAGGGCGAAGCCGCCGCGAAGGAGTGGGGGCTGACCGCGGGGGATCGTGTGCTGTCGTCGTTGACGTTCGCCCGAACGGGTGGATTGCGGGCGGGCCTGCTCGCGCCGCTTGCCGCGTCCGTCCCCGTCGTCCTGTGCCGTCACCTGGATGAATCCGCCCTGGAGCACAGAATCGCGGCCGAGCGCGTCACCAGGGTCGTCACCCGTTCCGCCGACTAGACCATGACAAGACGGGTCGTGCTGCGCTTTCGTGGCCCCGACCGCCTGTGATGGCATCGGGGCCGGCGGTCCCTCAGCAGGCGGGGAGGCAAAGGCGTTCATGGACTCGTGGGATCACCTGTACCGGTCCGATGACACACCCGAACCGAGACCCGACCCCGGCCCCAGGCCCAGCCCCGACCTCGCGCCCGGCCGCGGCCCCGAGCCCGCCGCCGGTTCGGGCCTCCCGTCCGGGCCG
>NZ_WWJX01000566.1 GCF_009865215.1 Streptomyces sp. SID3343 | reverse complement strand
GCGTCGGCACGGCCGGGATCGCGCCGGACGCGTGCGGGGTCGGCGTCGTCTCCGCAGACGGAGCCGATCGCGTCGTCGACGCGGCGGGGGCCGGCTGCGCGGCCGGGGTCTGGTCGGTGGTGGGAGTGGTCTCGATCGTCGTCGTCGTGCTCATGTCCGTCACCTCCTGGGGGAGGCGGGCCCACCGAACGCGGCGGGCCCGCCGTCGAGCTGTCGAGCGAGTCGATCGGGTGGGGTCATTCGGATTCGACGGCGGCCGGGATGAGCTGCGCGTCGATCAGGGTCCGCACGAGCGGGGCGCCGTCCTGGCGGCGCATCCGCAGCGCCTTCGCCAACGCGTACGGCGACACGCCCAGGTGCGCTTTCCGCGAGTACAGGCGCTTGTCCTTCTCGATCCGCTTCTGCAGGCCGTGCCACGCCTTCGCGGCCTGCCGCAGCTTCCGCTCCGGCAGATCCAGCAGACCCGTCTCGGGGCTCTCCGCGACCTCGTCCGGGACATCCCCGTCGGCGTCCGGGTTTCCAAGCGGGAACTGGGTTTCCGGGCCCTGCGCGGGCGTTCCGGGCGCGGCGTCGGGAACGCTCATCACGGCCCGTTCGAACCGACCCTCCAGGTCCGGGATCCACAGCCCGGGAGCCGCGCGACCGGCCTGCGTCGGAACGATCGCGGCCACCTCGGACGCAGGCGTCACGACACCGGGAACGGGCTCGCCGACAGCACCGTCAAGCGGCTTGTCACGACCCTTGCGGCCGTCCCACGCCAGGGCCACACTGCGCCGGTACGTCGACCGGCGCAGGGTGCGGATCTCGCTGATCATCGGCTCGTCGACGCTCGCGCCCTTGGTCCTGGACCACGCCAGCGCCCACGCCTGCGGGTACTGCGTCCCGGTCAGGTCCGCGATCCGCTGGGCCCGGTGGGCGACCACCGGGTGCGAGCGCCGCAGCCGGCGCCACCGAGCGACTTCGGCGGCCTCCTCGCCGGACAGCCGCGCCTTCTTCGAGCGCATCACCAATGCCCACAGCACGAGCGCGGCCAGCGAGGCCGCCGCGTAGGCGCCGGCCCGGTAGATCCCGGCCGCGGAGTGGTCCTCGATCAGGTGACCGGACGCGTTCACGGCGGCCGCGAACACCCCGGACGCCCACGTGGCGCCGAGCAGGAACTTGTACGGACTCTTGGGGCCACGACCGATCGCCGCCGACGTCAGGCCCGCGAGCGTGAGCACCATGCCCTCGAACAGGACCGGCACGCCCAGCGCCCACACGCCCATGCCCGCCGCCTGCGCGGCCCCGGCCTGCCCGCTCCACCCCATGCCCAGGCTGACCGCCACCACGGGCATCCCCGCAGGCGGCATGTGCTCGGACACCGCCGCGACCGTCTTGGTCCACGCGGCCTTGCGGGCGACCTTCCGGCGGGACTTCTCCTCGTCCTTGTCCTTCCGGGCCTTGGCCGTCGCCTTCTCGTCGGCGGCCCGCTTGAACAGCTCGCCCTGGAGGCGCACGGCGTCGTCCTTGCGCTTCTCCTCGGCCGCAAGTCGCGCGTCCTCGCGCCGCTGCTCGCGCTCCAGGCGCTCGTCCTCGCGCTGCAGTTCGGCGTCCGCCACACGGTCCGCGCGGCGTTCCTCGCGCCGGGACGGCCGACGCGGATCGTCGCCCTCGTTGAACAGGTTCGTGATGCTCATGTCGTGCCCCCGTGGGTGTGGTCGATGTGCGCGTGCTTCGGGCCGTGGTCGACGCGCGGCCATCCCGCCCAGTCGGCGAGGGCCTCGGACAGTTCGATCAGCACGTCCATCCCGGTCCGCCGGTCGTGGGGCGCCCAGTACGTGAGCACCCGCCAGGCCGTCCCGCCGACGGCGACCGCCACGATCACGGCGGTGATCGCCGACCACGGGCGAGGAACGAGATCGGAGATCGGTGCGGCGACGAACGCGCCCAGACCGATCACGCCGATCACGGGACCGTCGAGCAGCACCCGGTAGAGCGGGCGGGCGATCACGTCACGCGCGGTCATCGCTCGGCCCTCCGATCACGGGCCGGGCGTCCGGGCGGGCGATCATCTCGATGGTGAAGTCGGCCATCCACGCGGGCAGGAACGGGAGTTCCGACGCGGCGTGCTCGACCCGGTGCGCGAACTCCTCGTGCACCTCGGGCATCCACGTGTTCGCGGGCCCGTGGCGCTCGACGAAGTCGGCGACGAGCGCGGCCCGGGTGGAGAACTGCGACATCGGCGGGGTGTCCTCGCGCATCGCCCGGAGGTACAGGCCGTCCGTCAGGACGCGGAGCGAGCGACCGGCGTGGGTGTAGGCGGCGGCGGCCGCGAGGACCAGGCCCACCGCGATCGCGGCGGCCGCGCCGAACACGATCGCGATCGGGCCTGTCGTGGTCAGCGCGACCACGACGCCCGTACCGGTCGCCCAGGCCACGACCGTGCCGGGCAGCGCCGCGCGGAGCACGACGTAGACCGGCAGAGTGGCCGGGTCGCGCTTCGCGACGCCCTTGGCGAGGCGGTACTCGGTGCGGGTCCGGCGGACGGGGTGTACGAGGTGAAGAGTCATCGCTGCACTCCCCACGGGTCCGACACGACGCCGGCCGGCAGGTCGACGCCGAGCAGCTCGGCGAGCGCGACCAGCCGAAGGTCCGGAGTGCCGTCGGCGAGGACGCCGTTCAGGTGCTGGGTCACGATCCGCAGAGCGACCCGGCCGCGTGCGACGTCGGTCGACACCGTCGCGTCCAGACCCCGGCGGACCTGGTCGGTCACGCTGGACTCGACCATCACGTCCGCCCACCCACACGGACCGGACGACGCCTTCGCGTCCTGCAACTCCTCGATGGTCTGCCGCAGTTCGTAGCGCAGGATGTCGGCGTCGGACGCGAGTTCCGCGACCGTGGCGGCGAAGGTGCGCCGGTCGTCCTCCCGGGCCGCGTCCCCGTAGACAACAGACGCCACGAGTGCGTCGGTGACGTGCCCCAGGTACTCGGTGCGGCTGCGCAGCACGGTAGTCAGCGCGTGCAGGTCGGCGTCGGCGCGGTCGGCAACGGCGACCGCCAGGCGGTTGCCCATCCGGCCGGTGAACAGGATGCGGATGCGGTCGAGCACGCCGACTCGCGGCGGCTGAGAATTCGTTTCGGGCCCCGCGATTACTACGGGCACCTGGTATCGGGCATGCTGGTTCATGGGCGCTGCCTCCTATTTGGTCTGCGCTCCAACCGCGACCCCCGGTGGCTGCCGGGGGTCGCTTGCGTTACCGAGACTGCTCTCCGTAGTCGATCCTTGTCAAGCGTTAGTCTGTCCACTAACTTCGTGGTTCTGAGATCACGACGACCCTGGAGGAGGTACCGACCGTGAGCACTCGATACGGTGAGATTGCCGATGACCTGCGCAAACGGATCGCGTCCGGCGAGTTTCCGCCGGGGTCCAAGCTGCCGCCACTGGCCGAACTCATGGGAACTTTTAATGTCAGTTCCACGGTCATGCGGGACGCGTACACCGTGCTGGAGCAGGAGGGCTTGGTTGACCGGCGGGGGCGCGGCGGAATCGTCGTAAAGATCCACCCCGATCAGGTCCGGCTGACCGTGCGGGATCGGCAGATCGAGCGGGACGAGCTGGGCTACTACAGCGGCCCGCAGGTGCAGCACTGGCGGGCGCTGCCGTGGCCGGACGGCGAGCGAACGCGGACCGGGCTCGCGCCGGCTCCTGCAGACGTCGCCGAGATGCTCGGCGTCGAGGTAGGCAGCCAGCTCACTGTTCGACGGCGACTCGTGGGCGACCCGGACCGCGAGGAACACCGCCAGCTCGCCGACTCGTGGATCCCGGCATGGGTGACCGAAGAAGTGCCTGCGCTCTCGGGGCCCACGGGTCTAGGCGGGATGTACGACAGGGTTGAGGAATGGACCGGAAAGCCTCTGCGGTGGTCCGAGGAGGCATCCACGCGCATGCCGTCGCCAGCAGAAGCTGAGGCACTTCGGATGCCGAAAACCGGCGTACCGATGCTGCGGGTGGTGCGCCTGACGTCCCTCGCCGCCCGCGGTCGAGGTGGCCCCCGAGTGGTCGAGGTCCAGGACATTCGGATGAGCGGCGCGTTGTTCACGGTCCGATATCCGTTGGCTCGCGCAGCATCTGCGCGGTGGCCCGTCGCACCTGCCAGCAGCGACTACTACTCGGCCCCAACCCCATCGCCGGAAGAGGAGTCCTAGGAATGCCGACCAGGCAGGCCGCGACGCTAAGCGCGGGCGGCTGTACGCATAGCGTCCATACCGTTAGGGCTGGTCAGATGGGGTTGCTAACCCACGGTAGTGATCGTGGGAGAATGCTGTGATTCTGCAGTCAGCCCCACGATTGCGGAGCCCAATTGACAACTGAAAACGCCGAAAGCGACCGCTCCGTCTCTACCCCTAGAGACACGGTCGCTTTCATTGGAGAACCGGACGTACTTGCCGGTTCTCAGGTGCCGCGTCCCATCCACCTACCAAGTTTTGGGCCCCGCGCGCTCTGCCAGAGTACCTGCCGACATACCCCAGCGGCAGTCGACCCTGGTCAGCGTGGCGTACCCGGAGCTTCCTCCGAGAGGACTCCCGAACCAACATGCTCGTCGCACCCCACCGCCCTCGCTCCACCGACGGCCGTCCACCCGTCGCCGAGGGCGTCGCGTTTCCCTCTTTCTCGATCCGCACCGCCCTGTTCGGCGGTGTGCTGTGACCGAGATTCCTGCCCAGGTCGTCGGCGAGGCGCCGATTCGTATGGGTGCCGCGCCTGTGGACGCGGTCGTTTTGCACCGTCACATGGTCTACGGCAGCGGCCTCGTGCACGCGCTGGACCACGTGTTGCTGATGCATCTGTTGTTCGTGGTGGCCGAGGGCCGCGCCCTGACCGTGAAGGACATGTGGCGCGAGCTGCAAGCCGCGGGCATCCGGTCGGCGAAGAACGCGGCCGTGCTGGTCGGCCGCGACGCCGTGTACGAGTCGTTCGGCCGGCTGATCGAGGCCCGGTTCGTGCGCCGCATCCAGGCGGGCGGTTCGTCCGGATCCTTCGGGAAGGTGTCCTACGAGCTCTACCCGCAGCCCGCGTGGAACCCGGACGCGATGCCGCCGAGCGAGCCGTGGGACCCCCGCGACCACCCCGATTTCCCGTCCGCGTCGCCGCAGGTGGGACCGCTTCCCGGAACGCCGGAAGCGGTGAAGCCGGAAACGGTGTCGATCGGTATTTCCGCAGGTCAGACCGCTTCCCGGAACGCCGGAAGCGGTTACGCCGGTTCCGGCGTTCCGGGAAGCGGTCGGAAGCGCATTCCCGCAGGTCAGACCGCGTCCGGCGTTCCGGGAAGCGGTAAGGCGTTCCCCCCACACCCCCAGGAGGAGGTAAAAACCTCCTCCCCCTACCCCCACGCGTCGGCTGACGTCGTGCGGCCGGCTTCGCCGGAGGGGGAGGAGGCGGTTTGCCTGTCGGCGGAAGACGTTGCTGCGGCTGCGGCCGTGCTGATGCGACTGCCCCACCCCTGGACCGCCGGTCTTCGGAAGGCGCAGAAACTCGCGCCGGACTTGGCGCGGAACGCGGCCAGGCTGGGATGGTCGCTTGACGACCCGCTCCTGGTGGCCGAGTTGACCCGGGATCCGGGCGGCGTCACGCACTACCCGGCGGTGTTGCCCAAGCGCGTGGCGGACATGCGTCTGCGTGAGGCTGTGGTCCTGGTCCCCGTGTCGTCGCCGGCCGCAGTGGACGACGCGTGCCCGCAGCATCCGCACCGGCGTGCCGCCGAGTGCGAGCCGTGTGGCGCGAGCGCGGCCCACGAAGCCGCCGTCGACGAGCACGAGGCCGATGTCCCCGCCGCGTCGCCGGGCCTGCTGGCCGCGCGCAAGGCGGCGATGGCCGCGCGGTTCGGGATCGGCACGCCTGTGCCGCCTCGTGACCCGGCCCGTCCCACCCCGGCGGAGCGTGAGCGGGCGCGGTACGAGGACGAGGAACGCAACCGGGCGATCGCCGACGAGTTGCCGTCCGGCTCCTGAGCCCGGACCCGAGTGTGGGCGGCCCCCGGCATGGGGCCGCCCACGTGATCCAACCGACCATCTCGCGATCGGAAGAACCACCCATGACGGTAATCCCCGCCCCCACCAGCCGCGACCACGACCAGGACCTCGACCAGGACGAGACTCTGCCCGGCGTCCCGCCGATGGACCGCGCCGCGCCGCAGGACATCGCGGCCGAGCAGTCCGCGTTGGGCGCCATGCTGTTGTCCAAGGACGCCATCGGCGACGTCGTCCAGGCCCTGGGCAAACTCGGCGGCACGGCGTTCCACCGGCCGGCGCACGAGCTGATCTACGCCGCGATCCTGGACCTGTACGCCAGGGACCTGCCGGTGAACGCGGTCACCGTCGCCGACGAGATGGGCAAGCGCGGCGAGATCGGCCGGGTCGGCGGCCACCCGTACCTGCACACGCTGATCTCCGCCGTGCCCACCGCCGCGAACGCGGAGTACTTCGCGAGGATCGTGCTGGAGAAGGCCACGCTGCGGCGCCTGGTCGAGTCCGGCACCCGCATCGTGCAGATGGGGTTCGCCGGTATCGGCGAGGTCGCGGAGATCGTGGACGCCGCGTCCGCCGAACTCGCCACCGTCACGGCCCGGACCGGCGACGACGAGGGATCGATCACGCTCGACGGGCTGTTCGGCCTCGTGATGGACGAGGCCGAACGCATGCAGAACGAGGGCGCCCGGACCGGGATCCTCACCGGCTACCAGGATCTCGACGACCTGACCCACGGGCTCCAGCCCGGCCAGATGGTCATCGTCGCGGCCCGCCCGTCCCTCGGGAAGAGCACGCTCGCGCTGGACGTGGCCCGACACGCGGCGATCCGCGGCGGCCACAAGGTCGTGTTCTTCTCGCTGGAGATGACCCGCCAGGAACTGGGGCAGCGCCTGATCGCCGCCGAGGCCCGGATCCCGCTGCACCGCATTCGCGGCGGCCAGATGACCGAGCAGGACTGGACGGCCGCCGCCCGCGTCGCACCCGCGTGCGACACCAAGATGCTGGAGATCGTCGACTCGATGGACGTCACCATCACGCAGATCAAGGCTCGCTGCCGCCGGATCAAACAGCGTGACGGCCGTCTGGACCTGGTCGTCATCGACTACCTCCAGCTCCTGCAGTCCTCGGGCCGCAAGCCCGAGAACCGGCAGGTCGAGGTCTCCGAGTTGTCGCGCAACGTCAAGCTCCTGGCGAAGGAACTCGACGTGCCCGTGATGGTCCTGTCCCAGCTCAACCGGGGGCCGGAAGGACGCGAGGACAAGATGCCCCGCATGAGCGACCTGCGTGAAAGCGGCAGCCTGGAGCAGGACGCCGATCTCGTGATCCTGCTCCACCGCGAGGACGCGTACGACCCGGAGAGCGCCCGCGCGGGCGAAGTCGACCTGATCGTCGACAAGAACCGCAACGGGGCGAAAACCAAAATCACGGTCTACAACCAGCTCCACTACGGGCGTTTCGTGGACGCGAACAAGCGATCCGACTGACACGGAACGCGTCCCGCGAGCACCGAAGCCCGCAAGGGTGGTTCCACGGGCCTCGCGGGACGCGTTCCGCCCCCGAGTACCAAGATCGGCGTTGCGGGCCCTTGGGAGGGCGTATACGGCCTCTGGAGTCACATCCGTACCGCGCGCCCCACCCGGTGCGGCCTCGTCCGGGTGCTCGGCAACGGAACCGGCCCGACGCGGCACCCGGTGTCGCTAGCGTCGCCGCCATGACGACACGCGGGGAAACCCCAAGCGGGGAACCGGACTTCCCCGGTTCCGCCGAAGACGACGAGTTGGATCGCCTCGCCGCGAGCATCGCGCCCTGGTCGCACGAACCCAAACCCGAGTACACCCACGTCACGATCACCACGGACGGCGCCATCACCGTGGACCGGGGCACCTGGCACGACATGTACGCCACCATCTCGGAGGGCCGGGGCGCGGCCGGCGAGAGCGGTGTCGAGTTCCTGAGCGACAACCCGCTGCACGCCTACTGGTTCGTGCCCTTCACCGGAGACACCGGCCCCGGCGCACGCCGAACGAACGACGTCGCCAACCGCATGATTTGGCACCTCACCGGCGGCCCGCCCCTACTCGCCCCCACCCAGGGGCCGGACCCGGACGCCGAGCCCGAGGACGGTGTCGTCGAGGTCGACCCCGTCACCGTCGAGCACAGCGTTCTGAAGCTGCGCGGCCCCGTCGTCTTCCGGGCCGGAGCCCAGGACCTCACCGCCGCACAACTCGATCTGATCGAACGGACCCATGCTCGGGCGGTGCGCGACCTGCGCGGGGTGACCCCCGCGGAGGGGAGCGGGAGGCCCGTTCCGCGCCGCGTCGCCCCGCCCTCGCATCCGGAGTCGCCCGGAGTCCGCTGCGGCCTGGTCGACGTCGACTCCGCCACCGGAGGACTACGCGGCGGGCAACTCGTCGTCGTCTCGGGGGAGACCGCCACCGGCAAGAGCGCCCTCGCGCTCCAGTTCGCCCGCGTGGCGGCCGTCGACCAGGACATCCCCGCCGCCGTGTTCACCCTGGAGAGCTACGACACCGAACTCGCCGAACGACTGCTCTCGGCGGTCTCCGGAGTGCCGCGCCTGGACCTGTACGGCGATCACCGCACCGAGCGGGATCGGCGATCCGTCGAGGAGGCGGAACAACGTCTACGCCGGACGCGGATGCTCGTGGAGGGCGGAGGGAGCAACCTGACCCTGCGCCGGATCCAGGAGCGGGCCCGAGCCTTCCGGCGGGCGCACCCGGACCTCGGACTGATCATGATCGACTACCTCGACCTGCTCATCTACAGCTCGATGGGCACGGCCGACCGGATGACCGAGGACGGTCCGGTGGCGGCCATCGCACCCGATCTGAAGGCGTTGGCGCGGGAATTGCACGTGCCGGTCCTCCTGGTGACCCAACTCCGTCTGGCCTTCAAGCCCTTTCGGGGCAACGTGCCGACCCCGCGTGATCTGCCCGGCGCGGGTGCGCTGGAACAGGCCGCGGACATGGTGATCCTCATCCACCGCAAGGACCCGCTCGACCCGGACGCGCCGGACATTCCGCGCCCGAACCCCGTCGACCTGATCGTCACCAAGCAGCGCACGGGACCACCGATCACGACCACCGTCGACTTCCAGGCTGATCGCATGCGCTTCGTGGACATCCCCCGGAACTAGACCACCCCTCTCCCCGAACCCGACGCGCGACACGACGGCGCGGCCCGAGCCTTCCTTCCCCGAGGACTCGCGCCGCGCCTCTTGGTGTCTGCCCGCCCGATCACCGCTCAGGGTTGCTTGTTCGAGGGACCGCCGCCGTGAAATGTCCGGTGAAACGTCCGGTCGAAACCCTGGACAAACGCGTCTGTCGGCCATCTGCCACCGGCCCGGGACGCCCGACACGTCGCCGGACCCGTTCGGGTGAATCAGGGGCGCGATCCGGTGGGTTTACATCACAATCAATCCCGTGACGAAAACTCAGGGGATGGATGGTCCCGCGAGCGCGGCCGCCGAGGAGGCGGCCGCGTTCCGCTGCGAGGTGTGTACGAAGTCGCTCGGCGGTAAGACCAGGCGCGGCCGGCCGCGCCGGTACTGCTCGCGGTCGTGCCAACAGACGGCGTACCGCAACCGCCGGGAGCCCGACGACGACGAGCGCCGGGCACGCCTGTGGGCGAGGTTCACGGAGATGAAGCTCGCCCTGGACGACGGGATGCTCGGGCGGGAGCTGATCGACTACCTGTCCGTCGACGAACTCAAGACGGCGGTCCGCCTGGCCGAGAGCGCGTGCGCGGCGATCCGTGAATTGGAGGCGTTGGCGGACGCCGCCACCCCGGCGGCACCGTCGGTCGTCCCGCCGGTGAAGGCGGCGCCCGCGGTCGCGGCCGCGAAGCCGGCCAAGGCCGCCCCGGGCAAGCTGGCCGTGGGCGGGTTCGCGCCGACGGCCGAGCAGACGGCGATCGTGGACGCGTTCGTCGCCGGTCGGCACCTGGTCGTCGAGGCCCGCGCCGGTACCGGCAAGACGTCCACGTTGCGGCTCGCGGCGCAGGCGATGCCGAACAAGAAGGGCTTGTACGTCGCGTACAACAAGGCCATCCAGGTCGAGGCCGCCGCGAGCTTCCCGGCGAGCGTGCAGTGCAAGACGGCGCACTCGCTCGCGTTCGGCGGGGTCGGCCGCCTGTACAAGCACCGACTCGACGGCCCGCGGTTGCCCGCGCGCGAGTCCGCCCGGCGCCTGGGCGTCGACGACGCCCTGAAGGTGGGCGCACACACGTTCACCGCCGAGCAGTTGACCCGGCTCGCGCTGGGCATGGTCGACCGGTACTGCCAGAGCGACGACACCGAGATCGACGCCCGCCACCTGGAGTGGGTCAACGGCGTCACCCCGCTCGAACACCGCAGGCTGGGCAAGGAGTTGCTGCCGTACGCGAACCGGGCCTGGACCGACCTGCAGGACGTGAACGGCCGGCTGCGGTTCACCCACGACCACTACCTCAAGATGTGGGCCCTGACCGGCCCGCAACTGCGCGCCGACTTCGTTTTGTACGACGAGGCCCAAGACGCCAACCCCGTGATCACCGGCGTGGTCCGCAGGCAGCAGGGCGCGCAGCAGGTCGCCGTCGGCGACACCTGCCAGGCCATCTACGGGTGGAGGGGCGCGGTCGACGCGCTCGCGACCTGGCCCGCCGACGAACGCCTCTACCTGGCACAGTCGTTCAGGTTCGGGCACGCGATCGCGGCCCAGGCGAACACGTGGCTGGACGAGCTCGGCGCGGCACCGCTGCTGATCGGCAACCCGAACACGGCGTCCACCGTCGGCCCACTGGAGACCCCCAAGGCGCTGCTGTGCCGGACCAACGCCCGCGCGATCAGGTCGGCGATGGACTACATGGACAGTGGCCGCACCGTCGGCTTGGTCGGCGGCGGGACCGCGATCCGCCGGCTCGCCGAGGCCGCCCGCGACCTGAAGAACGGCCGCCGCACCAGCCACCCCGAGCTGTTCGTGTTCGACACGTGGGAGCAGGTCCGCGAGTACGTCCGCGACGAGGACGCCGGTGGCCTGGGCACGTTCGTGCGCCTGATCGACGATGAGGGCCCCGAGGCCGTCATCGCCGCGGTCGGCCGGCTCAGCGACGAGAAGCGCGCCCAGGTCGTCGTCTCCACCGCGCACAAGGCCAAGGGCCGCGAGTGGGACAGCGTGGCCATCGCGGACGACTTCTCGGAGCCCTCGCCCGACCGCGAGACCGGCGAGCCGGGCCCGATCCCGCGCGAGGAGGCGATGCTCGCCTACGTCGCCCTCACCCGGGCCAAGCTGCGGCTCGACCCCGAGGGCCTGTCCTGGATCCACAACCGCACCCACGGTCGCCGCCCCGCCGGCATCGACCCGCTGTTCATGGACGGCAACCCTCACGGGCCCGGCATGTGACGTTAATCGGCGCGGCGCCCGAGCGCGCCGCGCCGAACCACGTCCGCGCCCGAACCCGGGCGAACACCGACAACAGGGCTCGGCCAAGGCGAAACCTGGTGATGTCCGGGCGAACAGACCCCGGACAAGGGGTGCAGCCACGCGCGGGGAGCGTGGTCAAGACTTTGGACAAGAGGTGTATTTGCGCAGGTCAGAGGCGCCGACAGACGGTGGACAAGGGGTACGTCGTCAGGATGCGGGCCACCGGACGCCCACTCGGGGTGTCCTCGGTCCACAGGAGCTGTCCCGATGCCTGAACAACCCCACCGACCCACCACGCCCGACACGGTGTTGCGGGCCCGCGTTCTGGCCGTGCTCGGCTGCGTCCGGGTCGCCACCCTCGCGCAACTGCACGAGCTGCTGACGCCGGCGCACGTCGACGAGGCGTACCTGCGCCGCGTCACCCTCGCCCAGGAGCGGCGCGGCCTGCTCGCCCGCGTGCGGTGCGGCCGTTCCGACGTGTGGCACCTGACCCGCGCCGGCCGGGCCGCGATC
>NZ_WWJX01000565.1 GCF_009865215.1 Streptomyces sp. SID3343 | reverse complement strand
AACAACCGAACCCCGAACAACCGAACCCCGAACAACGAGCAGCCGAGCACCAGATCGCCCGCCGGCCGGGTATGCCGCCGAGGCGGGCGCGGGTGAAGTCGGCGCCGCGTCGCGCCCCTTCGCCACCGCCCGCGCGGACCGACCGACCGCAGGCACCTGACAGAACGAGTCGGCAGCGGTATGCTCCCGGCGATGACCACTCCGGCTGTACTTCGAATGGGGGTCCCGTCCGCGCAAGGTGAGTGCTGATGCTCACTGTGATCGCGAACAGGGATTCCCGCCTTTCCTTCTGGCAGCGCGTGCGTGAGTTCGCCGTGCCGCCGTCCATGATCGAGACCGCTACCGCCCGCCGTCGTGTCGGCGACTGGGCAGGGGCCTGTGCCGCTGCGGGCATCGACGTAGAGGTCAATCCGCGCCTTGTGGCGCGCACTCTGGGCCGGGACCTCGCGGCCCGGGTCCGGGACGATCTCCGCTGTTTGGCTCCCGACCTGTTGCGTTGGCACATGCCGCGGATGGCCCCCGACGGGTTGCTGCGCCCGGGCCTGACCATCGTCCTGGCACGGTACGACGCCCACCGGCGCGCCGGTGGAAACCCGATGCACCTCGTGGCTCGAACTCCGCCGGCTTGGGCGGATGCCGGCCAACGGATCAGCCTCGCGCTGTGGGACGGATCCCACCGGGAAAGCGGCGATCGTCGCAATGCCCATCCCCATCCGCATCCGGATCGACGGTTCCGCCTCGACCTGCACCGCCACCTGTGGGACGCGGGTAGGTCCGGCGATCTGCGGATTCGCTCCGGGGCCGATCGGCCGCCCGCCGACGGCCCGTTGATACCGGACCCGGACCCGTCGGCGGTGCTGCCGCACGGGTTCCGCTGTGCCGTCGACCGGTGGTCGGCCGAGGCGGAGATCCTGCTCCGGGCCGAGGGGCGGCCGGCCGGCCCCGTCGGGGTGCGGCTCGGCGGCCGACATCGGTTGATCCTCGAACCGGTCGCGGCTCGGGACGATCGCGGGCCGTCGGTACGGCGGTTGGTGGCGGCATCCGTTCGGGACGTCGCTGCGCTGCCGCTCCTGCCCGACGCGGCGACCTGGGTGCTGCCCGACCTGGACCTGATCCGCGCCGGCGCGATCGACGTCGATCGGCTGCACCCGCTGGTGGCCTCGGCACTGGTACCGGATCACGCGGCGGCGGCCGATCCGTCCCGAACCGCGGACCGAGCCGGACAGCCACACCTGGTGGAGTGCCGGGGAGCCCGGCACCGGATCGGCCTGGTCGACGGGGCATTGGCACCGCTGGACCACGACCCCGCCGAGATTCGTCGAGAGGAACTGTTGGCGGCGCTGACCGGCACGCCGCTTCCCTGCCTTCAGGCGATCGACGAGGCCCACCGTAATCCCGGTTGCCTGGTCGGCGTCCGCGAACGCCTGGATCACGGCGACTTCGCGGGCGCGCTGGCGGTGGTCGAGGGACTGCTGGGCCCCGACGCGTTGTTGCGTGGCGGCGCCCTCCGGGACGAGCTGGAGACGGCCGCGCTACGGCGGACGACATACGGCCTGTTCCGGGCCGGCCTGGTGGGCCCGGGCCCGCGCCCGGATCGGCGCCGCGTCCGGAAGCGCCGCCTCCGCTCGCGCCGCACCACCGCTCACTGACCCGGGACCGCCGCCTTCCCTCCTCCGCGTCCCACCACGGTTCCTCACGTCCTTACGTCCTCACGTCCTCACGTCCTCGGGTCCTCGGGTCCTCGGGTCCTCGGGTCCACGCGTCCCGCCACCGTCTCCCGCATCTTCGCGTCCAACCACGAATCAAAGGTGATCAGACATGCCCGCATACACCCCGTTCGCCCCAACCGACACTCCCGCCGAGCCGGCAACGGCCACCCCCTCCGCGTCCGCCACCCCCTCCACGTCCGCCGCCGAACCCGCGTCCCGGCTCGACGTCGCCGGCGAACTGCTGGCGCTGCTGCGCGACACCACCACCGAACCTCGCCCCGACATGCAACTGGAGGCGCTGACCCTGGCCGTGGCCGCCGACTTGCCCGTGCTGTTGTGGGGTGAGCCGGGAATCGGCAAGACCGCCGCCCTGACCCAGTTGGCCGCGGCTCTGGACCTACCGCTGACCACGGTGATCGCGAGCGTGCACGAGCCGTCCGACTTCTCGGGGCTGCCCGTCGTCGGAGACGATCCCGCCGTACAGGGCGTCCCGATGGCGCCGCCGGACTGGGCGGTGCGGTTGGTCCGGGCCGGCCGGGGACTACTGTTCCTGGACGAGCTGTCCACCGCGCCGCCGGCCGTGCAAGCGGCCCTGCTGCGCGTCGTGTTGGAGCGGCGGATCGGCGCCCTGCACCTGCCGCCCGGGGTGCGGATCGTGGCCGCCGCCAATCCGCGATCCTCGGCGGCCGACGGCTGGGAGCTGAGCCCGCCGCTCGCCAATCGGTTCGTCCACCTGCAATGGATCCACGACCACGACGTCGTCGTGCGGGGTCTCGGTGGGACGTGGCCCCTGGCGATCCTGCCCCTGCTCGACGCGCACGCCCTGCCGGAGGCCGTGGCCTTCGCGCGGCGCGCGGTGTGCGGACTCCTCGCCGCCCGTCCCACGCTCGTACACCGGCTGCCCACCAACGAAACCCGCCGCGGTGGCCCGTGGCCGTCACCCCGAAGCTGGGAGATGGCCCTGCGCCTGATCGCCTTCGCGACCGCGGCCGGCTCCTCCCGGGAAGTGCTCTCCCTGCTGGTGCGGGGCACGGTGGGGGATGGTCCCGGGCTGGAACTGCTGGCGGGCCTGGACCGGATGGACCTCCCCGACCCCGAAACGCTGCTCGCGGACCCGGTGGGTGCGACGCTGCCCGAGCGAGGGGATCTACGCCAAGCCGTACTCGACGCGGTGGTGGACGCGGTCCGCAGGCAGCCGGACGAGGCCCGGTGGGACGCGGCGTGGGCGCTCCTGGTCCGGGCGATGGAGACCGGAGCCCCGGATCTGGTGGTCGTGCCCGCGACCACCCTCGCCTCGCTGCGCCGCGAGGACTGGGACGTGCCGCATGCGATCGAGCGGCTCGCCGGAGTGGTCTCCCTGTCCCGGCGAGCCGACCACGCGGCGGCCCGCGTCGCGCTCGCCACACAGGCCGGCCGATGATCGCGGCCGCGCCGAGGCCATTGGACCTCGACAAGCTCTTTGCCGCCCGACTGCACGCCGCGCGCGCCAGGCCCTACCTGGCGACGGCGCTGTTCGCGCTGACCACGGTGGAGTCGCGGTCGGTACCGACGATGGCCGTCGACCGGCATTGGCGGTGCTACGTCTCGCCGGCGTTCGTGGACCGCACCCCGGAGGAGGAACTGGCCGGCGTATGGGTCCACGAGGTGTCGCACCTGCTGCGCGACCACCACGGGCGCGGCGACCGGGTCGCCCGCGAGCGCGGGCTGATCGGCCCGGCGGAGCGGCTGCGGATCAACATCGCCGCGGACTGCGAGATCAACGACGACGCGTTCGGCGACGGGTTGGTACGGCCCGAAGGCGCGGTCGAACCGGAAAACCTGGGGCTGTCCGACGGGGAACTCATGGAGGACTACCTACGCCAATTTCGGCTCGGACCGTTCACCCAGAGCCTGGCCTGGTTGGACTGCGGCAGTGGCGCCGACGGCCTGGAACGCGAATGGGATCTGGGACCGGACGGCGCGCACGGCCTGAGCGAGCAGGAACGGGACGCGGTGCGGTTCCGGGTGGCGCAGGGCATCACCGCCAGTCCGGGGAACGCCCCGCAGGGGTGGCGACGCTGGGCGGAGGAGGCGTTCCATCCGCCCCAGCCGTGGCGCGAGTTGCTGGGTGCGGCGGTTCGCTCGGCGGTCTCGGGACCCGGCGTCGGCGAGGACTACACGTACGGCCGACCGTCGCGGCGCTCGGCCGGCTTGCCCGGCGTCGTACTGCCGAGCCTGCGGCGGATGCCGCCTCGGGTCGCCGTGGTGGTGGACACGTCCGGATCGGTCAGTGACGCCGAATTGGGCAGCGCGCTCCTGGAGGTGGCCGCGATCACCCGTGCCGTGGGCGGCCGTCGCGACCTGGTCACGGTGGTGTCGTGCGACGCGGCGGCCCACGTGGTGGAATCGCTGTGCCACGACGAGGGCCTGTCGCTGGTGGGCGGTGGCGGCACGGATCTGCGCGCGGGATTCGCCAGAGCCCTGCGCGCGCAACCTCGCCCCGACGTCGTCGTGGTTTTGACCGACGGCCAGACGCCGTGGCCGAGCAGGCGCCCGTCGTGCCGGACGGTGGTGGGCCTGTTCCCCCGCCGACCGCCGCGAGGTTCGTCGGACGAGGAGAACCCCGACTACACACCGGACCTGCCACCGGAGTGGGCACGAGTGGTCACCATCGACGGGGGCCCCGGCGGCCGGTGACCCCCACCCCGTCGGGTGCGGCGCTACTTCACCGCGGTCACGAGCGAGATGCCCGGCGTACCCCGAAGGGCGGCCAGGTTCTCGGAGAACGTCGAAGGGTTCTTGAGCTTGACGCGGAAGGACTCCGGCATGCGCTCGACCGGTGCGTCCCCGATCGGCAGGCCCATGATCCGGGCGCTTTGGTAAGCCTCGGCGGCGCTCTCGTAGAAGATGTTCTCGATCTCCGGGAACCGCGCCAACGTGGCCCGGATCGTGGAGCGTTGGTCCGCGGTGACCTGCTTGCGGTCGCAACTCGGCGTGTCGTCGTCCACGGCGCACAGGAACACGGAGACATCGGCCCGTCCGAGCCACGGATCGGGGCCGTACGTCGCGGGCGCCGGTTGGGTCGTGGCGGGCCCGGACGAAAGCTGCGGCGGCGCGGCCCGGTTCGTCTTCGCGGCCTGGGAGGCGGACGAACACCCGACCGCCACCGCGAGCGTGATCAGCGCGGCACCGAGGCGCGGCAAGGCACTTGTCCTGACGTTGGGCATGCCGAGGATCCTGCCAGACGTGTCGTCGACAGTCATCGGGAGGCGTCGACCGTCACGTGAGCCGTCGGCGAGGGGAAGCTCGACGGCCGATGCGCCGATCCGGCGGACCGTGCGGCCGGTTCGGTGGCGACGTGACCGACGCGGAGACGGGGAACGCCGATCGGATCGTCGGCTGTAGCGTGTGGCCGGTCGAGGTCCGAGTCGAGGTCGAAGTCCAGGGGGTGGCAGCGGTGGTGCGTGGGAAGCGGCTGTTCGTCGGTGGTACGGCGAGTGTGCTCGTGGTCGCCGCGGGAACGTGGGCCGTGCGCGACTACCGCAGTTGGCGTGGCCTGGGTGTCGGTGGGCTGCCGGCGAACCCGCTCGGGTGGTTGACGACGACCCGCTTGCGCTTTCGGGGGCGCGATCCGTTCCGGGTGTCCTGTCCGGGGCAGGGCCCGGTGAGCGCGGTGTTGGTCGGCCTCCCGACACGTGACGGGGCTCGACCGCAGGTCGCCCGCCACCCCATTCCGCACCGCGTGCTGGGCCGACCCGCGTCGGAATCCCTCCGCGAGGAAATACGAGGCGTCTTCGACGAGTTCGCCGCGAGGCGCGCACCGGCACTGGAGTACCGAACGAGCCGGTGGGAGAAGCACCATCGTGCGCTCTTCGCGTTGTCGGGGGACGACGACGCGCACGCGACGAGCGGCGAGGCGGGCCACGAAGTGGGGCACGTGCATCCTGCGGACGGCTCGATGCACATGGTGCTCGGTCCCGCCGACGCGCAGCACGTCATCGACCGCGGCTGGGGCGAACTACACCCGCTGGCCGGAGTTGCCTACGAACTCCCGGCCGGTTACACGCTGTTGTACCCGCCGCGCACTCACGACGACATCGACCCCCTCCGCACCATCCTGTCCGCGGCCGTACACCACACGACCGGCGAACCACCCGTCGCCGATACCCCCGCCCCCGAGTAGCGACCCGACGAATCCCCGTTGGGCCGCCCGCGTCCGGGCGGCCCCGGGGGTCAGGTGGTTTCGGGGAAGGGGGTGGCGGTCCAGCGGATCCGGGTGGCGCACAGGGCTACCAGGATCGCCGCGGATGCGACGGCGCCCATACCCCAGACCAGGCTGGTGGCGCCTGCGATGAAGCCGATGATCGCCGGTCCGGCCAAGAGGCCCACCGTGCCCATCGTGGCGACCAGGGCCAGCGCGTCGGGGCCCTGGCGAGCAGCGGTCACGTAGACGCACGGGGTCACCGCCGCGACGCCCAGTCCCACGCACGCGAAGCCGATCAACGTCGGGGCCACGCCGCCGACCAGGAGGGCGAGGGCCAGTCCGGCCCCGGCGAGTGTGCTGCCCACGCGCACCACGACGCCGTCGCCCCAACGGGTGCGCCACCCGTCGGCGAAGATGCGCGCCAGCACCATCATCACCGAGACGACGGCGATGCCCATCGGGGCCAGTTCCGACGGCGCGTCGACGACGTCCTCGAGGTAGAGCGCCGACCAGTCGTTCATCGCACCTTCGGTCACGGTGCCGAACGCCATCGCGCACCCCATCCACAGCGTCATGGTGGCCGGCAGACGCCACGTGCGACGCGTCTTGGTCCCGACGGCGGCAGCGGGTGCGGCAGGGTCGGTGTCGGCGGTCGCAGGCTCGGGGTCCTTCGCCGGCCGGTCGTGGGTGAGCAACCCGGACCGGGTGTAGCCGATCAGCACCAAGATCAGCGCGCCGGCCACCCCGAAGTGGGTTGCCGGCGACGACGTGAACGCGTTGACGCCGGACGCCAAAAGCGCGGCGAGCAACGCCCCGGCGCTGAACGTCGCGTGCAGCTTGGCCATGGTCGTCCGCTCGAACTCGACCTCCAGCGCCGCCCCTTGCGCGTTCATCGAGACGTTCAGGCACCCGACGGCAACGCCGTCGCACAGCAGTACCAGCAGCGCCACGGGGTAGTTCGGCGCTGCGGCCAGCGCGGGCAGGAGCAGTGCCAGGCACACTGCGGACCAGGTCGCGAGCCGCCGGGAGCCCAGGCGCTTCATCAACATCCCCAGCAGGGGAAAGGATGCCGCCGCGCCCACGCCGGTGGCCATCAGCATCAGCCCGATGTGCGCCTCGGACAGGTCGAGCCGCGACTTGAGCGTGGGGATCCGTGACGCCCACGTGCCGTACTGGAACCCGAGGGAGCAAAACAACGCCGCGATCGCGAACTGCGCTCTGCGGAACGGATCTCGGACACCCACCATGTGCATCGGCCTGTTTCGTCTTTCGCTGGTGATCCGGGCAGCGGATCGTCGGTCGGCTTCGAGGTCCGGGCTCGACACCTCACACCGCCCTGGACATGTAGACCGCGTTCGCGCCGTAGCTCTTGGCGAGCCCGAGTTCGTGGTGGGGCTTGAAGCCGTTGGCCGACCAAAAAGGCTCGCTGCCGCCGACGGCGATCAGCGAGATCCGATCGTGCGACCGCGCCGCGGCCGTCATGGTCAGCCGGTGCAGGAGACGCTTGGCCCACCCCCTGCCACGCAGGTCCTCGGCGATCACGAGATCGTGCAGGTGCAGGTTGGACGACCGGTGTACGGACCCCTCCGGCCGGGCCAGATCGGGGTATCGGAACTCGGGATAGGGCAGTGCCAGCGCATAGCCCGCGATCCGCCCGTCACACTCCAGCACGAAGCACGTGCTCGGCGACGCGCGCCCCCTGGACTCCAGCGCGGACCGCTCCTCCGACAACGCGCTGTCGGTGTACATGTCGGCCTCGAGGGTCGCGATGCCGTCCCAGTCGTCGTCGGTGAGGTGCCGTATGCGCACGTCCTCGACCACCCGGTGCGTCGTGCTCATCTACTGCCGACCCGCCATCGATACGCAGACACCGGAGACCGACCCCCGAAGTCCCGGCGCCTCCCGGTCGTTGCTGTCGTCGCGTTCGCCGCTTTCGCCGAGTTCGCCGAGTTCTCCATGCCGTTCGCCGTGCTCACCGTGCTCACCGTCGACGACGTTGATGAAGCTGTACGGAAGCGGGCTGAAGCCGTTGAAGCCCTGAGTCGAGTAACTCGTGGCGTAGGCTCCCGAGGAGAGGATCCAGACGGGGTCTCCCGAGGCGAGCGCCTCCGGCACCTGGACGAGATTGTCCTCGTGCGCGTAGGCGTCGTCGCTGTCGCACGTGGGGCCCGCGACCACGGCCGGTACGTACGCCGCAGCCGGGTGCGAGGGGAACACCAGCCGGTACTGGAGTTCGTCCATCTCGTACAGGCCGTTGAACTTCCCGCAGCTCAGATACAGCCAGTACTGCCGTTCGCCGTTGAGCTGTTGCCGCGACGTCAGTCGGGACACGTGCGCCCTGATCGCGCCCTGATCGGCGACCAGGAAGCGTCCCGGCTCCATGCGGAAGTCCAGCGGGGTCCGTGACACCTTCCGGAGCAGGCGCATGCCCTCGCGGATCACGGCGAACATCTCGTCCACCGGCGGGTCCAGCGGCCTGCCGCGCTTGTCGAGATAGCCGCCGGCCGGCAGGCCGCCGCCGAGGTTGACGTGGTCGAGGAAGATGCCGCGCTCGTCCAGGGTCACGACCACCTGCGCGATCCGGGCGATCGCCTCCTGCCAGGCCTCGGCGGTCATCTGCTGGGAACCGACGTGCACGGACAGGCCCGCCGGGGTCAGCCCTGCGACGCGCGCGGCTTCGAGCACGCGTACCGCGTCCGCGCCCGAGCAGCCGAACTTTCGGCTGAGGCCCCACAGCGCCCCTTCGCCGCTGGTGGCCAGCCGGCAGAACACCCGCGCACCGGGTGCGTGGGCCGCGATCGCCGCCACGTCCTCCAGGCTGTCGGTGGCGAAGTCCCGGACCCCGAGCCGATAGGCGTCGATGATGCTCCGGTCGGACTTGATCGTGTTGCCGTAGTGGATCCGCTCGATCGGTACACCGGTCCTGATCGCCTGCGCGATCTCGTTGGGACCCGCCGCGTCGAAGCCGGCGCCCCGGTCCGCGAGAGCGGTGAGCACCTCGTCCACGGGACATGCCTTCATCGCGAACCGGACTTGGATGCCGGGCAGTTCACGGACGAGCGTTGCGTACTGTCTCTCGATTCCGGCGAGATCGAAGACGATCTGATCGTCGGGGGCGGCTGCCAGGGCGCTGCGCATATGTGTATTCATGTGCCTAAGTGCTGGTCGGGATCCGGCTACCGAGCCGGCGGACGCTCGTGGCCTTGCTCGCCCGCATCAGCGGTTCCCACGCTTCGACGAGCAGTGCGAAATCGTCGAGATCACGCCGGGCCTCGTCGAGGAGTTGCCCGCCGCGGGACGCGAGGACGTCGGCGAACTCCGCGTATCTGCCGCCCAGTCGTCGGTAGGAACGATCCAGCGTGCTCAGCCGCCGGACGTTCTCCTCCTGGTCCAGCAGGGTGCTCTCCCTGGCCAGGTCGACGATCGCGGACGCCCGCACGCGATGGTGCTCGTCGAGCAGCGCGGCATCGGCCGCCGCCATCCGCTCGTAGACGAAGTTGAAGTAGAGCATCGACAGGAAGAATTTCGTGAACCGCAGTTGATAGGCCGCGAATCCGGCGTCGGTGCGTCGTTCGGTGGTGTAGAAGTTCACGATGTTGCGGTTGTGCAGGACCCCGGGCAACCCGGCGTCGTACACCAGGTGCATGAGGAAGTAGTCGCTGCCGATGGTGTCGGTCGCCGGCGGCAGCGGCACGCGGTCGTACACCTCGTGATCGAAGCTGATGTTGCACATGTCCAGCCGCATGGGGTCGACGACGGTCAGGGTCGAGCGATCCTCGACGAACGACTCGGTGCCGGCGCCTCGGAAGGATTCCTCGACCAGATCCCGCTTTTGCGCGTCGGACCAGTGGCCGGGGGCCCACAGGCTGACCACGTCGTGGTAGACGTCGGGGTCGAGCTGCCTGATCTCACCGATGTCCACGGACAGTTCGCCCACGAAGGAACTGCCCACCAACGACACCGGGCGGTCGGCCAGCGACGGATCCAGGGCGTTGTCCGACACTGCGCCGGCCGCGTCGATCGCACGCTTCCCGAGCGACCCGAGCTCGTGATGGATGGGAAATACGGTTTCGCCGTCGAGGACCTGGTAACTGCTGTCCGAGTCCCGGCGGTGGATCGATCGACACCCGAGAGCGCCGGCGAGCAAAAACGCGCGATTGGTGCAGGCGCCGTACGAAACCCCGGCCGGCAGCATCAGATCGAGGATCAGATCGGGCTTGGCGACCGCGGCCCGGTCGATCACCTCGCGCAGGAACGCCCGTTGCCGCGCTTCGTCGAGGTGGTGCACGATCACGTTCGGCGTTCCCTCGATCTCGCCGACGACCGTCGCGTGCTCGGCACGCGCCTGCTCGTCGGAGGAGTCCAGGATCAGCAGGTGCACCTCGACGTCGAAGTGCTCTGCCGCGTGGGCGGCTTCCGCTGCGATCGCCGAAATCGTCGCCGAGCAGGGCCGGTTCGTGGGCAGGGTCAGGCAGATTTTGCGCATGCCAGTTCTCCGGTCGAGGCTTCGAGTTCTTGCCCGCGCCACGATTCGCGCCCCAACAGCTTTGCGCCGAGGTCGTTGAGCGTGGCGGTGCCGTACCTGAGGGATTCGTGCTTCGTGGCGTCGCCGACGAGCGTCTTGTTCCAGTCCGGGGTGCTCAGGTGGCGCCACGACTCGACCCGGGAGCGCGTCATCTCCTGGTGCGACTCCAGCGCGGGCATCATGGAGAGGTACTGGACCGCGCGAACACCGCTTTCCGAGACGTTGCGGGCCACGCCGTGGGCCAACAGACCGTTCCAGATGAGCAGATCGCCCGCTTCGAGCTCCGGCCGGACCACGGGAAACTCGGTCCGGTCGGCCCGGGGCCTGATCGGATCCCGGTCGGCCGGTTGCCCGAACTTCCACCGGTCGAAGTGGCGGAACAGCTCGGGTGAGCACTGGAAACCGCCGTGGTCCGGCTTGGTGTCGTCGAGCGCGATGATGCCCTGCACCCGCTGCGGCAACACGCTGAGGGTGGTGTCGACATCCCAGTGGAGTTCGATGTCGAAGCCCTCGTCCGTGGGCGCGATGTGCGCGCGGTCGCGGTCCTTGACGTTGGGCGGATTCAAGTTGAGCCGATCCAGCGTCACCCAGAGCTCTTCGCAGTCCCACACGTCGACGAACGCGTCGTAGACGCGTTGCGTCTGACGGCTGTCCCACAGCAACTGGTGGTGGTACGCCTCGACGAACCCGTAGATGTGCAGTTCTCGGTCCAGATCCGAGCGGAACTCGCGGTGATCCGAGTACCAACTCTCCGGCCGGGCCGGATCGAGCCCTTGAAAGTCCCACGCGAACTCCAGCAGCCGCTGCGCCGCGTCGGCGGGGATCGCGGCCTTGACGACGACGTAGCCGTACGTCTGCCAGAAGGCGAAGTCCTCTTCGGACAGCACGCGCAGCGGTCGCTTTTTGTGGATGTCTCGCAGCGGTGTCGCGGCCAGGTACGTCTCACCGTCCGCGCTGAAGTACGGGGTGTCCGAGGAGGCTCGATACAGGAATCGGTCGGGCGTCGGCATGCAACCACTCCAGAGTTCGATGTGCGGTGTCCGGGAGCGGCGGCCTCGCTGGGCGCGTCGGGCACGGCGGGCGCCGCGCGGCGGCCCGTGCGCCGGAGACGTACCGGTGGCGGCTCGCGGACCGGACACGTCTCGGGGCGGCCTGCGTTCCGCTCGGCTCGTCCCGAAACGTGAGGAGACGGCACGAGACGGAACGCGATGCGGCGACGCCTCGTCGCATCGGTGCGCGCATCTCGATGCGGCAGCCGGTCGCGGGGGCACCGTTGTGGGGGGAAGGAGGTTCGTCGGTACGAGGGGGATGTCGTCGGGTATGGAGCACGGCGCAACCGGCGACGCTCACCGCCCGGTGGGGGCCGGGCGGTCGAGGCCGATTGCGCCGGTGACAGGGTCAGCCCGCCAGCACCTCGGCGGCGGCCACGCCCGATGCCGTCGTGGCTCCGAACGTCGCGATGTGCACCGCGCCGTGCGTGTGTCCGGTGGGCAGGCCCATCTCGACCACGATCGCGTCGGGCCGGGCGCTCAGCAGGTGTTTGAGAGAGTTCGCCATCCAGGCGTGCCGGAACACGTCCCGGACCACGATCACCAGCGGCCGTTCGGCCGCCGGCACCAGTGCGTATCGATCGAGGACGGACAGGGTGTCGCCGCTCACGTCCTCTTCGTGGATCCCGACCGAGGTGGTGCCGATCAGTCGCTCGCGCAGTGGCGCGGCCACGCCCCAGGGAGTTTCCTTGGCGATGGCGAGGTTCATCGTCGGGATGAGTTCCACCACGTGCGCAGGCGCGCCGAGCGGCAGGCGGCCGGTCTGCGACCCGGTCAGGCGCACGGCGCGGCGGGCGGCGACGAAACCGATGTCGGACTTGATCCGATGTGGCGGCGCCGCCCGGAAGATGCCCTTCGACCAGTCGGAGAAGACCTCGACCCGGGCCGCCGCCTCCCTGAGCCGTTCCTCGGAAAGTCGGCCGTCGTCGACCGCCGCCACCAGGGCCGCGCTCAAAACGTCGACGACCTCGGGATCGGAACTCTCCCCGCCGACGCACACCGCGTCGGAGCCGCCGGCCACGGCCCGCACGGTCGCGCCGTCGATGCCGAAGAGGTCGCTGACGGCGCCCATTTCGATGCCGTCGGTGATGACGAGGCCCTCGAAGCCCAGTTCGGTCCGCAGCAGGTCGACCAAAAGGCGCGAGCTCAGCGTGGCGGGGAGGTCGGCGTCGAAGGCCGGGACGAGCAGATGGGCGCTCATCACCGCCCGAACGCCGCTCTCCATGGCCGCGCGGAACGGCGGCAACGCCTGCTCGCGGATCAGCTCGACGGACGCGTTGTAGGTGGGCAGCCCGTGATGGGAGTCCACCTCGGTGTCGCCGTGGCCGGGGAAGTGCTTGGCACACGCCGCCACGCCCGCGGCTTGCAGGCCGCGGATCCAGGCGGCGGTGTGCCGCGAGACCAGGTCGGTGGTCGAGCCGAACGACCTGACGCCGATGACCGGGTTGTTGGGATTCGAGTTGACGTCCGCGCTCGGTGCGTAGGTGAGGCTGATTCCGGCCGAGCGGAGTTCGTGTCCGATGTCCCGGGCGACCGCCTCGGTCAGGTCCGGGTCGTCGATCGCGCCGAGGGCCAGGTTGCCCGGTCGCGAACTGCCGGTCAGCGACTCGATCCGGGTGACGTCGCCGGCCTCTTCGTCGATGGCGATGACGAGGTCGGGGTTTTCCGCGCGCAGTTGCGCGGTGAGTCTCGCCAGTTGCCCTGCGTTGGCGATGTTGCGGGAAAAGAGGACAACACTCGACAGACCCTCACCGATCCGGCGGAGCAGCCATTCCGGTGCCTCGTGGCCCTTGAATCCAGGCTGAAGAATCTTGTAGGCAAGGGTCGTCAGTTCACTGTTTCGTGTACTGGGCAAGGTCGGCCGGCCTTCCTGGGGGGTGCCGATGGATAGACCGGAGCGCAAGGCGTGTGGTCCAGACCAATTTGATATTGGCCTAGACCAGTTACCGCGTCAAGTGCTCGCCCGGTCGGCGGGCGTCGATGAACACCGTCCGCGACAGCGGCAGTTACCGCACCGGGCGAGGGCTGTTTGCGGGTGTTTGCCCGAGCCGACCGGACGGATGGCCGGCACGGTTCGGTTCGTTCCGGGCCGGCACGAGGAGCGACTCGGCGACCGGCTGCCGTCCGTGAACCACCGCTGGTCGAAGCCGAGTTGCGGGCCACGCGCGGAGCCCCCGACGAAAGCGGGAAGCGGCCGGATCGGGCGGTGGAAACCACGAGTGTGAAGGCGGTGAGGCAGCACACCGCGGCGGCGTCGGGACGCACTCCGACCACCGCGGCCCCGTTCGGATCCCGTTCTTTCACCGGAGACGCCGACGTCGACCAAAGTTCGCCGGGCCCGGGACCGGAGCGGAAGCCCACTCCGGTCCCACGCGCCCCGACCGGCGTACCCGAACCGACCGACCGACGAGCCCCGAGGCGTTTCAGTGCGAAAGACGCCCTGGTTCCGTGTGGCGGGTTCGTGTAGTCAGTGAGGTTCGGTCACTCCAGGAGGTACGTCCACGTGTTGTCCGGCGAGAAGATCCTCATCACCGGCCCGGCCGGCCAGATCGCGTTCCCGCTCACCCGATACCTCGCGAAGGACAACGACGTGTGGGGCATCGCGCGGTTCGGCGCCCCCGGCGAACGCGAGCGCGTCGACGCCCTCGGCGTCACCACCCGCAGAGTGGATCTGGCAACCGGCTCGTACGACGGCCTGCCCGACGACTTCACGTACGTGCTGCACCTGGCCGCCTTCCTCGGCGAGGGACTGGACTACGACCACGCCCTGCGGGTCAACGCCGAGGGCACCGGACTGCTGCTGCAACACTGCCGCAAGGCCAAGGCGGCGCTCGTGATGTCCACCGCGTCGGTCCTCAAGCCGCACGCGGACCCGCACCACGTGTACGGCGAGGACGCCGCCCTGGGCGACGCCAACGTCGCGTACGCGCAGACCTACTCCGTCTCCAAGATCGCCGAGGAGGCCGTCGCCCGCTACTGCGCCCGCGCCTTCGACCTGCCCGTGGTCATCGCCCGGATGAACGCCTCGTACGGCTCCTACGGCAACGGCGGCCTGCCCGGCATCCACCTGGCCGCCGTCCGCGCGAGCGAACCGGTCGTCACCCGCTGGGATCCGTGCATGTACAGCCCCATCCACCAGGACGACATCAACACCCAGACCGAGGCCCTCCTCGACGCGGCCACGGCCCCGGCCACCGTCGTCAACTGGGGCGGGGACGAACCGGTCGGCGTCCAGGACTGGGCCGCGTACATGGGCGAACTCACCGGCAAGGGCGCCACCGTCGAGGTCCGCGAACAACCCGGCACCCTGCGCGGTCAGATCCTCGACACCACCCGCCGCACCGCGATCACCGGCCCCTGCGCCGTGGACTGGCGTACCGGCATCCGCCGCGTCCACGACGAAACCCGCTGACCGCCGGCCCCGACACCGGCCGATCCCGACGGGCCCGTCGGGATCGGCGACGTACCGGTGAGGGTTGACCTGGAGCGCGCTCCAGGTCGGAGACTCCCCGGTGTGGCTCGGCGACGACGAGCCGGACCGGAGGGACACCCACCATGAAGTACCGCACCATCGGCACCGACCCGGCCACCCGCCGTGAGGTGAGCGTGCTCGCGCTCGGCGCGATGCTCTTCGGCACGCTGACCGACGAGAAGACCTCCTTCGCGGTCCTGGACCGCTATGTCGAGGCCGGTGGCACGTTCATCGACACGTCGGACAACTACGCGTTCTGGGCCGACGGCAGCCGGGGCGGGCAGAGCGAGGCGCTGCTCGGACGGTGGCGGCGCAGCCGCGGTATCGGCGACGAGACGGTGATCGCCACCAAACTGGGCGCGGCCCCGCTCGCGCCCGGTACCGGCTACCTCGACAACGCCGAAGGGCTGTCCGCGAAGGCGATCCGCGAGGCCGCCGAGCGCAGCCGCGAACGCCTGGGCGTGGACAAACTGGACCTGCTCTACGCGCACATCGAGGACCGGGCCGTCCCGCTGCGCGAAACCGTCGAGGGCTTCGCCGAGTTGGTCGCCGAGGGCACGGTCGGGCTGCTGGGGGTGAGCAACCACGCGATGTGGCGCGTGGAGCGGGCCCGCGCCGTCGCGGCGGCCGGCGGGCTGCCCGGCTACGAGGTTCTGCAGTACCAACACAGCCACCTGCGGCCCCGCTACGACATGCCCTACGGCCAGTTCGAGGACGGCAGCCTCGGCCACGCCGGGCCCGAACTGCTGAGCTATCTGCGGGCCGAGCCCGACCTGACGCTGGTCGCCTACTCGCCGTTGCTCGGCGGCGCGTACGCCCGCGCGGACAAGCCGTTGCCCTCGGACTACGACCACCCGGGCACGCCCGTCCGCTTGGCGGTCCTGCGCGACGTCGCGCGAGAGACGGGGGCGACGGTGAACCAGGTGGTGCTGGCGTGGCAGATCGGTGGTCCGTTCCCGATCCTTCCCCTGGTCGGGGCGTCCTCGGTCGCCCAGTTGGAGGAGACCCTGGCCGCAGTGGACCTGGACCTGACCGAGGACCAACGGGCCCGATTGGACGCGGCCTGCTGACCGTTGAGGTCATCGGGGGCGGGGCCGGGCGCGCGGGGCTGCCCGGCCCGTGAGCGGCATGTCACCGCCGCGCGTGGGGCCATCCCCGGGAATCCGCCGTTCGCCGGTGCGCCACGGCGTCGGTCCGACGGTCGAGTTCGACTCTGCGGTAGGGTTTCTACAGATATGTAGAAGCCGGTCTCGCCGAGTACCACTGCGTCGGGGCCACTCGGCCGCCTGGAGATCGGGGATGGCGATGGGGATGCGGATGGAGCAGAAGTGGTGAGCGATCGTCGGGACGGTTTCGTCCTCCGGGAGTCGGTCGTCGCCTCGACCTACAGTCCGCCCGAGACCGAAGTGCGCCGCGTCTACCAGCCCGTGGAAATCCGGGGCGGGGGCGGCGATTGGGTGCTCGGGTTGATCAACGCCAGGTGGCGGGGTCGGACCGGCGAGGACTGGTGTCGATACCGAGTGGTGGGTGGCGGGCCGGCCGAATGGGCGCCGTTCGATCCGAACGTGTTCGTCGAACTGCCGCTCGGCGGTACGTGAGTCGGCCACCCTCCGCTGCCGCGTGACCTGCCGCGGGGCGGCGTTCCCATACCTGTCCCCGTCCCCGTCCCCGTCCCCGTCCGGTCCCGTCCTCGTGCCGCAGCGGCGATGCGTGCTGCCTCGAAGACCGCGATCGGTTGGATCCGCCATCGGATGGCGGGAGAGTTGGTGAGCGACATGCACAGGTCTCGGCGGGCCGCGATGTGGCGGCACATCGTGCGGTGCGCGGCCGAACGGGAGTTCCACGACGCGTGGATGCTGGAGGAGTTGACCCGAAACGAGTACGAGGTCACCTCCCGAGTGCTGTATCCGATGCTGCGTCGCATGGAGGCGGACGGCGTCCTGGTCGCCGAGCCGAGGATGGTCAACGGTCGAAGCCGTCGCTTCTACCGGGCCGCCGAGGCCACCGGATCCAGGTGCGCGACACGGGCGGGCGAAACCCTCGCCGAGCCGGACGGCGGTTCCCGCGCGGGTGACGAACGCGTGGCCCGGCAGTAGGCGACGACCGGTCGCCGCCGATGTCGTCGCCGGCGACGAAAAGCACCCGTGCGCTTGCGCCGATCGGCGCAACCGCAGGCGAACCGTCGCGGCGCCCGTCGATGCGGCCGTCCGGGTACGCCGCCCCCCGCCCGACCGCGGATCGCTCACCCCGACCGGCGGCAGACCGGGCCTCGTCCTGCGGGGTTCGGCCGGGACGCATCCCGGCCGGAAGCCGTACCCAGGCGGCGTCCACCCCCACGGACGGCTGGAGAACCCCCGGACGACGACGGCCACGACAGGCCGAACGTGTGGGGTGATCGTACCGTTACCTCATGAAATCGTTCGGGATGTCCTCGGTACCCGCCGGCGACGAGCCGCTGCGCGCGCTGGGGGAGTTGGCGGAGCAGGCGGCGCTGTGGCCGGGCGGAAATCCGGAAGCGGAGCTGCTGCCCCGATTGCGAGTGGCGTGTAACCTGCCCGGTTCGCCATGGCGATTGCTCGGTACCGAAGTCCAGCCGGACGGGGTGTACGCGGTCGACGTCGTCCACTCCCGCCCGCGCAGCGCCGCGTTGTTCGCCGATGCCATCGCCCTGCTCGCCGCCGTCGCCGGTCCGGTGTTCTTCGTCCGTCACGCCGACGCGGTGACCATCGACTGCGTCACCGGCACCCTGGCGCGGGACACGCCGGAGCCCGCGCACGGCTACACGCTGCGCCTGCGGCTACGGGACGCCGGCACCGACTCGACCCGAGCCAGGGCGGCCGTTCGGCTCGTGGTGCCGGTGCCGGTGTCCGTGCGCTGACCGCCCTCCACGCGAGCGTCCGCGCGGCGCACGACCGTCGTTCACAGTCCCCGGATCAGGTTCAGCAAGGTCCGGGAGAGCACGCTCTCCGCGTCGGCCAAATCCAGGATGACGTCGAAATGGTTGCGGCCCGGGATCGTCAGCAGGTCGGTGTCCCAAGCGGCACGCATCAGTTCGGCCTGCTCGTGAAAGCCGCTCGCCTCGTGCTCGGCCACCACGAGGGCCGTCGGGACGGGCTCGGCCACCGCGCACACCAGGGGACTGAGCGCGGTCGCACGGGCGTCGTCCAGGTCGAGCCAGGTGTTGGCCTGGGTGTGCACCAGCGGACGCACGTCGTACAGCCCGCTGATCGCCAGGCCCGCGGCGGCGACGTTGTCGGGCAGGCCCGATGCCTGTTGCCACCCGCCGACCAGCGTCATCGCCGCCAGGTGACCGCCGGCGGAACTGCCGCCCACGACGATGCGGTTGCGGTCGAGGCCGTACGTGTCGGCGTTTCGGTACACCCACTCGATCGCCGCGCGAACCTGTCGGGTTATCTCCTCCAGCGTCGCGGCCGGCGCGAGCGTGTAGTCCGGGACCACGGTGGCCACACCCTGTTCGTGGAGCATGCGCGCCATGAACGCCGAGTCGGCCCGGGACAGCGCCCGCCAGTAGCCACCGTGTACGAACACGAACACCGGCCGCGGCAGGTCGGCGGTGCCCGGCCCCCACACGTCCAGGCGCTCCGCGCTGTCCGCGTCGTACTCGATGCCCGGTGCACCCGGCAGGCCGTCGATCGCGGCGTCCGACTCCGCGCGGTAGCGCGCCATCAGTTCGGCGAAGCGCTTCGGGCCGACCGTGTCCCGGGCGTTGTACGCGATGTCCAGGGCTTCGTCGATCATGCCCGTCGCCCCTGCCGGATCGTCTGCTCGGCGATGCCGTGGTCGGGCGCGTGCTCGTCGAGCTTCACCGTCTGCATGTGTCCTGCCCTCTCCCAACCCTTGTCCGGGCCCACTCCCGGCCGCCCGGCAGCCAACGCGCCCGGTTTCGTCGGTCGCGGTTCGGGCTGCCGGGTTCCGGGCTTTCGCGCCTTCGGCGGAGCGTGGAACTCCGCATGGCAGCCTGGCCACCTTTGCCTATGCCCGGCAAATACCTTTCTACCACCACTCCATGCCCGGACTGGTATGTGCCGTCGTTCGGCCCCGCAGCCGGGGCGGGTCGGCGCTCGCCGGGATCGGGGCGAAGCAGCCTCTCGCACCGAGCCGGAGAGGTCGGCCGGCGACGGCGGCGGTCAGCCGATGACCAGTGCCAAGGCGAAGCCGTCCCAGCCCTTGTCGCCGACCGTTTGGAGGGCAGTGGCGCTGACGCGAGGTTCGCGGGCGAGCATCTCCATCGTGCTGCGGATGCCCTGGGCTCGGGGTCCGGCCGCCGGGTCGAGAACCTCGCCGCCGAGGACGACGTTGTCCAGGATGATCAACGTGCCGATTCGGGCGAGCCGCAGGGACCACTCCAGGTAGTGGGGGTAGTTGTCCTTGTCGGCGTCGACGAAGATCATGTCGTAGGGGTCGCCGCCCTCGGCGGCAAGCACCGGCAGAGTGTCCAAGGCCGCGCCGACGCGCACCTCGACCCGGTCGGCGAACCCGGCCCGGGCGATGTTCGCGCGGGCGACCTCGGCGTGTCGGGGCGCGTATTCGAGGGTGACGAGTCGGCCGTCGGCGGGCAGCGCGCGGGCCAGATGGATGGTGCTGTACCCGCCGAGCGTCCCGATCTCCAGGATTCGCCGCGCGCCCCGGACCTGGGCCAGGAGTTGGAGCAGTCGACCCTGGTTGGGGGCGACCGCGATCGGCGGCAGGCCCGAAGCGTCGCTGTCGCGCCGTGCGGCCTCCAACACCTTGTCGTCGGTGCCGAGCAGATCGGTGAAGTAGCGGTCCATCGCGGTCCATTGCTGCTGTTGTGACATGAAAGCACTCCTCCAGGTGACGAACCGCCCACGACCGGGCGCCATCGACAATGCCGCCCGGCCCGGACCATCGGACGCATCGAGCGTACGTGGCGGGTCGCGTCGCGCGGGACCGGGCAACTCGGCTGCGACACCGCGACCTTGCCTGCGACGCGCTTCGGGGTCGTTCGGCGGGTTCACCCGAAGGGGGGAAATGTTCGGCCGAACGTGCGCTCACCGTTCGGTTGGGGAAAGTGACCGGCGTGCACGTCGGCCCCGGCCCGGCGACGCGCCGGCACGACCCACTCGTGCACCGATCCGCTTTCGGGATGCCTCCCGGCGGCCGGCCACCACCGTCGGCCGCCGCAGCGGCCGGGCAAGGGAGAACATGAAGATCGTCGACTGGCCCGCAGCGGATGTGCTCAAGATTCCCGGCGACTTCCCGCCCGGCCCGCTTTTCACGGTTCCGCCGATCCTGGCCGAACTGCGGGACAACCGCCCGCTGTGCCCGGTCGAGATGCCCAGTGGCAATCGGCTGTGGCTGGTCACCCGCCATGCGGACGTGCGCTTCGTGATGAACGACCCGCGGTTTTCCCGCGACCTGGTCTTCCCCGGGGCGCCCCGGATGGCCGGGGACGACCTCACCTCGGTCGCGGGATCCTTGTTCAACATGGAGGGGGACGACCACACCCGCCTGCGCGGCGTGCTGAGTTCGTGCTTCACCCGCCGCTCGGCCGACGTCTGGCGGGCCACCACCCAGCGGCACGCCCACGACCTGCTCGATCACATCGAGCGCGCCGGGCAGGGCGCGGATCTGGTCGAGGACTTCAGTGAACCGCTCGTCGCGCGAGTCGCCGGCGACGTGATGGGCCTCAGCCGAGCGGAGCACGCCACGACGCAGGAACACATCCGCCGACAACTGGACTTGCTCGGCAGCCAGGAACAGATCACCTCGGCGACCACCGCGCTGACCGAGCTGGCCGGTCGGCTGGTGGACCGGGCCGCGGAGTCGAAGGGTGGCGCGTCCGGGCTCGTCACCACACTGGCGCGGGCCGCGCGCGAGGGGACGATCACCCGAGAGGAGGCGATCGGTACCACCGGTCTGTTGCTGATGAACGTGACCGATCCCCTCGTCCCACCGCTTACGGTGGGAGTCATGACGTTGCTGCGACATCCCCGCCAACTGGGCGAGTGCGTACGCGGTCCCGAGCTGTGGCCGGAGGCGGTGCGCGAAGTGCTGCGCTATCACAACAACGGCATCACCAACTTCCCCCGAGTGGCCGTCGAGGACGTCGAACGACACGGCATCGTGGTGTCCGCGGGCGAGGGGATCGTCACCTCCGCGCTCGCGGCCGCGCACGATCCCCGGGAATTCGTCGATCCCCACGTGTTCGACGTGCGGCGGAGGGAGAAGGGGTCCGTCTTCTTCGGCGCGGGGCCGCACTTCTGTCTGGGCTCGGTCCTGGCCACCGTGGTCCTGGCGGCGGCCTACGAGGTGCTCTTCAAGCGGCTCGGGCGCCTGCGGCTCGCGGTCGAACCGCACGAGGTGAGGAAGGCGGACGGCGGGTTCTTCGCCTGCCCCGAAAGCCTTCCGGTCACCTGGTGAACTTCCGCTCGCCGCGCGTTGGTCCGAGCCCGGAACCGCGCCCGGAACCGCGTCGGCATTCGGATTCGAGCACCGATCCGAGCCCGGGCCGATTCCGGTTCGGGACGCGGACCGCCCGATGAAGCATGCGGCGCAGGGCACCGGCCGCGGCACCGCCGGCGCCGGTATCACGCGGCCCACACTGCTGCTGATGGCCACCGCCACCGGACTGTCGGTGGCCGGCAACTACTTCGCCCAGCCGCTGCTCGACGTCATGGCCGAGCGGTTCGGGATGAGTTCGGGTACCGCCGCGCTCGTGGTGACCGTCAGCCAGATCGGCTACGTGTGCGGGCTGGTGCTGCTCGTACCCTTGGGCGACCTGTTGGAGCGGCGCCGGCTCACGGTGGCCCTGTGCGCCGCGACGGCCGCCGGACTGATCTGGACCGCCGCCGCGCCGAACGCGCCGATGCTGTTCGTCGGTCTCGCGGTGACGGGGTTGTGTTCGGTCGGCGCGCAGGTCATGGTGCCGTTCGCGGCGACCATGGCGGCTCCCGAACTGCGCGGCCGCGCGGTGGGCACGGTGATGGCCGGACTGCTGCTGGGCATCCTGCTGGCCAGAACGGCCGCGGGCGGCCTCGCCGAACTCGGCGGGTGGCGCACGGTCTACTGGGTCAACGCGGTGCTGATGCTGGCCGTGGCGCTGCTGCTTCGGCGGGTGCTGCCGCCGTTCCCGCCGGCCGAACGCGCGCCCTACCGCGCCGTGTTCCGGTCGATGGCCCGGTTGTGGCGCGAGTATCCGGCACTGCGGTGGCGGACCCTGACAGGCGCGTCGAGCTTCGGGGCGTTCACCGTGCTGTGGGTCTCGCTGACGTTCCTGCTGTCCGGGCCGGCGTACGGCTGGTCCACCGCGGCCATCGGCCTGATGGGACTGGCCGGCGCGGCGGGATCGGCCGCGGCGTCGGTGGCCGGACGGCTGGCCGACCGCGGCCTGGTGTACGTCGTGACGGGGGTCGGCGCGCTGTTGCTGCTCGCCTCGTGGGCACTTCTGCTCGCGGGCGAGCACGGGCTCGCGTGGCTGCTCGCCGGCATCCTGGTCCTCGACCTGGCGGTGCAGGCGGTACACATCAGCAACCAGAACGTGGTGTACGCGCTCGAACCGCAGGCCCGCAGCCGACTGAACTCGCTGTACATGACGTCGTACTTCCTGGGTGGCGTCGTGGGATCCGCGCTCACCTCCGTGGTGTGGACCCACACCGGCTGGAGCGGAGTCTGCGCTCTGGGGGCCGGTTTCGGTCTGCTCACCGTGCTGTCGTGCCTGGGTGAACACATCGGTCGTCGCAGGGCGTCCGGTTGATCGTCGATCCCCGGGAGGTGGTGGGGACGGCTTCGGTGACGGCCTCGGGCCCGGGGGCCGGCCCGGTGTGGGGCCGGTCCCCGGTGTCGGTGAGGGTCAGTGGGAGCCGGTCAGGTGGGCGTACAGCACGGTGTTGTCCTGGTAGCCACCGTTGGCGGGGTCGTAGTCCCCTCCGCAGGTGATCAGGCGCAGTTCGGCCTTGTTCAGGTCGCCGTACACCCTGAGCGTCGGGAATTCCGACTTGGCGTATCGCTCCACGGTGTCGACGGTGAAGACCGCCGTGCTCTGGTCCGCGCGCCGGACCTCCACCGTCGCGCCCGGGTGCACCCTGCCCACGTCGAAGAAGACCGCGGGACCGGACTGCGAGTCGAGGTGGCCGACCACGACGGCGGGACCGATCTCGCCCGGCGTGGGGCCCTGGTTGTACCAACCGGCCTTGCGCCCGTTGTCGGGCGGCGGCACCTGGACGCTGCCGTCGGGTTCGAGTCCGACCGCGATCACGGACGCGTGCAGACCGACCTCGGCGATGTCCACCGCGACGGGCTCCGAGCGAGCGAGGATCGGACCTTCGACGGGTGGCGAGGGTGCCGGCGCGGCGGCGGGATCGGCCGGTCGACCGGCAGCCCCGCCGTCGGGGGCCGCGGGAGACAGGGGAAGCGCCGCCGGGGCCGCGACCTTGGGCGCGGCGCGGGCCGCGGCGGGCGGGCGGTGGTCCTGGTATCCGATCACCGCGAGCACGATGCCGCACACGAGCGCAGCGACGGCCGCCGCCAAGAAGAGGCGGCGGCCGAAGCGGCGTACGAAGGGTGTGTCAGCCACGCAGGCTGCCCCGGCGCATCGCGAACGCGCCGGCACCGGCACCCGCGAGGGCGAGGGCGGCGCCCAGTCCGAGCAGACCGTTGTCGGACTCGGTGCTGCCGCCCGCCCCGCCGGCGACCGAGCCGACCGGAAGCGTCCTGGTCTGGGTGCCAGGGTTGACCACGGGGGCGATGGGCTTCGTCGCGTGCTTGTGCGACGTGTGCTTGGCGGGGTCGTGCTTCTTCGGCTCGTGCTTGGCGTGGTGGTGGACCACGTTGTTGGTGTTGTTCACCACGTTCGTGGTGTGGACGAGAGTGTTGGTGGTGATCGTGGTGTTCGTGTTGTTGACGATCACCGGCCGGTCGACGGGCTTGTGGTCCGGCTTACCCATGGGCTTGTGCTCGGGCTTGTGGTCCGGCTTGCTCACGGGCTTGGTCTCGTACTTGTTCTCGGTCTTGCTCTCGGTCTTGTGCTCCGTCTTGTGCTCGCCCTTGTCGTCCTTGTACTCGTTCTTGTGCTCGCTCTTGTTGTCGTCCTTGGACTCGCTCTTGTGCTCGCCCTTGTTGTCGTCCTTGGACTCGCCCTTGTGCTCGCCCTTCTTGTCGCCCTTGTTCTCGCCCTTCGGCGGGCAATGCCGGTTGGGCTGGTCGGTCTTGTCGCCGCGCGAGGCGCCGGACTCGGTCTTGGCGCCCTGCTTGTCGTGGGAGTCGCTGCCGGTGCCGGACGTTGCGGCCTTGACGTCCTTGGCCTGCGGGCCGGGGTCTTCGGTCGCAGCGGCGGTGCCGCCCATGGCCACAGCGAGCAGGCCGGCGGCTACAGAGGTGCAGAAGACACGAGAGGTACGCATCAGGGTTGTTCTCTCCTTCTCGGTCGGCGCGTGATCGGGAGTCCGACGGGAGGACGCGACGACAAACGGAAAGTTGCCGTATATCGCGCAAAAATCACCCAATACATCTTTATGTGACACTTATGGGCGATCAGCGGGTGAGCATGGGACCGTGATTCGCCGCGCGCGCCGAGCGCTGTCGGCAGTGTTTGCGGTGTTTGTGACGACTTGCGCGAAGTGGGACAACAGGCTTGGTGCTGCGGCCGATTGGGCGTAGCGGGTCATGGGGCGATCGAGGCCCGGCGCGTCGTTCGCGAGAGGGGACCGGTGGGCCGGCATTCTTGGCCGGGTCGCCCGAAGGGTCGGCCGCTTCGCTCCTCGCCGTCGGTGGGGAAGCGTCACATGAAATTCAGACCTTCGAACAGAGAGGGCATGTCTCGTGGTCCGTCGAAGCGCGACCCTGGCCGCCGGTGTCGCCGCGGTCGCCCTCCTGAGCGGAGCCGGTCTCGCCCCGACCGCCCGGGCTCAGGCCGTCGCGTCCTGTCCGGTCGAAAGCCTGTGCGTCTACGGTGCGCCCGACTTCACCGGACCCCGAACCGTCGTTGCCGCACGGCTCGTCGAGGATCGTCGGGATGCCGGCTACCCCATCGATGCGCCGATCCTGTCGATCGCGAACCGCACCGGCTTCGACCTGCTCTACGGCGCCAGTCGCCCCGCGGTCTGCATTGCGTTCCCCTGTTACCAGTACACCGGTGACGGGCGCGTCGACAGCGATCGAGACCTCGCGTCCACCCTCCCGACGGGGCAGACGCTGGTCGTCGGCAGGGATTACGGCCGGTAGGTCGGCGACCCGCGATCACGCTCCCACGCTCGGACCCGGTGCGGGCGCAGCGCGACGGCGGATGATCAGGGGCGGAAGTACCGGTAGTCGACGAGGGAATCGGCCCACGCCACGCGGGCGTCGGGCGGCGTGGCTGTCTTTTGCCGGCTCGGTGGGCAGGGCCGGGGGGATACGGAAAACGGTCCATCCGGCCCGTTCTTCCCGCTCACGCCCAGAGCGCGTGGTGGCACGACCGGTTACCGGTCGGACACGGCGATTCTGCGCGCGGTCCCGCCGACTGCCACGGCGGCCGAGGGGATCACGATGCCCCGCGCGACGACCACCGCAGCCGTCGAAACGCCCCGGTAGCCGCGGTACGCCGAACCACGGGTGACCGGGTCTTCGAGCGATGTCAGGTTCGCTCGTGCACGATGCGGCCGTCGACCACGGTGAGCGTGATCGCGACGTCGGGCAGCGCCGCGACCTCGATCGACAGGGGGTCCGTTTCCAGGACGCACAGGTCGGCCGCCTTGCCCGGCTCCAGCGAACCCTTCCACGCCTCGGCGCCGTCCTGGCGGGCCGGGGCGGTGGTGTAGGCGTGCAGTGCCTCGCGGACGGCCAGGCGTTGGTCGGGCCCGCACAGTGTGCCGTCGACGCCCGCGCGGGTGACGGCGGCGACCACGCCGCGCCGCCAATCCGGGCTCAGGACGGGGGAGTCCGAGCTCAGGCATACCTCGACGCCCGCATCGAGCGCGTCTCGGGTGGGACACATCCGGGCGAGCGTGTCCGCGCCGAGGGTGTCGTGCAGCAGGTGCCGGGTGGCCACCGCGATGCCGGGTTGGGTGTTGAGCCCGATACCGGCGGCGGCCATGTCGGCCAGCGTCGCGGGGTGCAGCAGGTCGCCGTGGATGAGGTAGTGCCGGGCCGCGCGCCCGTCGCCGGCGCTCGCCGCGCGCAGCGCCGCCACGACCACCGACGACGTGCGGTCGCCCGTGGAGTGCACGCCGATCTGGTGACCGGCGGCGTGCGCGGCGTGGATCATCTCCTCCAACCGGTGCTGCCGTTGCCCGGCGGAGTCGCCGTCGATCAGCAGCGACCCGTGTGACCCGTCCGGGTAGGGCTCGCACATCCAGGCGTTGCGCATCGGCGGGATGCCGTCGGCGAAGATCTTCACGCCGGCGACCCGGAACCAGCCCGACACGTCCGCCGGCGCGGCGAATTCGCGCAGCCCCGTCGCGAACCCCCCTGCCGTGCTGGGCCCGTCCAGCTCACCGAACAGCAACAGCGCGGTGACGCGCGCCGAAAGCAGTCCCTCGGCGGCCAGTTCGGCGTAGTCGGCGAGCGCGGCCGAGCCGAAGCACCCGCTCGCGCCGGCGTCCTCGCCCGGTCCCAGGCCCGGTTCGGTGTAGCTGGTGATCCCGAGCGGGGCCAACAGGTCACGCGTGCGCAGGATCGCGGCGCGCCGGTCGTCGCGCGTACGCAGGGCCGGCATCGGCGCGGTCGGGCCCGCGTCCGCCGCGAGTTGCTCCATCAGCAGGTGGGGCCACATCGCGCCGAGCCAGACCCCGTGCAGGTGCGAATCGTTGATCCCCGGCAGGACCGCCTGTCCGCGCAGGGGCACCACTCGGGTGCGCGGTCCGATCAGCGGGGCGATCTCGTCCTCCGTGCCGACGCGGGTGATCCGGCCCTCGCCGATCGCGAGCGCGCGGGCGGTCCGGTCGTGGGCGTCGAAGGTGTGCACCGGCCCACCGGTGAGTACGAGGTCTGCCGGCCGGGGCGGCGCCGCCGTATCGGGTTTGCGCACCTTATTCCTCCTGGGGTCTGGACAGGCATTCCGGGAACTCATACCGTACACGCAATCAGATACGATCTGCGAGCGATTGGGAGGCAGCGATGCCCCTGCATCCGGAAGCCCGAAGGGTCATCGAGCGAGCCCGGGACACGAACTCGGACCCCGCCCCGATCGTCCTGGACGCCCAGGCCATGCGCGAGGGATTCCAGCTGAGCTGGACCATGCCCGACCACCTGCCCGCCGTGGGTTCGGTACGCGACGACGTGATCCCCGGCCCCGGCGGCGACATCCCGGTCCGGATCTACACCCCCGACGGGGCGGGCCCGTTCCCGGTGTTCGTCTGGTTCCACGGCGGCGGCTGGACGATCGGCTGCCTCGACGAGAACGAGTTCGCGTGTCGCACCGTGGCCGCGGGAGCCGACGCCGTGGTGGTCTCGGTGGACTACCGACTCGCCCCCGAGAACCCGTACCCGGCCGCCGCCGACGACTCCTACGCGGCGGTGCGGTGGCTGCACGAGCACGGCGAACGGTGGTCGGTGGACCCCGACCGGATCGCCGTCGGCGGGGAGAGCGCGGGCGGCAACCTGGCCGCCGTCGTCGCACTCAAGGCCCGCGACCTGGCCGGCCCGCCGATCGCTCTCCAGGTACTCGTCTCGCCCGTGGTGGGCCACCCCGACGACGGGCGCGCGTCGTACGCGGACTTCGCCGACGGCTACTTCATGTCGAAGGCGAGCATGGACTGGTTCTTCGAGCAGTATCCGCGCGACGCGGCGGACCTGGCCGATCCCTACCTGCTCCCGCTACGCGCCGCCGACCTGTCCGGCCTGCCACCGGCGCTCGTGCTCGGCGCCGAGTACGACGTGCTGCGCGACGAGGGTGAGGACTACGCGCGGGCCCTGCGCGCCGCGGGCAACGACGCGGAGACGATCCGCCTCGACGGCCTCATCCACGGCTTCTTCGGCCTGTTGGCCACCGACCTGACCGACGCGAGCAAGGCGCACGCGCACGTGATCCACGCGCTGCGCGACGCGTTCGCCAAGGAGCGGAGTTGAGCGTCGAGGCCGTCCTGCGACTGCGGGACGTCAGCATCAGCCGGGACGAAGTGCCCGTGGTGCACGACGTGTCGCTGGACGTGGCCGCAGGGGCGGTGACCGTACTCCTGGGCGCCAACGGCGCCGGCAAGACCACCCTGATGGACGGTATCGCCGGACTCGTGCGCACGACGTCCGGCAGCATCGAACTGGGCGACCGCGCCGTGCACAAACTGCCTGTGCACAAGCGTGCCAAGGCCGGCGTCGGCTACGTCGAACAGGCCCGCACCACGTTCCGCACGCTCACCGTCGAACAGAACCTGCTGGTCGCCCGAGCCGGCGCCGGCGACCCGGAGACGGTCTACCGGCTCTTCCCCGAGTTGTACAAACGCCGCACCCTCCAGGCCGGCCACCTGTCCGGCGGCGAGCAACAGATGCTCGTCCTGGGCCGCGCCCTGGTCACCGACCCCAAGGTCGTACTGCTCGACGAGATGTCGCTGGGCCTGGCGCCGCTGGTGGTCCACCGGCTGATGCGCGTGGTGGGCGAACTGGCCGCGGCGGGACTGGCAGTGCTGCTGATCGAGCAGTTCGCCAACCTCGCCCTGAGCGTGGGCACCGACGCCTACGTCCTGCGCAAGGGCCGCATCGTGCACGACGGACCGTGCGCGGAGCTGCGCGGCAAGAGCGAACTGCTGCACGAGTACTACTTCGGCTCGACCGGGTCGGAGGGTACACCCGGAGCGACGGGGTCGCCCGGGTCGGCGGCAGCGGTCGGATCGGCCGAGGGCGACCCCGCCCCGCCCGCCCCCC
>NZ_WWJX01000564.1 GCF_009865215.1 Streptomyces sp. SID3343 | reverse complement strand
CGATCTGTGCCGGGTGTCGGTCCAGGGGGGCGGTCGCCGAGGCGGCGGCGCCGGGCAGGGCGATGCGGGCGGTGGCGAACGCGTCGGCGGATGCGCCGGCGCGCGCGTGTGCGTCGCTCCAGATCAGGTCGCCTTCGGCGGTGATCGGCATGTCCGCGAGGTCCATCGAACGGCCTTCACCGGCGGCTGCCAGCAGCGACATGTGCGGGCGGAGCAACTGCCAGACGCCGACTCCGACGACGGTGTCCGGCTTGGGCACCGAAACGCTCGCGCGCACCACGCGGACCGCGCTGCCGTCGGCGGGCTCGAACACCGCGTACACCTGGGCCTGCGCGGCGGTCGCGTGTTCCTGTACGTCGACGCCGAGCGGCAGCAGGCGGCCGGTCGCGGTGCCGGTCGTGGCCGCGCCGGTTGCGCCGGGGCGGGTCAGGAGCATCGCGCGCGACCACAGGTCGGCCCAGCGGCGCACCGGGATCCGCTCCAGGGTCGCGCCGGGGCAGGATGCGGCGAGTTCGGCGGCGAAGCCGTCCAGGAGCGTCGCCAGGCGGCGCAGGGCCGGGTCGGGAAGCATCGCGGAGACGACCTGCGCCGAACCGGAGACCAGTTCGTGGTCGATGCCCTGCCATCCGGCGCGCGCCAGATCGCAGAGCCAGGAGCGGGCGGCGGCAAGCAGATTCACCGCCACCGGCTCCCCCTCCCCCGATTCCGCGGCCGTCCCTTCGACCCGGGTGCGGCCGGTCGCCTCGTCGACGCGAGCGGTGAGCGCGTCGTGCACGGAACCGAGCAACGCGATGCGGGCGGCGGCGAGGGCGACGAAGTGGTCCTCGCTCGCGACTCCCGCCATCGCCTTCTCGGCCGCCTCGGCGACCCGGGAGGCCAACGGCGTGCGGGCCACGGCGTCGGCGAGTTCCGCCAGGGCTGCGGCGTGCGCGGGGCGGGGCCGGAGCAGGCCGCCGACGAGCGTGCGGTCGAACGCCTCGACGACCGTCAGGGCTTCGTCGAGGCCGGCGATGGGTTCGACGAGCAGATCGGCGCGCATCACGCCACCTCCCTGGTCGGCGGGAACCACTGCATCTCCGGCAACGGCGTCGTGGTGGGGGTGAGTTCCAGGTAGGCCAGGTGGCGCAGGAACCTGCTGAAGACGGGCGCCGCGGCGTTGGCGCTCGTCTGCCGCGGGCGGGTGCCGGTCATGGCCGCCGTGACGGTCTGCGCATTCGGCTCCGCGTCGACGGTCTCGACCCGTAGATAGCGGGCGACCCGCTCGGCGCCGTATTGCAGCACCGACTCGGTGACGAGGGCCGTGAGGTGTTTGCAGAACGAGCCGTGCGCGCCGCCGCAGGGGCGGTTGTTGTTGGTACTGCACGCGAACGCGTAGTCGCCGGCCGCGATCGACGACACGTAGACGCGCCCGATGTCCGAGCCGCTGGACACCACGCCTTGCAGGCGACCGTCGGCGAGTTCGACGAACGGGACCTTGGCGAGCTTGCGCGGCCGAGCGGGTGGGATCACCCGGGCCGTGCTCGATTCCTCCCAATCCGACAACACACCATCTCCTTTGCACCGCAGGGGGTTTCCCACCGGATCGGCGGGACGGAGACGAACGTACTAACGATCACCGACAGGGCGGGGAACGCTCGCCGACGACGGGTGAGCGGGCACCCGAGGAACAACCCGAGTCACGGACGGGACGGCCCGCGAACAGGTGACGCGTCATCAGCGGCACGGCGGGCACAGGGCGTTGCCCATCCGCGCGGGACCACGAATCCGGTCGGCGCGGGGTGAGTCGCCGCCGCAGCGCCGGCCCGATGCACGCACGACGCACGACGCCCACGAATTCACCGCCCCCGCGCGCCGAAGCCGCTGGGTGCCGCCGCGATCGTCGCCGGCCGCACCCGACATCGCCTTCCCCACCGAATATCGCCGCCCCGTCAGGCCCCGTTCGCCGGGCCGGTGGTCGTGCCCGCGCGGCGGGTGTGTGGGATCACCTTCGGGGTGCCGGTGAGCGGGTCCGGGACGATGTCGCACGCGAGGCCGAATACGTCGAGGACGCGAGCCGCGGTGAGGACCTCGTGTGGCGTGCCCTGGGCGACGACCCGCCCGGCCTTGACGACCACCAGGTGCGACGCGAACCGGGCGGCCTGGTCGAGGTCGTGCAGGACCGCCGCGACGGTACGGCCCTCGTCGTTCAACTCGGCGCACAGTTCCAGGAGTTCGTACTGGTGGGCGATGTCGAGGAAGGTCGTGGGCTCGTCGAGCAGGACGATCGGGGTCTCCTGCGCGAGCACCATGGCGATCCACGCCCGTTGGCGCTGACCCCCGGACAGGTCGCCCGCCGGGGTGTCCGCGAGATCGCCCAGGCCCGTGCGGTCGAGGGCGAAGCCGATCGCGTGGTCGTCGTCGGGCGACCACTGGCGCAGCAGGGTGTGGTGTGGGTGCCGACCGCGGCGCACGAGATCGCGCACGCTCACCCCTTCGGGGGCGATCGGGCTCTGCGGCAGCAGTGCGACGGTGCGCGCGAATTCACGGCCGCGGTAGCCGTGGACGTCTTTGCCGTCGAGCGTGATCGCGCCGCGCACGGGCTTGAGCACCCGCGCGAACGCCTTGAGCAGCGTGGACTTGCCGCATCCGTTGGGGCCCACGATGACGGTGAGACCGCCGATCGGCAGGTCGAGGTCGACGTCCTCGACGACCGGCGTCCTGCCGTACGACAGCGTCGCGCCTCGGGCGCTCAGGCCGGCGGGTGCCGGCGGGCGTTGGCGGCTCACAGTCGTCCACTCCTCCACTCGCGGGTCAGCAGGTATCCGAGGTAGACCCCGCCGAAGGCGAGGGTGTAGATGCCGACGGGTAGCGGTTCGACCCAGGGCAGTTGCTGCGCGGCCAGGTCGGCCACGGTCAGCAGCAGCGCGCCGACCAGGGCGGACGACACCAGGTGCGGGCCCGAGCCGCGGGTGAGGCGCCGGGCGATCTGCGGCGCGGTCAACGCGATGAACGCGATCGGGCCGGCCACGGTGACGGCGCCCGCGGAAAGCACGACGGCCAGGACCACGGCGAGCGTGCGGGTCCGACCCGGATCGCCGCCCAGCGATCGGGCGACGTCGTCGCCCATTTCGCCCAGGTCCAGGTGCCGGGACAGGATCAGGGCCGGGCCGGCCACGACGAGCAGTACGAGGCCGATCGTGCCGGCGTCGTCCCAGGACCGCGCCGCGACGCTGCCGTTGACGTACGCGCTGAGCGCGCTCGCCTTGTCGCGTTCCACGACGTAGACGACGTACTGGGTGATCGCGGTGCCGATCGCCGCGACCCCGATACCGGCGACGACCAGCCGGGCCGGATCGCGAAACCCGGTGCCGGTCGTGAGGTAGACGATGCCCATCGCCGCGGACGCGCCGAGCAGCGCGCCGATCCACACGGGCGTGCCACCGGGCAACGCGAGCGCGAAGATCGCGGCTCCCGCGCCGGCGCCGCTGCTGAGCCCGATCACGTCCGGGCTGGCCAGCGGATTGCGGGTGGCCGCCTGGAACAGCGCCCCCGACAGGCCGAACGCCGTCCCCGCGCCCAGGCACACCGCCAGCCGCGGTCCGCGCAGGCGGTTGAGGACGAACTTCTCCTTGCCTTCCGCGCCGCCGAACACCGACGAAAGGAGGTCGCCCGGGGCGATCCCGAGCCGGCCCAGGGTCAGCGTCGCGACCGAGACCGCGACGATCAGGGCGAGCATGGCGACCGCCGCGACCACGGACGCCCCGCGCACGGGCACCGCGATCACGGACCCGATCCGCAGGTAGCCGCGCGGACGCCGGTTCGGCGCGGGCCGCCTCGACGGCGACCGGGCGGAGGTGGACCGGGCCGGCGGCGGCTGGGGCGTGTTCATGTCGCCTCCCGCATCCGGCGTACCGCGAGGAGCAGCGCGGGCGCCCCCACGAACGCGGTGACCACGCCCACCATCAACTCCTGCGGGCGCAGCAGGACGCGACCCACCACGTCGGCCAGGAGCAGCAGCGCAGGCCCCAGCAGCGCCGCGAAGCCGATCTGCCGCCGGAAGTCCGTGCCCACGAGCGCTCGCACGATGTGTGGAACGCCCAAGCCCACGAAGGCGATCGGACCCACGGCCGCCGTGGCGGCCGCGCTCATCACGGTCGCGGCGGCGAGACCGCCGGCGCGTAGTACGGCGGGCCGGGCGCCGAGCGAGAGGGCCGATTCGTCGCCCAGGGCGAGCGCGTTCAGCCCCGGGCCGAGCAACAGCGCGGCCCCCAGGCCGACTGCGGCGAACGGCAGCGTCGACCACAGTACGTCCCAGTCGCGTCCGCCCAACGCGCCGACGACCCAGTAGCGGTAGCTGTCGAAGACCTTCGGCTTGCTGAGCGCGACCGCTTGGATGTACGCGCCGAGCACCGCGGACAACACCGCGCCCGCGAGGACCAGACGCACCAGCCCGGTCCGCCCGCCGCCCGCCGCCAGTAGGTGTACGAAGGCGCCGGCGAGCAGTGCGCCGGGCAGCGCCCACCACAGCGCGGCCCAGCTGCCGGAGGCGCCGGCGAAGGCCGTACCGGTGACGATTCCGGCTGCCGCTCCGGCGTTGATACCCAGAAGTCCCGGGTCGGCCAGAGGGTTTCGGGTGACGCCCTGCATGAGCGTGCCGGCCACCGCGAGGCACACGCCGGCGAGCACGCCGAGCGCGGTGCGCGGATAGCGGCTCTCGACGACGGTCGTCAGGTACGGGTCGCCGTGTCCGCGCAGCACGTCGAGGACGTCACGCAGCGGCGTCGTCTTGCTGCCGAACATCACGCTCGCGAGGAGAGCTGCCACGAGCAACGCCAGGCACCCGCCCCACAGAACGGCCGACCGCCCGGCGCCGGCGCGCGAGGCACCGGCGGCGGTCGGGCGGACGGGGGAATCGGTGGTCATCCGCGTCGTGTCCCCGGCCGCCCTACTTGCCGGCCTTGGCGACCGCCGCGTCGATCTGCGGGAGGTAGCGGTCGATGCTCCAGGGCACGGTCAGCGGATTGATCATCGACGACGCGGTGACGAACGGGTTGTCGTTGCTCGCCACGACCGAGCCGCGCTTGACCGCGGGGATCGAGGCGTACAGCGGCTGCGCTTCGATCTCGCGGCGGGCCTTGTCGTCCATGTAGAACGTGAAGACCACATCGCTCGCGGCGAGTTTGTCGGCGTTCTCCAGGCCGATGATCGCGGAGTCGGTGCCGTCCGTCTCGGGGAACGTGTCGACGACCGGGTCGACCTTGAGCCCGAGCGAGGAGACGACGGAGACCCGCTGTTCCTCGGGCTTGAAGACGCCGAGCGTGCCCGGGCCCGTGTTGTAGATGTAGGAGAACGTGACGTTCTTGTAGTTCGGGCGGGAGGCGGCCGCGTCGGCGAGTTGTTGCTTGATCTTGGCGGTCAGTTCTCGGGCCTTGTCGGGCTGCCCGAGCGCCTTGCTGACGATCTCGATCTGCTGGTCCCAGTTGGTGCTCCACGCCTTGTCGGGGTAGGCGACCGTGGGCGCGATGTCCTTGAGCAGGTCGTACTGCTTCTGCGTGATACCCGACCACGGGGCCAGGATGACATCGGGTTCGAGCGCGGCGACGGCCTCGATGTCGAGTTCCTCGCCGCCCTTGAACTGCTTCGGCAGCTTTCCGCCGGCCTTGGTCACGGCCTCGTGCACCCACGGGAGGTAGCCGGTGCCGTCGCTGCCCCACGGGTAGGTCTCGCTGCCCACCGGGATCTGCCCCAGCGCGATCGCGGTCTCCGTCGAACCCTGGCCGAGGGTGACCACGCGCTGGGGCTTCTTGGTTATCTTCGCGTCGCCGAGCGCGCTCTTGATCGTGACGGGGAACGCCGGGGCGCCGGCGGCGGGCGTTCCGGTCTCCCGGGCCTTGGCGCCTTGGGTGTCCCGGGCGCCCTTGGGCGACTCGTTGTCGTCGTCCGAGCCGCATGCGACCAGGCCGAGCGTGAGGACGGCGGCCGCGGCTGTCGCCGCGAATCCGCGACGGGCCATGCCCTGGGGCTGGAGAGACATCGGTGACCTCTTTCCGATCCAACCGAACGGTCAACGACGAGAAGCAAGGCAGGGGTCGCCGAACGCGGACGGTGTCGTGCAGCACGAACGCCTCGCGCTTGTTAGGCAAGCCTAAGCTAAGTGATCAGAGCGCCTCAAGTCACCCCCACCAGCGGCGAATCGGGCATCCCACTACGCCTGTCTGCCCCGGTGACCGGTCACCTCAGGCCGGTCGCGTTCGGTCCGGGCGCAGCCGTCGCCACGTCGGGTGACGCAGCCGGCCACCGAAGGTCCGGCCCGACGCGGTCACTTCGACCACCAGACGTGGCCGCACCCAACGAACGTCCGGTTCGTCGTCGACCGGGTTCACGAACGGTGACTCCTCGGCGGCGAGCGCGCCCAGATACTCGCCCAACTCACCGCGCTCGGCGTCCGACAGGCCGGACCCGACCCCGCCGACATACCGCAGTCCGCCCGGCGCGTCGATGCCGACGAGCACCGCTCCGGGCAGACCCCGCAGGTCGCCGCGGCCCTCGACCCAACCACCGATCACGACGTCGAGGGTCTCGGTGCGGACGACCTTGATCCAGTCGGCCGAACGCCGACCGGGCGAGTACTCGGAGTCGAGCCGCTTGCACACCACCCCCTCGTGCCCGTAGGCGAGCGCCGCAGCCCACGCCTCGTGCGCATGGCCCTCGGCGTACGAGGGCGTGGTCCAGCGCGGCCCCGCGAGGTCCATCCCCTCCAGCAGCATCCTGCGCTCGCGATACGGCGTCGACCATCGCGGCAGGCCGTCCACATAGGGCACGTCGAACAGCATCAGGTGCACGGGGACATCGATCGCCAGTCGGGCGACCTTGCGCGGGTCGACGACGCCCGTCCGACGCTGCAACCGCCCGAAATCCGGCCGCCCACCATCGTCCAACGCGACGATCTCGCCGTCGAGTACGACCTGCCGGCGACCGAGTTGCTCGCCGAGCGGGTGCAGTTCGGGAAAGGCGGCGGTCACGTCGTCCCCGCTGCGGGACAGGAGTCGCAGTGAGCCGTCACCGACGGCGTAGGAGATCACCCGAGCACCGTCCCATTTGGTCTCCACCCCGTATGCCTCGTCCGCGGGGGCCGGTGGCAGTTGCCCCTCGATCGCGAGCATCGGCTCGATCAGCGGCAGCGAGCCGGGGGCGTCATCGTCAGCGGCCATGAATCGATCATCGACCGGGACCCATCGACGCGCCTGCGCAGAACGCCCGCGGCACACGGAGTATCGACCCGACTACCCCGACTGCCCGACCCGCGACGCGCTCACGGCGTCACTGTGCCGCGCCCGCGCAGTTCCGCCGCGTGCTCGTACACCGCGACCACCCCGTACCCGGCAAGCTCCCCCGTCGCGTCGATGCGCAGGTCCCCGCCGGAACCCACGGACATCACCTGCGTGAGCACCGTCGACCCGGCGACCATCGCCGACCACAGGGGCGCGCCGGCGGGCCGGGGACTGTCCGGCGGATACCAGTCCCAGATATCGGCAGTCGCCTGGATCTCGACACCCAGGTCCGTCACGAGCAACACGTCGACGTCCGCGAAGTCCATGCCCCCGAGTCTGTGCCGACCACCCCGATCCGGCACCCCGAGCACCTGTGGACCGGTATCTTCGGCGCATGGGTCACGAACGTGCCATCGGGCCGACGGGGTTTCGGTAGCCCCCGGGAAAGTCCCGGCGGTACAACCGACGGAGCCCCATGTCACGCACCGCGCATCACGCGCCTTCCTCGCTGTGTCGCGCCCTCCCTCGCCTCGACGGCGAGCCGTGGCGAAGCGTGATCCTGTACGACCTGCGCTACAGCGACCGAGTCCTCCTCGACGCCGCGCGTGCCGGGCGTCGACCACAGCCGCGCCACGTACGCGTGTACAGCTTCGAGCGTTGTCTCGCGCGCAACTCGTCCATCGCCCAGTCGGCAACGCTCGACGAACGCAGGGCCAGGCAGCGGTTGCGCGCGCTGACGCACGCCCTGCGCGCACGGGTGGACACTCGCGCCGGTGCCGCGCTCGACCTCGAAGCCGCGGATTCGGTGGACGTGCCGCCCGCCCGTCATCGCCACGACCAGCTCCGGGCGATGTGAACCGACGGCGCGTCCAGTCGTGTTCGAGACAGAACCCATGGGCGAACCGTGGCGGGTTCGCCGCGCTCGCGTACCGCTGGACGGGACGTCGCCGCCCACGAAACCGAGCGCCGCCGACACTCGCGCCGGCTTCACGCCGAGCCCCTGCCCCGGTGATCCCGGGCCGGGGGCGGTCGTTCGGGTCCGGCGGGGATCGGCGCCCGACCCACATCGTCGCCGAGAGCCGCGACGCCGCTTCCGGGAGGTCCGTGGGCAGGCAACTCGTCGGCTGCCCGGACTGCCGTCCGGGTCAGGCCTGGCCGGTTTCGAAGTGTCGGACCTTGCCGTCTTCGACGGTGAAGTGCCACCGGGTGCGCATCTCGCCCCAGGCGTCGTTGCGGAACCGGGCGACCAAACCGCGACCGCCGTCGGTTTCGGAGAGCACCGCCATCCGCCCGTTGCTGCCGAAGATCTCGCGGTCGATCCACTCGTTCGGATCGTGGTCGCTGCCGTCGTCGGACATCGTCACGTCCTCGGCCAGTCGGGCCACGAAGCCGTCACGGTCGCCGGCGTTGATGGCGTCGACCAGGGCGCGGACGGTCGGTTCGGTGGGGGTCATGCGGGTTCACTCCGTACTCGGTGGAATCGGCTCGTGCCGTGCTCGCCCCGTCCCCGCTCCACGCGCGCCCCATGCCGACCCGACACGTCCCCTACGCCGAACGGCGGCCCGGTCGCACGACGATCGAGGCGGGCCGACCGCGACTCGCGCGGCACCCCCGCGCCGCGCACCGGCAGGTGCTCAGCGCATGAGGGTGGCGGTCACCCAGTGCAGGTGGATCAGGATGTCGTAGCCCGGACCGATTCGGGTCGGCTCGTACTCGGTGGCCGGCCACGAGGCACCGATGTTGCGGGTCGGGTGGACGGCTTCCAGCCACGCGCGCACGACGGGCGCCATGGTTCGCGTGTCGAGGTAGAAGTTGCGTCGGGACACCCGGGCCAGGGTGCGTTCACTGGTGCCCGCGGCCGAGGGTCCGAGCTTGACGGGGCGATACACCATGGCGGGGTCGTCGGGGTCGGTCGCGTTGAACGAGCCCTGGCCGAAGATGAATCCGATCGCGACGTAGCGGTGTCCCAGCTGTTCCCGCAGGAACTGGCCCTGCACTTTGGGGTAGCACTCGGGAACCGGGCTCTCGCACGCGACATGCGTGTTGTGCGCGGAGAGGAACACCCGTTCACCGGTGTGGCGGTGCCACCACATGGTGTTCGCCGCCATCGCCTCGTCCCGGTAGCGCATCGCCGCGGGAACGTCGTCGACGAGGTCGAACGCGTACAGGTTCGCGTTCTGTGCGATGGCCCTGGCGTGTTGGACGGTCAGCGCGTGTTCCTTGCGATCCGGGCCGGGCGGGCGGCTTTCGAGGAGGTGGAGCACCCGCCCCACGTCGTCGCGCATGCGTTGCCGGTCGGCGAGCGGCATGACCCTTCGGGCGTTCATCGTGTCGTTCATCCCGGCGGTGGGCCTCGACTCCTCGTACAGCCGCTCGATCTCCGGCAGCAGGTCCGGATCGTGCCGGCCGACGTACGCCGTGACCGCGTCGAACAGGAGCGGCCCCGCGTAAAGAAGGTCGTCGCCCACGATCCGCAGCGGATGGTCGTGGTCGGCGTTCCAGGCCCGCATCCAGCGGAAGAGGTCGGCCGTTTCGGTGCTGTTCCACAGACCGTCGTCGTTTTGGAACTCCTCGTCCATGATCGTCGTGAGGTCGCCCCGGCCGGTGCGCACCCATGCGTCCAGACGCACGCCCGCACTCCACTGGAACTCGAAGGCGATGGTGGTGAAACCCTTGCGCTCCACGAGATGGCGGAAGATGCGGTGCTTGGTGGTGACGAACTCGCTCGATCCGTGCGTGGCCTCGCCGACTCCGACGACGACCGCGTCGGCGATCATCCGACCCAGGGACCGCAGGTCGCTGTCGTCGCTACCGTCCGGGATGGTGGTGCGCAGCGTGTGGGCGGCACGCGCCATGGCGGACGTCGGATCGCCGGGTCGCGAGCCGACTGCCCGCGCGGTCCCGACCGCCACCGTCGCACCGACGCACAGCGCGAGCGGGAGGACCACCAGTGCCCGCCGCGAGCACTGCCACGGGGGGTGGGGCCCTCGGGCCGGCGCGGGTGTCACCGCATCGGACGGCGCGGGTGAGTCAGGGGTTCGCATGCCCCCGAGACTAGAAAGTGGACCCGGTCCAGCACATCGCCCACGGGCACTAGGACTCGGGTACCGTCTCGCTCGCCGGCGACCGGTACCAGCGTCCCGATGCGACGAGTCCGCCCTCGCTCCGCGCGACCCTGCCGATCGGCGCTGTGACGGGTCGCGTCGGCCGACCCCCGATCCTGCTCGGCGCCGGGTGCGTCCGCCGGGAACCGCGGGCTCCGGAACAGGCACCCTTGGTCGCGGATTCCATCGCGTCGGTCGAGGACGCGGTGTCGCGCCGGCGGCCGAGGTGCGCCGGATCATCGCAGCCGTCATCGCAGCCGTCGCGGAGGTCGAACCGCCCGCGCTGCCGCCCGCACCTCGCGGTCGAGCTTTCGGCGGCGAAGTCCTCTCGTACGGTGGGGGGTTACGTTCGGCGCGTCGTTCACCCGCCGGTCGTGGGGGGCGTCAGCCGTCAGGGTGAATATCGACCCTGTTGACGGTCATGGGTGGGTATCGTCGGGCCCCGACCAACCAACCACCGGATCTCCTTCCACTCCCACGCTGTTCCTGCGCGCGGCGCGGCCGGCGGCGGCCCTGCCACCCGGCGACCGCCAACCGGCGTGGCGTCCGCCGCATACGCTCGTCGAGGTTGCCCGCGACCGCTTCGGCGTCCTCTACACCGACGCCGGGTCGGTCGCCGGGAACCACGACGAAGCGTGCCGACGACGACAAGGACGTTGCCGTGAACCTTCCACCCATCCCCCGAACCGACTTCGGCCCCGAACTCGGCTCCGGGCCCGACACCGATCCGCCCGCCGGGCTCGGCAGTGCACTCGGCGGCGGGCTCGACGCCGCCGACGCGGAGCGCATCGCCTCGATCGTGGACTATGTACGCCACCATGCGGACGCCGCGATCCTGCGTGCCGCGTTACCGCACGGCGTGCCCGACGGCGTCGTGGACATGTTCGACCGACACTGTCGCTTCGGTCACGGCGCCCTGCTCGTGTTCCCCGACCGGCTCACGAATCTCCTGGATCGACTGCCGTCCCTGGGCCTGCGGATCGACGAGGTCGTCCCGAGCACGGTCGTCCGCGACCGAGTGGCCCACCGCATCGACGAACCCGCCGAGACGGTCGAGGTGTTCATCGTGCGCTGTAGCGTGTCGACGGCGGAGCACGAGGGCCGCACCCCGAACCTCGAACTGTTCGCGCTACCGACCGGCGAGGACACCCGCTTCGAGCGGATCGTCGCGGCCGAGCGCGACGACAACGGCGAAACCCACTTCGCCTTCGAGGTCACCGACCCGGAGCGGGGCACGCTGCTCGACCTGCGCGACCTGCTCGCCTCCCAGGACGGCACGGTGGGCGACGGCGGCGGCTACAACCCGCACAACGATACGTCCGTGCTGTACTTCCGCAGCCGCGGCCGGGGCGGATCGGCGCGCGACCCGTGGCCCCGCCGACTGGAAGTCATGGCCCGGGGCCCGCACCACGACGCGGTCGAACGCCACCTCGCCGGGCCCACCACCGCGTCGGCGCGAACGACGCCGGGATCGACACTCGGTTCGGCGCTCGGTTCGGCGCCTGGTTCGGCGTTCGCTTCGGCGCCCGGTTCGACACCCGGTTCGACGCCGACCGACCCGATGCGGGACATGCTCGAACTCATGACCGGGGCCTGGGTCACCCAATCCATCGGCGTAGCGGCCCGGCTCGGGGTGGCCGACCGGCTGGCCGAAGGCCCCGTGTCCGCCGCGGAGTTGGCCGGCGTCCTCGGGGCGCATCCCGCACGGCTGGGCCGACTCCTGCGGATGCTGGCCGGACACGGCGTCCTGCGGGTGGAGGCGGACGGGGCGTACGGGCTCACCGCGCGCGGCGAGTTGTTGCGCACGAACGTCGACGGGTCGCTCAACGCACTCGCCGCCATCTACAGCGGGTTGTTCTTCGAGTCCTATCTCGGCCTGGAACACACCGTGCGCACCGGCGAGGACGCGTTTCGGCACGTGCACGGCGAGGACTCGTTCGACTATTTCGCCGCTCACCCCGACGTCGCTCGGTTGTTCGAGCGGGCGATGGCGTTCGGGGCGGTCGTCTTCGACGCGGTGCCCGGCGTGCTCGACATCGCGCCGAAGGCGGTTGTCGTCGATGTAGGGGGAGGCAACGGCGAGTTGCTGGCCCGCGTGTTACGCACGGTGCCCGATGCGCACGGGGTGCTCTTCGAGCGTGCCCACGTCGTCGATGCGGCGGGCGAGACCTTGAAGGCGGCGGGCTGCGCCGACCGATGCGACCTGATCGCCGGTGACTTCTTCGTCGACGCGTTGCCCGCGAACGCAGACCTGTACCTGCTGTCGCGCATCCTCCACGACTGGGAGGACGCCGAATGCGCCACGATCCTGCGCCGACTGGCCGAGGCCGTCCCGGCAGACGCGACTGTGGCGATCGTAGAGCGACCGATCGTCGAGGCGGGCGGGTCGACGCTCCCGCTGCGCTACGACATCCAGATGATGACGAACGCACGTGGCCGTGAGCGCTCGGTCGAGGAGTATCGGGCGCTCCTGTCCGCCGCCGGTTTCGAGCTGTCGGACGTCCGACCGCTGCCGCTGGACATGGCGGTGCTGACCGCACGGCCTCGGGGCACCGATCGGGCCGACTCGCGTCCGTAGGCCCGGATCGCGGGACGCGGCGGTCGGTCGTTCGGCCCCGCCGTACCCCTGGCACGCGAGGCGGGTCGACCCGGCGGCGGACGATGGTTCCCCCTGTGTCGGCCCGCACTTCGTGCCGGCAGCATGGCGTCATGACGTCGCCCACCGCACCGCCGTTCGAACTGCGTTCCCACCGGCCGCGCGGGACCGTCCGAACGATGCCCATCTTCGTGGGCTTCTGCGCCTTCGCGTCCCTTCCGGGCTTGCCACTCGCAATGGCGATCTTCTACTGGGGCTTCTTCGGGCTCGGCGCCGTGATCCTCGTGGCCGGCCCCTGGATCAGGCCGGTCGCCATGACCATGGACTCGGCCGGCGTCACCATCCCTTTGGGGCTCAGGCTGAAGCCCAAGGTCTTTCTCTGGGCCGACGTCCAGGCAGTGGTCACCTGGGAGTCCGTGAAGCACGGGAAGTACATCGGAGTGCTGACCACCCCGGAATATCGACACCGGACCGGACTCGACACCAAACGAGGCGGCCGATGGATGAACAAGCAACTCGGGATGCCTGTCGCTCGAACCTGCACGTTTTGGAACGGCCCGCCCCGCGAACACAAGGCCGTGATCGCGGCATCGTGGCGGCTCGCTCCCCAAATCCCCTGGGTCGACTTGGCTTACGGCAATCCGTTCGCTCAGGGCCACGATCCCGCGCCTGACGGCGACACGAAGTAGGAGTCCCTCAGACCCGCCCACCTGCCCCGGTCCGAGCCGGCGGGCGGAGCGCCGTCAGGGCATCGCGCCGATCTCGCGCAGGTAGGCGTGGGTCTTGTCCGGCTCGTAGAGGAAGTTCTCGAAGTCGGACGGGGTGTCGATCGCCCGGGCCACCCGATCCGCGACCGCCTGGTGCTCGTTGCCGGCGGCGAGGAGTTGCACGACGTGCTCGGGTGGCGGGGCGAGCAGCGCGGTGGTGAACTTCACCGAGTGGCGGGCGTAGTCCCAAAAGCGCTCGAACGTCTGCTGCATCCAGTCCCGGTCGAACGGCCTGTCGCCGTGCTCGACGATCGCGGCCAGGTACACCGCCGCCGCGCGGGCGGCGCTGTTGGCCCCCTGTCCGGTGATCGGGTCGTTGGCCACCACGACATCGGCGATGCCCAACGCGATACCGCCGGACGGGAGTTCGGCCACGGGGTGACGGACCACCGGGGTGAACGCGCCGCTGAGTACGCCGAGTTCGTCGGTCAGCTCGGCGCCCCGGGTGCGCTCGTAGTCCCACGGCGCGTAGGTGCGGATCAACTCCAGGGTGCGCGCCCAGTGTTCGCGCGGGTCGCGGACGCCGGCGAAGCGGTCGAGCGGACCGCCCGGGATCGCCTCGACCAGGATGATCTCGCACGGGCCGCTCACCGTGAGGCCGGGAAGGTAGTACAACTCGCCGATCCCCGGGATCACGTTCAGGTGTACGGCCTTTTCCCCCACCTCCGGACGGTGCGCGACGCCGTGCACGTAGGACACGGCCAGCCGGCGCTGCGGCTCGGTGTGGATCGAGCGCTCGTGGTCGCGGTCGAACATCGTGACCAGTTCGCCCTTGCCGGCCGCGACGACCACCAGGTCGAAGTTCCTGCTGTACCAGTCGATGTCGCCGACCGAGACGGGATGCAGGACGAGGTGTCCGCCGCGGCGCGCGAACAGTTCCAGCCAGGTCGACATCTTCACTCGCTGGTCGACGGACTCGGATCCGCCCATGTCCCCGAGCCAATCCACGAACGGCACGCCGTCCGGTCCGGGGATGGTGAAGCCGGTGTAGGGCAGCTTGGGGACCTGCGCGTCCCACAGATCCAGGCCCTGCGCGGCCTCCAGGGCCAGTTGCGACGGGAACATCATCTGGGTCGAACTCACTCTGCCGGCACGTATCTCGTCCGGTGTTCGCTCGGTCATGACGGTGACGTCGTATCCGTGGGCCTGAAGGCCCAACGCGAGCTGAAGCCCGGAGTGCCCGGCACCGACGACGAGGATCCTGCGCATTGCTGACACCCTTTCAGTTCACGGCCCGCTGCATCGTACGACCCGGCAACCCGGCGGCTGGTGGCGACCCTGCGCCGAAGTGGCACAACCGGCACCACCGCGACGGGTTCGCCGGCGCGGCGCGGCGAGCGGCCACGGCCGCCGCCGGCCATCCGAACACCCGTGGTGCCGGCTCCGGTTGCCTCGCCGGCGGATGGCGGAGCGGGCGCAGGTCGGTGCCGCGTCGCTGCCGGATTCCCTACTCGGCGAGCGTCTGGGTACCCAAAACGGCCAGGAGCGCGAGGCGTTGGGCGTCCTCGGAGCCGGGCTCGGCCGTGTAGACCATGATCCGCAGGTCGCTGCCCGCGACACTGAGCACGTCGCAGTCCAACGTCACGGCGCCCACCTGCGGGTGGTCGATCGTCTTGCGCGACGCCTCCGGTCCGCCCACCGCTCCGGAATCCCACAGCTCGGCGAACCGCTCGCTGTTCGCGCGCAGTTCCGCGATCAGGCGCCGCAGTCGCCGATCCGCCGGATACCGGCCGGCCGTCGCACGCAGTTGGGAGACCTGCGCGACCTCGAGCGCGTGCCGAGCCTGTGGAGTGTGGCGAAAGCGGCTGCCCGAGCCGAGGAAGTTGCGCCACACCGCGTTGCGTTCGTCGCCGTGGTACTCACCCGTCAGCGCCGTGTACAGCGGGTTGGCCAACAGCAGCGTCCACGCCGCGTCGCTGACCGCGACGGGCGTGCCGATCAGCCGGTCCAGCATCCGCTGAATGCTCGGCGTGATGTAGGCGGGCACCGTGCCTCGCCCCGGTGGCACGAGCCCGGCGACGTGGAACAGGTGCTCGCGCTCGGCTCCGGACACGCGCAGCGCCCGGCCCAGGGCCTCGACGACCTGTTCCGACGGGTTGCTCGCCCGGCCCTGTTCGAGGCGGGTGACGTAGTCGACCGAGATCCCGGCCAGCAGGGCGAGCTCCTCGCGGCGCAGCCCGGCCGCGCGCCGATGGCCGCCGCCCGGCAGTCCGGCCGCTTCCGGGGAGACCCGATCGCGCCAGCGCCGCACCGTATGCCCGAACTCCGTGGTCGCCATGACACCACTGTGCACCGCCCGGCCCGGATCTTCCTGGTACCGGCATTCCCAGGAAGACGGGACTCCTGGCTGATCGCACGGCCGGGCCCGACCGTGGAGGCATGACAACCACACTGATCACCGGAGCGAACAAGGGTCTCGGCTTCGAGACCGCCCGCCGACTCGTCGCCGCGGGCCACACCGTCTATGTCGGCAGCCGGGACGCCGAGCGCGGGCGTCGGGTCGCCGAGCGGTTGGGCGCGCGGGCCGTCCCACTCGACATCACCGACGACGCGTCCGTACGGGCCGCGGCCGAAACCGTCGAGGCCGGTGGAGGACTCGACGTGCTGGTCAACAACGCCGGCATCCAGGAGGAGATGCGCGACGGCACCGTCGTGATCCGCGCCGCGGAGCTGACGGCCGACGTCATGCACAGGACCTTCGAGACGAACGTCTTCGGCACGGTGCGCGTCCTCCACGCCTTCCTTCCGCTGCTGGGGCGTTCCGCCGCGCCGGTCGTGGTCAACGTCAGCAGCGCGCTGGCCTCGCTGACCGTGGTCACCGCCGCGGGAACCCCGGCGTACGCCTACCCGGGCGTCGCGTACCCGGCGTCGAAGACCGCGGTCAACATGATCACCGTGCAGTACGCGAAGGCGTTCCCGAACATGCGGATCAACGCGGTGGAGCCCGGCTTCACCATGACCGACCTGAACCAGAACACCGGCGTCCAGACCGTCGAGCAGGGCGCCGAGATCATCGTGCGGATGGCGCAGGTGGGTCCGGACGGCCCGACCGGGGGTTACTTCGACGCCGAAGGCCCCCTTCCCTGGTGATCCGTCGGGCGCCGTCCGGGCTCTGCCGGGTGGGTTTCGTCGGCGTCCGCCGGTGTCTCGTGACGCCGGCGGACGCCGGTCTCTCGTGACGCCGGTTTCCTCGCTCACGGGTACGGCCACGGGTTGGCCACGCACGTGGCCGCTCCGGTGACCAACGTGAGGGTCTGCTGCATCATGACCGGTGCGAGCGCGCCGGATCGCTCGCACGTCTCGTGGAAATGGCCCAACCGATGGCCGACTTCGTGGTTGACGAGCATGCGTCGGTAGTTCGCCAGGTCGTCGCCGTAGGTCGGGGATCCGGCGGACCACCGCCACGCGTTGAGCATCACCCGACGCGTGGACGCCACGTTGCAGGAGACCCGTTGCTCCCCGGTGTCCAGGTCGTCCTTGGCACACCAGGAGTTGACCGTCCCGGTACTGGCGAGAGTCACCGTGAACGACGAATCGCCGGAACTCACCCGCTCCAGGGCGATCGTGCCCCGGCCTCCTCCCCAGCTCCGCGGATCGTTGAGGGTCTCGTGCACGGCGCGGGCCAGGTATCGGGCGTCGATGTCGATGCCGTCCTCGACCTCCAGGCGATAGCGCAGCACGCGCCCGGGCCCCTTGGCCGCGTCATGGCCCGCGACGGTGAGGAATTTCCCGGGCAAGGCGAGGTCGGCCGGGATGTCCGCGCGCGCGGCCAACCACTGTTCGTACGGACGCGGGTCCGCGGTTGCGGACACGTATGTCCCCGTCCCCGCGTCGTCCTTGAGGCAGGCGGTCGTCGTCGCGACGAGCAGACACACCATCGCGAGGGCCGAAAGCAGAGTCCTACGCGCCGATTTCACGTGTGCGGGTTCCCGTCTCTGCGTAGTTTTTTGCGTAGTGTGTCCGCTTGGCATCGGTTTTGATCAGCCGGACGGCGGAAGACGTTCGCGTCGGCTCGACGGCCATGATTTCACGGTCGCCGTTCGCCGGCTCGCGGGGTGTCGACGCGCGGGTTCAGCCGGCCTCACCGGCGACGACGACGCCGTGTTCGTAGGCGAACACCACCGCCTGGGCCCGGTCGCGCAGCCCCAGTTTGGCGAACATGCCGCCCACGTGACTCTTCACCGTCGCCTCCGTCACCACCAGCCGGGCCGCGATCTCGCTGTTGGACAGGCCGCGCGCCACCAGGACCAGGGCCTCGCGTTCGCGCGGGGTCAGCACGTTCGCCACGGCGCTCGCCGACGGGAGCGGCTCGGTGCGGGCGGCGAAATTCTCGATCAGGCGGCGGGTGACGGACGGCGACAGCAGCGCCTCCCCCTCGTGGACCACGTGGATCGCCTCCACCAGGCGCGCGCGCGAGGCGTCCTTGAGCAGGAATCCGGCCGCGCCGGCCCGCAGCGCGCCGAAGACGTATTCGTCCAGGTCGAAGGTGGTCAGGATCAGTACGCGTGGGGTCGGCGAGATCCCCGCGGCGTGCAGTCGGGCGGTGGCCTCGACGCCGTCCATGCGCGGCATCCGGATGTCCATCAGGACCACGTCGGGGCGCAGCGCGCGGACCGCTTCGAGCACCTCGTCGCCGTCGGCCGCCTCGCCGACGACGGTGAATTCGTCTTTCGTCTCCAGGAACAGGCGAAGGCCGGTACGGATCAGTTCCTGGTCGTCGACGATGAGCAGTCGGATGCTCATGCCGCCTCCCCGATGGGCACGCGGGCCGCGACCCGGAATCCGCCCTCAGCGCCCGGCCGCGCGTCCAGTTCGCCGCCCAGCACGCCGATCCGTTCGCGCATTCCGACGATGCCGTGTCCGGCGCCGCCCTGTCCGGCCGACGAGGGTTCACCGACGCGGTCACCGTCGTTGACGACCGTGACGTCCAGGTGCGTACGGCCGAAGCCGAGCGTCACCGTGACGTGGGTGGCCCGGGCGTGTTTGAGCACGTTGGTCAACGCCTCCTCGACGATGCGGTACACCGACAACTCGACGCCGCCCGCGAGCGGTCGCCGTTCGCCGGTGACCTCCAGGCGCGCGGGCAGTCCGGCGTCACCGTACGAGGCGACGAGGGTGGCGAGTTGGTCGAGCGATGGTTGCGGGCGCATTTGCGCGTGCTGTTCCGGCTCGCGCAGCAACAGCAGCATGCGGCGCAGCTCGGCCAGGCTCTCCTCGGCGTTGGTCTCCACGCGCTCCAGGGTGTCGTCGGCCACGTCGGGAGCCGTGCGGAGCACGTCACGCGCGCCGCGCACGCCCAGTAGCGTCACGGTGACCGAATGGGCGACGATGTCGTGCAGTTCGCGGGCGATTGCCGTGCGCTCCTGTTGCGCCGCGATCACGGTCAGTTGCTCGCGCTCGCGTTCCAGGTGGGCGGCGCGTTCCTCCAGGGCCGCGGTGTAGCGGCGCCGGGTCTGGGCGTAGGTACCGAGCCCCCACGCGATGACGGAGACGGGGATCGCGCTGATGCTCGCCCCCATCAGGAAGCCGGCCGTCGGCACGAGCGCGGCCAGCGAGAATTGCCGTTCGCGCAGTTCGGCAACGGTGTACAGGGCCACCAGCGACGGCGCGCCGCCGGGTGACCAACCGGTGGCCGCGAGCAGCGCCGCCACCGCGCACACGGCCGCCAGTACCGCCGCCGGCGCGTGGCGTCGGGCGAGCAGGAGCGCGCCACTCACCACGATGAGCACGGCCGGGAACACGGTGACGGGCGTCACGTCCTCGAACGTCAACCCGAATTCCACACCGGTGGTCACCCCCGCGACGACGGTGTCGAACACCGCGGAGCGGCGCGCCGAGAGCCACCGGCGCGCCGCTCGCAGGGATCGGGACAGTGCGCTCACGCCAGGTCACGCCGACGTTCGCCGGCGACGGCCGCGAGCACGAGCGCGACCGCCCAGGCGGCCAGTACCATCGCGGCGCCTTCCGCCGACAGGGTCGTGTGGTGCGTCGATCGGGCCAGCACTCCGGCGGCCCCGAACGGCGTGTAGTTGGCGGCCGATTCGGCGACGCCGGAGATCAGCGGAATCACCGCGAAGTTGACGATCAACACCACGACCACCCCCACGACCGGACTGCGCACCATCGCCCCGATGGCGGCACCCATGATCGCAGACAGCACGAACGCCACCAGATTGCCCACCGCGACCGACGTGATCTCGCCCGTGGTCAGGTCCGCGCCCGGATGGTCGCGCAGCAGCGGTACCGCGATGGCCACCGACGCGGCGACGATCAGCGCCCCGACGACCAGGCCGGTCAGCGCGTGGGCGCCGATCCTGGCGAGCAGGAGTACGCCGCGGTCGCGCCCGGCCACCAGCGCGGCCGGTGCGGCGGTGCGGTGGCGGTACTCCCCGGCCACGCCGACGAGTCCCCACAGCATCAACAGGACCGGCAGGCCCGCGAGGGCTTCCTCCTTCTCCGCGACCTCGTCCAACTGTCCCGAGGCCACGGCGATGACCACGGCGTTGAGCGCCGCGAACGCGATCCCGCCGACCACGAACGCGTACAGCGAACGGGTGCTGACGGTCTTGAGCATCTCTCCTCGCACCAGACGGATCATGCGTCCTGTCCTCCGGTCAGATCGAAGAAAACGTCCTCGAGGGAGGCGGTCCGCGAGGTGATCTCCTCCAGCGGGATGTTCGCGCGCAGGGCCAGTTCCGCGACCTTCCCCGCGGGCAGGCCCTCGACCCACAGCGCGTCGCCGCCGCCGTCCGCGGGCTCGGCCCGTCCGCCGGCGGCGGCGATCAGGCCCGACAGCCGCTCGGGTTCGGGGGTGCGCACCGACAGCCCGCTGTGTTCGAGCTCGGCGATCGTTCCGGTGTGGACCAGGCGGCCTTTGTCGATGACGACGATGTCGTCGACGGTTTGTGCCGCCTCGCTCAGCATGTGACTGGACAGCAGCGTCGTGCGTCCGCGGGCCGCGCGTTCGCGCAGCAGCGTGCGCAGCCGGCGAATGGCCTGCGGATCCAGGCCGTTCACGGGTTCGTCCAGCACGAGGATCTCCGGATCGCCCAGCAACGCGGTTGCCAGGCCCAGGCGTTGGCGCATGCCCATCGAGTAGGTGCCGACCCGGCGTCTGGCGGCCTGTTCGAGGCCGACGGTTTCGAGTACCTCGTCGACGCGCTTGCGCGGCAGTCCGGCCAGGATCGCCAGCGCGCGCAGGTGGGTTCGGGCCGTGCGGCCCGGATGCGCGCCGCACGGTTCGATGTGGACGCCCAACTCCCGGGCGTCGGACGGCACCGCGCCGGATCGGAACGCGACCCGTCCGCCGTTGGGCCGGGCGAGCCCGACGATCGTTTTCAAGACGGTGGTCTTGCCCGCCCCGTTGGGTCCGAAGAAGCCGGTCACCGCGCCCTCTCGCACGGTGAAGGAAAGCCGATCGACGACGGTCGTGCGACCGTAGCGCTTCGTCAGTTCGTCGACCGATATCGCTGCGGTCTGTGGTGGGGAGTTCATACCGAAAGCATCGGCCCCACGAATCTCGCGGTCTTCCACCTGCGGACCAAACCCGAATTCCCACCCGAGGTGGAGAAGGAACCGCCGCCGACCCGACCGGCCTTCTTCGAACCCCTGCGAACGGGGCCGACCATGCGGGCCGTTCGGGCCGGCGCGATCGTGGTCAGGCCGCCGCGTAGGCGCACGCCCGCTGGGCGACGACGGCGGGCACTGCCTCGGCTCCGGTCAGCAGGCTTCGGCAGGCGGACACGCCGGCGGGGCCGTCGGCGCCGTACCGGCACGCGGTACCGATGATCATCGAGTCG
>NZ_WWJX01000563.1 GCF_009865215.1 Streptomyces sp. SID3343 | reverse complement strand
GCTGCGCGCGCTGCTCGACCACGGCGCCGCGGACATGGGCCCGGCCGTCGGCGACGCCCGGGCGCGGCTGACCGGATTCGCGTTGGCCGAGCCGCGTACCGTGATGTTCCTGGGCCACCCGGGCGACCCGCTCACGTGGGGCCTGTTCGACCCCGACCGGCCCGCGCTCGCGGTCCTGGTGGACGGGCGCATCCTCGCGTACGGCGACCGCGACGCCGCCGCCGAGCTGTACTACGGCGTCGCGGGCGCGCCGCGGGTGCACGCCGGGCGGCTGCGGGTGGAGGCGATCCCGGTCGACGCGGCCGACCCGGACCTGCCGGCGACGGGCGGCCGGACGTGGACGGTGGAGCGGGAGCTGTACCGCTATCGGGTGACCGAGGAGTGAGCCGACCCGCGCGAGGCCGCCCCCGCTCCCCGGGCCGAATCCGCTACTTGGGGGTGCGCAGGAGGCAGAACTCGTTGCCCTCCGGGTCGAGCAGCACGTGCCACGTCACGTCGCCCTGACCGATGTCCACCGGCTTGGCGCCGAGTTCGAGCAGCCGGGCCAGTTCGGTGGGCTGGTCCGAGCCGAGCGCGGGGCTCACGTCGATGTGCAGTCGGTCCTTGACCGCCTTGCCCTCGGGGACCGGGACGAACAGGATCGTGGGCATCGACTGGTCGGGCGGGCTCAGTTCGATCTCGTCGCCCTGCACGGTGGCGTCCCAGTCCAGGACCTGCCGCCAGAACTCGGCGAGGGCGGGGACGTCGTTCGCGTCGAAGACAAGCTCGGAGAAGACGACGGGCATCAGGTGACCTCGATCGATCGAAGGGGTGGAACGGGGCGGGTGCCGGTGTGGGTCCGACGATCGGCCGGGCGGTCGATCACCGGGGCAGCGCCTGCATGACCCGGCCGAACCGGGCGGACCCGCTGACCTGGGCACGCTCGGGCGACTCGATGCGCACTTCCAACTCCTCGAGGATCCCCTCGTGCCACCAGTACATGCCGCTCGACAGCGGCTGTTGGTCGCGGGTCAGCGACTGCGCGACGCCGAGGATGAACGACACCATGCCCAGTGTGCGGGTCGTCGTGATCGGCAGTGCCATCACGCAGTTGTCCGTCGGCAGCGACACGAGCGCACCGTTGGGCAACGGGTCGCCGATCGCCTCGCCGAGCCGGAACAGTTGCGCGGAGCCGGGCCAGCCCTGGCCGAGCAGGGTGTGCAGGGTGCTGCCGTCCTGGGTCTGCATCGGCTGGCCGCCGTAGCCCTCGTGGCGCAGGTTGGTGGCCGCCTGGAGCCACAGGTCCTCCGCGGCCATCCCCCAGTGCTGCACCATCGGCGCCTCGACCGTCACCGCCGAGCCGTCGGGCCCCTTGACGCACGCCACGGCCACGATGTCGCCGCGACCGCCGATCGGCCAAGCCATCCCGAGCGCGCCCAGGTGCGGTCCCGGCCGGCTGATCATCAGGCGCAGTTGCGGCCTGATCCGATCGGGCGGGGTGCTCATCAGGACGCCGCGCACATCCTGCCCCCAGGCGGCGTTCTGCTGGTTGCGGGACTGGCGACGAAACAACGCCACGGGAGGCTCCTCGTGCGGGTGGCGGGCGGGCCTGACAAGTTGTAGTCAACACCCTCGCGCAAGCGCAACCGAGCGCTGGTCGGATCGCACTCGGCGGTCTCGGGCGCGCGTCCGGGGCCACCGCGATCACGGACCCCGGCGGCGACGCCCCGGCGGAGCCGGCCGGGGTGCTCGCAGGGGCGTGCCGTCACGCCTGGCGGGTCGGCTGGACCACGATCTGGCGCAGGTTGACGTGCCGCGGCCGACTCGCCACGTAGCCCACGATGTCGGCGACCTCGTCGGCCGCGAGCGCGCCGATCGCGGCGAACATGTCGCCGAGTTGACCGTCGTTGCCGAGCGTGGCGTTGTCGATGTGGTTGCCCAACTCGGTTTCGGTCAAGCCGGGTTCGACGTTGGTGACCCGGACGTCGCGCGGGCCCAGTTCGGTGCGCAGGGACTGGGACAAGAACGTGAGCGCGGCCTTGGTGGCCCCGTACACCGCGTAGTTCGGGAACAACGTGTGGGCGCCGATCGACGAGATGTTGACCAGGTCGGCGGTCCCGCCGGCGGCGGCGGTCGCGACGAGGTCGGCGGTGAACGCGTGGATCATCCGCAGGGCGCCGGTGACGTTGGTGTCGATCATCCGGGTCCACTCGTCGACGCGGCCGTCGTCGATCGGGTTGGGCAGCATGACGCCGGCGGCGTTGACGACCAGGTCCACCCGGCCGAGTTCGGCTCGGACCAGGGCGGCGCCGGCGTCCACCGATGCCTGGTCGGTGACGTCGACCGGGGCGACGAGGAGGCGGCCGGCGGCGGTGGGTTCGAGGTCTGCGGCGAGTTGCTTGAGGCGGTCCTCGCGGCGGGCCAGGAGGGCGACGTTCGCGCCGTGCGCGGCGAGCAGCCGGGCGGTGGCGGCGCCCATGCCGCTCGCAGCTCCGGTGACGACGGCGGTGCGGCCGGCGAGTGCGGGGTAGTTCACGGGGTTCCTCCGGGTGGGTCGGCTTCGGCGCCTGAGCGCCTCGGCGGTTCGATGTCACCGGCTTTCCGGTGACATCGACGACTGTGTCGCCGCCGGCGTCGCGTACCCAGAGCAGGCGTTTTCCTGGGTCTGCCCGTACCACCTTCGCGGCGACCCGTACGGGTCGTGCCTCGCGGCCCGGTGGAGTCTTCTAGAGTCTTCGGTCATGAACGATGCGTCATTCGCCCAGCTCGGCGAGTTCTTGCGGGCGTGCCGGGCCCGGATCGGGCCCGAGGACGTCGGGTTGCCGGTGTTCGGGCGCCGGCGGCGCGTCGCGGGGCTTCGCCGCGAGGAGGTCGCGCAGCTCGCGGGCGTGAGCGTGGACTACTACGTGCGCCTGGAGCAGGGCCGCGGGCATCACGTGTCGGACGCGATCCTGGACGCGGTCGGGCGGGTGTTGCGGCTCGATCCGACCGAGTACGAGCACATGTGGGACCTGGCCCGGCCGACTCGGGTCGCGCGCACGCCGACCCCGACGACGGTGCGGCCGGGCGTTCAGGTGCTGCTCGACGTGATCGCCGCGCCCGCGTTCGTGCTCGGTCGGTGTATGGACGTACTGGCGTGGAACGCGCCGATGGACACGATGATGGACCTGAGCGCGATGGCACCGCGCGAGCGCAACATGGCGTGGCACGCGTTCCTGTCGCCCGCCGCGGCGACGTTCTATCCCGACTGGGACACGGTCGCCGCCGAGACGGTCGCGTATCTGCGCCTCGACGCCGCGCGCCGCCCGGGCGACGGCCGGATGGCCGCGCTGGTCGAGGAGTTGTCGGCGGGCAATCCGCGCTTTCGCCCGTTGTGGGACGCGCATCAGGTGACCGAGAAGACGCACGGCACCAAGCAGCTCGCGCACGCGGTGTTCGGCACCTTCGCCGTCGACTACGAGACGCTCGCGCTGCCCGGTGACGCCGACCTGCTGCTCGTCGTGTACACCACGGGCCCCGGTGTTACGGCCTGAACCGGCGCGGTCCGAGCCGGCGTGGTCCGAACCCGCGCGGTTCGAACCCGCGTGGTCAGGCGCTCAGTTCGCGGTCCAGGGGGACTCGGAAGCGTGGGGTGACGCACGCGCCGTCGAGCCATTCGGTGTGGCGGATCACCTCTGCGTCGATCGCCTTGGTCGCCTCCGGTTCGAGGTCGGTGAGCGCGCGCCAGACGATCTCGCCGTCGGCTCGGGTGGCCCAGCCGCCGACCACCCGGCCGTTCCACCACACGGTCGGGCCGATGTTGCCCATCCGGTCGAACAGCTGTGTGCGCAGTTCGGGCGTGATGTACCAGTCGCGCTCCTTCCACCCCATCGGGGTGGCGTCGAGGCCGGGCAGCAGCGCGGCCCACGGTTCGGGCGGCGTGATCGGTTCCTCGTCGCCGGGCAGGACGTAGCCGATCGAGTCGTCGTCGAGGCGGACCTCGACGGCCTTGATCGCGGCGAGCGCGTGGCGGGTGTCGGCCAGGGTCCAGCCGGTCCACCACTTGAGGTCGTCGAGCGTGCCCGGGCCGAAGGACGCGAGCCAGCCGCGCACGAGTTCGGCCTTGGCGTCGGTCTTGGTGATCGCCGGCAGTTCGGGGGCGATCGCGTAGCGGAACTGGCTGGACAGCCACGAGCCGCGGGGGCGGACGCGAACGATCCTGCCTTCGCAGGACAGGGTGAACAGCAGGCGGGTGGACACGCCCTGGTTGGCCTCGTACGGCTTGCCGATCGCGACCCGGATCTGCGTGCGCAGGCGTGGCTCGACCGCGCCCAACTCCATCGCGGTGGCCTCGCCGAGGTCGGTCAGCGCGGCGACGGTGGCCGCCTCGACGTCGTCGAGCCACGCCTCGTCGAAGCCGCCGGACGCGAGGAACTGGAGCATCACCCGGCGCTGGGTGACCGCGACCGCGTCGGTGCTGGAGCGCTGCACGACGTGCGCGATCTCGCGCGGGACCACGTAGACCGTGCGGCGCATGCCGGGCATCCGGATCAACGACTTCTCGTCGTAGAGCGCGCGCTCGACCTCGGCGAACGAGGGGCGTGCGAGGCGCGCGCACGTGGACACGTACACCGTGGCGGGATCGGTGGCGTGCAGCAGCAGTACGGCGCGGGCCGCGTCCTCGGCGTGCGCGGCTCGCGCGCTCGGGGCCAGTCGGTGCCGAACGCCCAATCGCGCTCTTCGTTCGTCGTCGGTGATCCGCGGCAACACAGGGGTCATGGGCCGACCATAGGGGTCGGGCCCGACATGTGGCCGGGAATCATACGGCGCGGCGAAAGCGGATCGCTTTACCGTGGCGGGGACCGGCGGACGGAAGATCGTGCGCCGGGTTGCACCGAGTCTGCTCGTGTTCCGTCTTGTTCGACCGCGTTCCACCATGTTCGAAATGATCCACGTGCCCGACGTGTCCGACCTGCTCGACACCACGTCGGGCTGCCCGACTGTGTTCGACCGCACGCCTGTTTGCATTTTGCTGAAGGAGTCACCATGCCGTCTGCGGGTAGCCCACGGTTCGATTGGCGTCGCATGACGCTCGCCCGTAGGGCGGCGAGCGCCGGAGGTGGGCCACGCCCGGGCAGAAACGGGAGCGGCCTGGTGATCGGGGCCGTGGTCGTCGGGGTGCTGGTGATCCTGGGATTTTGGCTCTTCTCCCAGACCGGCAGCGACAACGGCAAGAAGTCCAAGGACCAGAAGGTGCAGACGAACGCGTCGTCGTCCGTGACGGCGAGCAGTACGGCCGTGCCCAAGCCGAAGTCGACCGTGAAGACCCCGGTGACGGCCCGTCAGGCGATCGGCCTGGAGATAAGGGAGCGTCCCGGCAAGGGCAAGACGATCTCCACCCTCACCACGGGCACCGAACTCACCGCGACGTGCCGGTCCGACGGCCCGAACGTGTACGGATGGCGCGGTGGCCGGAGCGACCAGTGGGTCCTGGTGACCACACCCCAGGGCGAGGGTTACGCCCCCGAGGCGTGGTTGGAGACGACCGGTTCGATGAAGGAATTGCTCCCGGAGTGCTGACCGGGGCGCACCGACCGGGAGTTCCGCACCGGTGTCGACCTGCGGCCGGTGCGCCTTCCGCGCTCGCGCCCGAGCAGCCACGGACTCAGCGGCGTTCGGCCCACCAGCCACGCGAACAGCGCGGACGCTGCGGTGACGACGACCAGCAGCACGACCGTGTCGACGGGCGTCGACCACGGCAGCTCGTCGGTGAAGCCGCTGGTCTGCGCCAGCCGCAGGATCATCGGGTGTACGAGGTAGACGCCGAACGCCAGTCGGGCGCCGAGCGCGGCCACTCGTCGGCTCGGCACCGCCACTCGGGCCCGCTCCCAACGGGTGGCGATCGCGTACAGCGCGAGCACCGCGGCGAGGCCCCACACCAGGCTGACCGGCTGTGTGGCCATCGACGAGGACGCGCTGTCGCGGCCGTCGGCCACCGTGTGTCGATACCACGCGAGGGTGGCGGCGAGGGTGCCGAGCACGACGATCCAGATCGTCCGGGTGTGACCCACGACCCACGCGTGCAGGCGATCGAGGTGTACGGCGGCGAGCGCGCCGGCCACGACGAAGCAGCCGTAGGTGGGCAACAGCATGTAGCCGTGCAGTTGGTACCAGCCCGCCCACCCGGTCAGCGGCGTCGGGTGGAAGGTGATCGCGAGCGCGCCGAACTGGACCACCGCGCTCACCGCGAGCAGCACCGCGTGATGCCCGGCCGTGGCCCGCACCAGCCGCAGGATCAGCGGGAACAGCACGCCGATCTGGAGCGATACGAGCAGAAAGTACATGTGGTACCAGGACGCGCCCCACAGGAGCGCGATGTGCAGGTCGTCGAGCGCGGCCGCGTGGTCGTCGCGGATGCGCCACCAGTCGCCGAGCACCCAGTAGGCGATCGTCCACAGCAGGTACGGGACGCCCAGGAGCTTGAGCCGTCGGGCGACGAACCTGCCTGCGCGCGGCGGCCGTTCGTAGGCGCCGTAGCAGAGCACGAACGTGCTGACGAAGAAGAACACCGCCCGCGTGGAGTGCAGCACGAGCTGGGTGGCGGCGGGGCCCTCGGTCAGGAGCGGGTACGTCACGGTGATGACGTGCACGAGGATCACGCACAGGAACGCGACCACGCGCATGAGGTCCACGCGGTGAAGGTGCGCGCGACGCGCCTGAGCGGGGGCGGGGGCGTCGGCGTCGGGTTCGGATGGGCCCGATACGACCCGCACGGGCACGGCCTCGGCTCGGACCGTCGCGGTCTCGACACCGACGGGCGCGGCCTCGGCTCGCCCGGCCGAGACGGCCTCGGGCTCGGGTTTGGGCTCGGCCTCGCGCTCGGGCACCACCGTCGCGGGTCTGGTCGGCGAAGTCTTGGGCGCGCTCGACGCGGTCGGCGCGGTCGCGAGCGGGACCGGCGCGGCAGGACGCGAGATGTCGCGACGCAGGAAGTCCATGTAGGCAGCATGGGCGTCGTACATGAGTGAATGATTAACGCGCGCGGTGACCCCCGGCCCGGGGGACGCCGGGCCGCGTGGGGGTCGCCGCGGGTGGCGTCTGGGCAGGTGGGCGACGCCGGATGGGATTCGGGCGCGGGCGTCAGCCGCCGCCGGCCGGTGGGTCCGGCACGAACACCGCCCGGTCCCGGTGGAACGTCATGGTGCCCGGGGCGGAGCCGTCCCAGCCGAGGCCGGCGGGTTCGTAGCGCTTGCTGACGCCGGCCCACCACAGGTTCGAGGTCATCACGTGGCCGACCTCGTCGAGGTAGGGGCGCAGCCCCGGTTCCCGGCCGAACGGGCCGGCGGTGATGCGCTCGCGCAGGTCGACGAACTTGCGTTCGGTCTCGTCGATCAGGCCGCAGATCTTGTTCATCGCGCCTTCGAGGTCGAGGCCCTCGTGTTCGCTGAGGTAGTAGACGAGGTTCACCCGGTCGTCCATGACCAGCTCCTTGCGATAGGAGACGAGGTCGTTGATGAGGGTGTATCCGTCGATCGCGGTGTCGTGGATCGCGATCATGTCCGGATCGCGGAAGATCTCCTGGGACAGCGCGACGCCGGGCACTCCCTCCTCGGCGAATCCGAACAGCCAGCGCACGCCGAGGCTGTGCCGGCGGTCGCTCATGTAGGTGTCGTAGTCCGAGATCCCGGCCCGCCGCCAGTTCTCCAGCTCGGTGGTGAAGCCGTGCGCGAAGTCCTCCATGTACGACACGAACCGGGTCCAGCGCGCGGGCGGCATCCGGTTGCGCAGCCACGTGAAGTCCTCGCGCAGCGGGGTCGAGCCGTCGCCCCACCCGAGCAGGTCGGACATGAACCGGCCGAACACGTTGCGGGTCGCGAACGAACTGCCGCCCAGGCCCGCCATGTCGACGAGGCTGTTCTCGATGCCGATCAGGTAGTTCATCACCTTGGCGGTGGTCAGGGCGAGTTCGTAGTCGGCGTGTGGGACGGACAGCGACACCAGGAGGGTGCCGTCCACGTTCTTGTCGATCCGGGCCGCGTCGTGCGCGTACGCGAAGCCGAGGTGGCGGTGCGCCCACCAGCGGGACTCGCGCATCAGGCGGTCGGTTTCGGGATGGAACTTCATCGGCAGCAGGTTCGCGAGCTGCGGCAGGTGGAAGGTGATCGGGAAATCGAGGGCCGTCGGTGTGCTCACGCCGGGCTCCTTTCGCCGGTCTGCGTCGGGGTGGCTTTGCCGGGTATCGCCTTGGTCGACGCGCCTTTGCCTACGGCGGATTTGCCCGGCGCGGCTTTGGCGAGGCCCCTGGTTCGGCCCGAGGCGGTACCGAGGACGCTGAGCGCGCGGCCGGGACCGACGCTCGAACCGGGGCCGCGAGGGGCCGCGACGTCGTGGGCGCGGTCGGTGACGCGGTGGCCGAGGTGGCCCAGGGCGAGCAGGCTGAAGTGGTCGGCCAGGCACGGTACCGCGTACAGGAACGGTCTCGTGCCGAGCATGTCCGGGATGGATTCGATGCCGCCGTCGGGGCGTTGCGCGCGCAGCAGGTGCTCGACGCCGCGGACCAGGGGCTGGGGGTCTTCTTGTCGGCACAGCGCGATCAGGGCGTACGCGGTGCTGATCGCGTCGCTGGGGTCGCCGGGTTGCTGGCCCCACCCGCCGTCGGCGTTTTGGCCGTGGCGAACGGCGACCAGGGCCCGTTTGACGGTCGCGCGGTAGGCGTCGGGGCCGCGCGCGTGGGTGGCGAGCAGGGCGCGAAAGACCGCGTGGAAGCGGCTGCGGCTCCAATCCGGGTCGAACGTCCCGTCGGAGTGCTGCGCGGCGGCGAGGAATCGTCGTGCGGCGGTGATCCGTCCCACGTGTCGCGACGCGCGCACGCTGAGCGCGTTGACGGCCGCGGCGGTCATGCACGCTTCGGACGGTGCGCCGGTGACGTACGTCGGGAATCCGCCGTCCGGGCCCTGGTAGGCCCATAACGCGCGCAGCCCGAAGTCGATCGTGCGGCGGTAGCGCAGCGGGTCGGTCGCGTGGAGGAACTCGATGGCCACCGAGGTGTCGTCCACGTCGGCGAGGGCGGCGGCGTCGGTGTAGGACCAGCCACCGTCGACGCGTTGGCGCGACGCGAGGTGGTCGCCGACGCGGCGGCGGACCTCGTACGGGGCGCCGGCCGCGTCGAGTGCGACGCCCGCGGTGACGGAGCACCAGGTGTCGGTGTCGGTCACGAACGGGACGCCGCCGTCGGCGCGTTGGTGGGCCAGTACCTTGGTGATGCCGGCGCCGACCAGGCCGGTCGGATCCGGCCGGCCGGCGAGCGCGTGCAGGACGAGCAGGTGAACCAGGAGGTTGCCCTCCCAGATGCCGGCCGCGGCCTGGGTGTCCGACAGCAGGTCCGACTCGGCCGGGGCGACGGCGTCCGGGTGGCCGGTGAGGCCGGCGAGGGCGACCTTGAGCGCGACGGTCTGCACGTGCGCCCACGGGTGCAGGTTGCCGGTGTCGAACGCGGTCGGATCGAACGGGCGGTGCTCGGTGCGGGGCGGCCCGAGCAGCGTCAGAACGGTCTCCAGCAGGACGCGTTTGCGTGCGGTGAGGAATGCGGGGGCGCGTTCGAGGAATCGGTCGAGCAACTCCCCGGCCCCGTTTTCGAAAGTGTCTTCGGGGTGGCGTAAAGCGATCGTCGCAAGGAGCCGATCGAGCGGTTCCACGCTCTTCAGATGACCGGTCAGGAACTCCGCGACTCGGCGTCGCGGACGACCTTGGAATCGGCTGCGTTCCAGGAGCCGTAACAGCAGCGCCGATTCGAGGACGCGGCTGCGGCACGGTCCGCGGACGGCCCCGTCCGATCGCACCGAATCGCTCACTCGCGACCGCAGTCGCGCTGTCGCCTCGACCAGTCCCGGATCGAACATCTCCGCAGACCACCGGGGCAGCTGGGTATCTCGCACGCGCATCGATCAGCGCCTCCCCCACACGCCCTGTCGCAAGCATGTGCCGTTGAGTTCGGGTACGAAACCGAGCGACGAATGTGGTCGCGGGTGTGGTCGCCCGGCGTGGGAACGACCGCCCGGAGCGAGGACGACCCCCATCGCCCCGACCGGGTGTGTTCCCAACACGAAATCACCCGTAGGTGTGAATGCGGAACCCTGTACTCGTTTGTTGTCTGAATTGGTGAGTATTCGACATCGAATGAGCTGGAAATGAACGGGTTTTGACGGCGCATCAGGCGGGCGGGAGAAGCCTTTCCAAGCCGTCCGCGGTCCTGGTGGGCGCGAATTCGACAATGTCGTAGAGCGCCGCGCCCGCTTGTGCGAATGGATCTTCCGCGATCACCGCGTCGAGTTCGGCCCGGTCGGCCGCGCGCGCCAGTATCACCCCGCCGGTCCTGGGCACCCGACGCCCGGACGCGAGCAACGTCCCGGCGGCGTAATGCCGGTCGAGCCACTCGAGATGCCGGGGCATCAGGACGTCGATCTCTTCGATGGGCACGGCGTAGGTCAAGGTGATCACGAACATGGGTCGATCGTATGGGCGGTCGGGTGGACGAGCGCGACCGGTCCGGGGCCGGACGACTTTCCGGCGGAGGGGAGGAATGATCGGCGAAAGGCGGGGGTTGTACCGGTCGGTCGGTGAGATCGGTGCCCCCGGGCCCACCTATAGCCGCTGTGGACTACCGTTCGGCTGGAGCCACAGCGTGCCTTTCGCCGAGAGGCGGCCCGTCTCACCGACCGCTCGACCTGCACAGACCCTCGCCCGTGCGGCGAGCGCCGTCGGTCGTGGCGTCGTCGATGGTCGCGTCCTTCGGGTCGTCGGCAGGCTCCGCGCGTCCTCCGGCGCCGAGTGCGGCGAGGGTACGGGTGCGCAGGAGTCGATACTTCGCGTTGTGGCGGCCCGCGTCGGTCGGCCGCTCGACGGGTGTCCCGGGGCCGACGATCTCCTCCGGAGCGAACTGTTCGCGCGTCAGGTCCATCTCCACCACGCCGGCGAACCGGTTCCACCAGTGGAAGTCCGTGTGCTCGCCCCCGACTCGGACCTCGCCGCGCATGAGTTCCCCGCCCAACAGGTCGTGCACCACCAACGCCGACACCGCGCACTGCCCCCGCGCGGGGTTGCCGGTGTGCCACTTCGGCAGATCCTCGGAGGCGCACGTGTCCGCGTCCCAACCGGCCCGGATCGCGTTCTCGATGTCGCGAAGTGTCCAAGGGGTCATTCGCCCGAGCGTGCCGGCGAGCACCGACAGGAACGTCTGCGCAGAGATGCTTCGGCGGCGGAGAAACGAAGAATGGCGAGGGGAATATCCACTCCTCGCCACATCCAACATATAGCGCACCGGGGGCCTTGCGGCAAGACCCCCGACCTGTCGCACAATCATCGACCTGAGCCGATTCCCGGGCCGAAACCCGACCCGGCGTCCACGTAAACCACCCGCGTCGTCGAACGAACCCGGAACGAGAATCGGTATATACCCGTATCCCCACACCGCCGCAACCACCCGTCCGCACGCTGCGCGTCCGCCCGCCGCACGTCCGCCCGTCCGCGAAGCCCCGCCGTCCGAACCGACAACGGCCACCGGGGACGCGTCGCGCGAAACGTTGCTCGTTCGTCAGGACCCTCAGGTTCGTCCCGCCGCCCCCGGCACCCTGCCGCATGCCGCGATCGCCGGCGACCCCAGATCGGAGCCGATACCGGTGAACTCCCTCACCATCAGCGCGTTCGACCTTCCCGACCATCTCTCGCCCAAGGCCGACCCGACGCTGATCGCCGGCGACGAACAGCACTTCGCGGCCATCGCACAATCCCTCGAACAGTCGATCGCGGAGCTGTCCGACCGGCTCGACGCCGAACGCAAGTCGCCCGGCGGCAAAGGCCGACAGGCGATGGATCGGGACATCGAGATCCACCGGCTGACCGCTCGCCTGCGCGCGCTGCGTCGCTTCGGCTTGGACCTGTGCCTGGGGCACATGGTCGGCGCGGACAGCCCCGACCCGGTGTACGTCGGGCGACTGGGCCTCACCGACGACGCGGGTCGTCGGCTGCTGATCGACTGGCGCACCCCCGCGGCCGAGCCGTTCTTCGGAGCCACCCACGGCAATCCGATGGGTCTGACCAGCCGCCGCAGGTATCGCTGGACCCGCGGCCGGATCAGCGACTACTGGGACGAGGTGTTCACCTCCGACGGCCTCGTCGGGCACGCCGCGCTCGACGACCAGTCCGCCTTCATCGCCAGTCTGGGCGACAACCGGTCCTCGCGGATGCGTGACGTGCTCGGCACCATCCAGGCCGACCAGGACGCCATCATCCGGGCGGGATCCCCCGGTGCTCTCGTCGTCGACGGCGGCCCGGGTACGGGCAAGACCGTCGTGGCCCTGCACCGCTCCGCCTACCTCGTCTACTCCGACCCTCGCCTCGGTCACCACCGGGGCGGCGTGCTGTTCGTCGGTCCGCACCAGCCCTATCTGAGCTACGTCGCCGACGTCCTTCCCAGCCTCGGCGAAGAGGGCGTGCAGACCTGTACGCTGCGCGACCTCGTCACCGAGGGAGCCGCGGCGGCGGTCGAAGCCGATCCGGACGTGGCCCTGCTGAAGTCGTCGGCGGACCTGGTGAAGGCGATCGAGAAGGCCGTCGGGTTCTACGAGGAACTGCCCACCAAGGCGATGACGATCACCACCCACTGGGCCGACATCCGCTTGGGCGCCGCCGACTGGGCCGAGGCGTTCGAAGCCGCGGAGCCCGGCATCGCGCACAACGACGCGCGCGAGCTTATCTGGGAGGAACTGCTCACCATCCTGGTGGACAAGCACGGCGACGAGACCTCGGCCGACCTGCTCCGCCGGTCACTGTCGCGCAACAAGGAACTGCTCACCGCCTTCAACAGTGCGTGGCCACTGCTCGAAGCGGCCGACCTCGTCGGAGACCTGTGGACGGTGCCCGCCTATCTGCGCATGTGCGCTCCCTGGCTCGGCCCCGACGACGTGCGCACGCTTCAGCGGGCGAACGCCCAGGCCTGGACGGTGTCCGACCTGCCGCTGTTGGACGCGGCCCGGCAGCGACTCGGCGACCCGGAGGATGCGCGACGCAGGCGCCGGCACAATGCCTCGGTCGCCGCCGAACGCGAGCAGATGGTGCATGTGGTCGACGCCCTCGTGGAGGCCGACGACGACGGCGAAGGGGTGGTCACGATGCTGCGCGGAGACGACGTACGGGATGCCCTGGTCGACCGGAGCGCGGCGCCCGGTATCGAACCGGACCTGCTCGCCGGGCCGTTCGCGCACATCGTCGTGGACGAGGCTCAGGAACTGACCGACGCCCAGTGGCAGATGCTGCTGCTCCGGTGCCCGTCACGGAGCTTCACCATCGTCGGGGACCGCGCCCAGGCCAGGCACGGGTTCACCGAATCGTGGCGGGAACGCCTGGAGCGGGTCGGGCTCGACCGGATCGACCTGGCCTCCCTGAGCATCAACTACCGGACGCCGGAGGAGATCATGGCGGAAGCCGAGCCGGTGATCCGGGCCGTGCTCCCGGACGCCAACGTGCCCACCTCCGTTCGCGCCGGTGGTGTCCCCGTCGTACGCGGCTCCGTCTCGGAGCTGAGCTCGATCCTCGACACGTGGCTCGCCGCGCATGCCGAGGGGATCGCGTGCGTCATCGGCGACCCCACCTTCGAGGCGACGTCGCGCGTTCGGTCGCTGACCCCGGAGTTGTCGAAGGGTCTCGAATTCGACCTGGTCGTCCTCGTCGACCCGCAGGCGTTCGGCGCGGGCATCGAGGGCGCGGTCGACCACTACGTCGCGATGACCAGGGCCACCCGGCAACTCGTCGTTCTCACCAGTTCCTGACGTCGAGCCGACGAACGCCCGGCGTCGGGCCGGTTACAGCGCGCGACGGGGGGAAAGCACCGTGGTGGACGGGCTGTCGGCACGACCCGTGTGCGGCTCGATCCGATTCAGTCCTTCGGGCGGGTCCACCGCATCGCGGTCGCGAAGTCGAGATCGGTGAACTCGGCGCCGGGAAAGACTCGACCGTATCGACGGCGGTACTGGGAGCGCGACAGGTAGCGGTCCGACATCAGGTGGTCGAGCCACGCGCTTCCGGTGCGGAAGCGGTATAGCCACCACGCGTCGCGCGCCGACAACCGGCGCAGGTCCTCGCGCAGTTCGCGGACGGCGCCGATCACATAAGCGCGGCGGGCCGGGGTCGGCCGGTCCGCCGTGTTGTCGACCAGGATGATCCGACCGCCCGGGCGCACCTGGGACTTGAGGTGGACCAAGGCCGCCGGCAGGTCGTCGACGTGGTGCAGCGTCGTCATGCTCAGCACCAGGTCGAAGCCCGCGGCGTCGTGCACGTCCGTGAGGGAGGCGATGTCGTACCGGACGCGCTCGTGGGGTCGGCGCATCCTCGCGACCTCGATCAGCGGCGCGCTGAGGTCCACCGCGACCACCTCGTCGTACCCGGCGGCCAGTGCGAACGCGTGTCGGCCGGAGCCACAACCGGCGTCCAGGGCCCGGCCGCCGGACAGTTCGAGGCCGGCCAGCCACTCGCCCAAGGGGTCGCACATGCCCGCGAAACGGTCGTAGTCGCCCGCGAAGGAGTCGAACGAACGCGGATCGACCTTGAGCGGCTTCGTTGACTTAGTCAAGAATGGCTCGGGTGTCCCGAACCACCAACGACGAACGGCCGCGCGCAGGCGAGTCGTCCAGCCCTCGGCCGCCGCTTCCGCGGTCGCGCCGTCGGCGGTCGTCGCGCTCGCGAGCCTTTCGCGCGCGTTCGACGCGACCGGCTCGGCCGGATCCACGACCACGTCGCTCGCCGGCGCGTTCGATGTCGCGTTCGCGTTGCCGCTCGCACCGGCACGCGTATTGCCACCCGTGTCGGTGTTCGCGGTCGGGTCCGTGTTCGCGGTCCGGTCCGTGTTCGCGGTCGGGTCCGTGTTCGTGCCCGCGTTCGCGCGTGTGCCCGCCTTGGCGTTCATGTTCGCGTTCGCGTTCGCGTTCGCCGCCACCATGTCTGCGACCCCCGTGCTCGCAGCCCCCGTGTGTGCCGCGCTCGTGGTGTTCGTGTTCACGGTCTTCACGGTCGCCCGGCCCGATGCCGCTCGATCCGCTTCCGTTCGCCCCTCAACCCTGCCGAGGATGACGCCCCCATGTCTTTCGTACTTGTCGACAAACCCCGCCCTCACGTCGCGCTCATCACCCTCAACCGACCCGATCGGATGAACGCCATGGCCTTCGATGTCATGGTCCCGTTTCGCGAGGCCCTGGAGGCGGTGAGCGCGGACAACGATACGCGTGTCGTCGTTCTCACCGGTGCGGGGAGGGGCTTCTGCTCCGGTGCCGACCTGGAGAACTCGGGGCGAATCCCCGGGATCAAGGGGCTCACTCGAACCAGCATCGCGCGCCGCTCGATGGAGATCCTGGACGACGTGATCCTGGGTCTGCGTCGCATGCACCAGCCCGTGATCGGCGCGATCAACGGCCCCGCGATCGGCGGCGGCTTTTGTCTCGCGACCGCGACGGACATCCGAATCGCCTCCGAGACCGCGTACTTTCGGGCCGCGGGCATCAACAACGGCCTCACGGCGAGCGAACTCGGGATCAGCTATCTCCTACCCCGCGCGATCGGTTCTTCCCGGGCATTCGAGATCATGTTGTCCGGACGGGACGTGGATGCGACGGAGGCCGAGCGGATCGGACTCGTGTCGCGCGTGGTGCCGGGCGAGAAGTTGCTCGACGACGCGTACGAACTGGCCGAGCGGATCGTCGGCTTCAGTCGAGTGGGGGTGGAAGTGACCAAGCGGTTGCTGTGGTCCGGCATGGAGGCCGGCAGCATGCATTCACACATGGACCACGAAGGGCACGCCCAGTTGTACGTGCGCATGACGACCGAGAACTTCGAGGAAGCGATTCGAGCCCGCAAGGACAAGAGACCGCCGGAGTACAAGGACTGACGTGATTTCCGCTCGGTGTCAGTGTCTTATGTACGTAATTTCTTGGTCCCGACTTCACACGTTGAGTGAATGTTGAACATGTGTTGACCGGGAAGGGGCAGGCTCAGGGGCACAGTGCGGCGGCCCGGCCGACAAAACCGGCGGGGCCGCCGGCCACACCACGGGGGTGTGAGCGAGATGTGAGGAGAGTGTCCGTGCTTCACGGAGGGAACGACGAACTGGCCGCCGTCACGGCGCTGCTGCAACGAACGCGCGCCGGCAACGGCGGAGCCGTCGTTGTGCGCGGGGCCGAGGGGGCGGGCAAGACGACGCTCCTGACCGAGGCGTTGTGGGCCGCGCGCGGACTGACGGTGCTTCAGACGGCGGGGCCGCGTGGGGGCGGGGCCTTGCCGTACACGGCGTTGCGGCAGCTGTTGGCGACGCTGCACCCGCGGATCGGGCGACTGCCGCACACCAGGGCACAGGCACTGCGGATCGCGCTCGGCCTGGCGCCGGGCGCGGCCGATCGCGCCGTCGTCGCGGCGGCGGCATGTGCGTTGGTGACGATCGCGGCACGCGAGCAGCCGGTGGTGTTGCTCGTCGACGACGCGCACTGGCTGGACGCGGCCTCGGCCGCGGTGGTCGGATACATCGCGGGGCGGGCCGAGGGGTTGCCGATCGCGGTACTGCGGGCGACCCGGGAGCGGGTCGCCCCGGCGGGCGACGCGCGGGCGGCGCAGCCGACGAACGACGCGGCTGCGACCTCGCCTGCGGCGGCGACTCCGGCGGTGACTCCGGCGGCGGGTGGCACGACCGTCGTGGGCGACGCCGATGCCGGTACCGGTAGTACCGACGGTGCCGACCGGGTGGCGGCGGAGGCCACTCGACGCGCGTCGGGCGAGGGCGAGTCGGCCGGCCCGGGTGCCGATGCCCACTCCCCCGCAGCCGAACGGGTGACAGGCACGGATGTTTTTTGGGGCGCCCGACCCGACGAGCAGTCGGTTGACGTCGCCGGGGAAGCCGACCCGAGGGCGGCCGGTGCCGACGATCTCGTCACCGAGGAAACCTTCGCCGACGCACGACACACGCACACCGGTTCCGTGGCCGGGGCTGGGACCGAGACCGAGAGCGAGTCCGAGACCGCCGGTCGGCGCCTCGCGGCCGCTGCCGCGCGCGAGGCCCGGGCCACGCGGTGGGTGATCGGCGGAGCCGCGAGCGCCGCGAGCGGCGAGGTGCCGATCTCGA
>NZ_WWJX01000562.1 GCF_009865215.1 Streptomyces sp. SID3343 | reverse complement strand
CCACCGCCGCCGCGCCGGACCGGTACACCAAGCTCTACCCCAACTACCTCGGACGCATCGCGCCGCAGGACCGGGACCTGGTCCTGCCCTCCCTGATGCACACCCTGGCCCTGGTCGGCACCCGCGACGACGTCCTCACCCGGATCACCGCCCTGGAACGCGCAGGCGTCGACGAACTCCTCATCCAACCGGTGATCGACCCGGCCGCCGAGATGGCCCGACTCGCCGAACTCCTCGCCTGAGCGCTCCGCGCGTCCGCGTCAGCACCCCGGCTGCTCGGCCCGGCACCCGTACGACGCCCCACAGCTGTCCGCTTCGCATGCGCCGATCCGCGAGGCCGAGCCCCCGACGCAGGGTGGACGCGCGCGTGCGTGTGCCTCGGCGCGGTGGCGCGGACGTCGAATCGGCACGGCCGGGTTGGTCAACGGCTCGCGTTTCGTCGCTGTCGGTGAATCAGATCGGCGACAGCCGTGGGCCGGCTCAGGTATGGCGAGTGGCTGGTCTCCCATGTCTCCGAGGCCGAGCAACGGGCCGCGAAGCGGCTGACCAGTGGCGCTGCGATGGCACGGTCGTCGCGGCCGGCAACATAGACGGAGGGTGTATCGCGCCAGCTCACGTGACTCGGTATGGCCCCGAAGATCGACGGCGGTTCCGGGCGCAGCAGCTCGATCGCGCGGGTGGCCGCCGGCTCGTCGACGTCGGCGTACAGGTTCTTTCGGGCATCCGCGGGATCGAGTCGTAGCCGCCCGTTGTCGTCGAGCGCGGCGAGCAACCCCTCGGCGGGGGCACCGGTTTCCTTCGCGACTTCGTCGAGCAGCTGCGCGGGTGATTCACCCACGTCGAGAAGCCAACCGGCCAGGAGGATCAGTCCTGCCGCGCCGCGGACCGTTCCGGCGGTCACACCTCCGAAAGAGTGCCCGAGCACCAGCGGAGGCTCCTCGGAGGCGGCGACGATGTCCTCGACCAAGGCGGTACTGTCAGCCGGCGACAGCTCGTAGAGGTCGGGCACTTCCACACTCAGACTTCGCGAGCGCAGCAACCCCACCAGGTCGTCGTAGTGAGCCGGTTGATGCCAGGCACCGTGCAAGACGATCACGTCGGTCATGCCCGCAGGCTACTCCGCGGCGACCGGCGCCGTTCGCCTTCGTACTGCCTGCGGCCGCGGCCTTGTCCGTGGTCGTATCGGTCCCATCCATACGGTGGTTCGCCGGCATCGGCGCTGCGGCGGCCTGCGTCGGGGCGCACCTGCACGACGACGACATCGGTGCCGCGCGCGTGCGGCGAGGAAGCCGCGTCGTCACCGGGTAGGGCGCGCGGGTTGTAGAACTGTCGGACCCGGACGGCGTCGACGGGGCCGGGACGCCCGCGGACCAGGGAGCGGATCACCACCCGTACGTCTTGGGACTCGTCGTGCTCTCCGTCGGGGTGCTCCAGGATCACACACGCGTCGTCCGCCTGAACGTTGATCTCCTGCTCGCGCAACACCGGGATCCGGGTGCCGTCGCCGCGTCGCCGCACCAGGCACAACGCCTCGTGCTCGGCGGTGTCCGATCCGGGTGGGCGGGGCACCGCCACCACGCCGCCGTCGGGCGCCGTCGCGTCGGCGCCCGCGCCGCCGGGGAGTTCGGCGATCAGACGATCGCCGGGGGTCGTGCGCAGTTCCCACGCTTCGCCTTCGGTGTCGCCGTGGTCGGCTGCTCCCACCGACCCGGCGATCAGGTTGAAGGTGACGTGGGTGGGGCTCACGTCGACGGTGAGTCGGCGCGGGATCGGGTGGGGGTGGGCGTCGGCCGGCCCCGGTGCGGTGAGCAGCCGTCCGGCGGGGTAGGAGCGGGGTTCCGCCTCGCGCCACGGCGCGACGGTGCCGCGAAGTCGCCAGGGCGTGGGTGCTTCGGGAGGGGGCGGCGTCGAGCCCCGGTACAGCGCGAACTGGACGACGAGGCCGTCCGTTCCCGCGCTCGCCACCACATCGCGCAGGTGGGCCACGGCGGGCGAGCCGGGCCGCTCCTCCAGCCAGTGCATGGCCTCGTCGCCGGCGACGACGAACTGGTGCACGGTCGACACCGGCAGGCGCGAGGCCGTCACCGTGTCGGTGTCGGGCCGCGCGGCGTCGAAGACCTGCCACCGCGGCGGCTGGAACCCCTCGACATCACCGGTGAACGCGTAGCCGACGTCGTGCGATCGCCCGTGTCGGCCGAAGCCGAACCGGCCGATCATCAAGGTCGTGGTCCAGTTCGAGGACGGATCGACGTCGAACACCCTGGCCCGGTTGGCCGTGGTGGCGAAGTACTCGTTGTAGTGGCCCCACATGTCGACGCTGCGGCCGACCACGGGATCGTCGGTGATCACCGTCCCCGGTAAGCGTTCCGCGCCGACCACGAAGGCCTCGACGCCGAAGTGGCCGCTGCCGCCGAAGGTCGTGCCCGCGCCGGCGTCCGGCCCCATGGCGTGCAGGATCTCGTGATACTCGCTCGCCGGTCGGTCCGTGGGGAAAGGCCGGCCGTCGGGGGTCAGGGCGATGTTGCCGGCGAGGTCCACCAGGCCGCTGCGCGGGCCGGTGGGCAGGTGTGTGGTGGCGGTTCCGGCGAAGTGCAGACGAGGGAGATCGAAGACGCTCATGCCGGTTTCTCCGACACGGCGGCGCACTCCTCGGCGACGGCCGACGCGTCCGGGCCCGGTTCGTGGAAAGCGATCGCTCGAACCGCGTTGTCGGCCGACTCGATGGCGCCCTCGATCCAGGCGGGATACGTGGAGCAGTGTTCGCCGGCGAAGAACAGCCGTCCCTGCGGGCGGGCCGCCGAGCGCCGTTCGCTCTCGCAGGTCGAGATGTCCTTGCCCCAACGGACGGCCGCCGCCCCCAGACTCGACGGCGCGTCGCCCCACACCTGGTCCGCGACCCCCATGATCATCCCCGACTTGCGCAACTGCGGGTGTACCGCCGCCAGTTCGTTCAGCACCACGCCCAGCCGCGCGGACCGCCCGAGCCGGCCCAGGACGTCGGCGTCGTCGCCGATCGTGTAGCTGGCGAGCAGGGCCGCGCCCAGGCGGGGATCGCCTTCGGCCGCGGGGTAGTAGGTCTGCCGGATCAGTCCGCCGGTGAAGGAGGCTCCGCCGGTGATGCCTTCCTTCTCCCAGAAGGCGGTGCGGCAGTGCAGCGCGACCTTGGTGGCGGACCAGTACTTCATGTCGTGCACGATCGCCGACTTCTCGTCGTCGAAGCCCACCAGGTCCATGGTCCGCAGCACGGTGAACGGCACGGTGCACAGCACGTAGTCGCAGCTCTTGGTGATCGTTCCGAAACCGCGGCGGATCCGCAGGGCGACCTCACGGTCGCGCACCTCGATCCCCACCACTTCCTGACCGCGGCGGATCGGCCCGCGGATCCGGTCGCGCAGTTGGTGCACGAGCTGGTCCATCCCACCGCGCAGGCAGATCAGGCGGGCACTGGTCTCGTTGACGATGTCCTCGACGAAGCGGTACAGCCGCCCGGTGCAGCCGGCCTGGATCTGCGGATGGTCGGCGAACAGGGAGTGCAGGTCGATCCGGTCCCGGCGGGGGCCGTACACGTACGGCGCGACGTCGATGCCCTCGACCAGCGCGAGGATCTCCCGATCGAGCCCGTCACCGATGCCGGCCCGAAACGCGCCGGGCGCGATGGCGTTGACCCGCACACCCAGCCAGGCGCCGAAAAGCACCGTCGCGTCGTCGTAGTCGCCGCCCGACAAGCGCGAGCGCAGGTCCGAGACCAGCGCGGGCGCGGCGTCCCCGACGCGCTGATGGCCGGATCCGGTTCGCAGATACGCGTTGTCGTCCTCGAACAGCGTCCTGAACTCGCGGACTCGACTCGTGAGGCCGAGTTCGCGGATGTATCGCATGGTCCGGTGATGGGTGATCGGCACCCGCATGGCACCGAGTTCGACGCACGGGCCCGGCCGGCCGGGCAGGAATCGGTGGGTGCGGATCCTGCCACCGAGTTCCAATCGCCCTTCCAACACCTCGACGCTGTGGCCCAGACGTTCGAGTTCGTACGCGGCCACGAGACCGGATATACCGGCGCCGACGACGGTGATCCGCTTCTTCCATCGGTTCTCGAACGAGACATGTTTTCCGGGGCTTGGCAGCGGTGTTTCGAGCATTCGCATCCACTTCCTCGCTCATTTCGCCGCCCATTGTGTATAGCTTCGAACCGCGACCACATCCCCGAATCGGGCGGGTCGACGAGTGGTTGAATCGCCGCCCGCAACCGCCGAACCGGCGCACCGCGACCCCCACCCCGCGCGTTCGGACGGTTTTTGCGCGGCGCCTCGGATCGGGTCCTCGATCGGCGCCATTGTGTGGTTCACCGGGCGGGTCGGAGTCGGCGACAGATGCCCTCGTCGGACCGGTCGAGAGGTAATCGATCGCGCGCCGACGAGATGGGCGGGGATTCCGTGCTCCGGTGGGATCCCGTGAAAGGAACCAGTTGTGGGACATGCAACAGACGGCAGTTCGGGCGACCGGACACCGCGCGGCTCCGCGGTGCGGTCGCGAGCGGACGAGAGCCGACCGGAGCCGCGGACGGGCGCCATGCCCGAGGCGCTGGAGCGGGCGATCTTCGGTATGCACGCCACGCACGCCGTGCATCTGGCGGACCGTCACGGGGTTTTCGCGTTCTTGATCGCCCACGGCGCGAGCCGCACCGGCAAGATCGCCGCCGGCACCGGCACCGACGCGGAGACCGTCGGCCGATTGCTCGTCGCGCTCCGCGCGTTCGGTGTGCTGGAGGGGGACGACGGCGAATATCGGGTGCCCGAGGCGTCGATCGCCTATCTCGACCCGTCCGCTTCCCGCTACGCCGGCGCCTTCGTCCGGCATCTGGTCGGCAGCACGTCGGCCCGGATGCCGCAGTTGGACGCCTACCTGTCACACGGCAAGGCGCGGGTGGACGACAAGCTGCCCGACCCCTTCGACGTCATGTACGCGGACGACGCGGCGGTGGAGGCGTTCGTGTCGGCCATGTGGCAGCTGAGCTTCGACGTCTCCGGCGAGCTGGTGGAGCTTGCCGGACCGGCGATGGCCGGTCATCTGGTGGACGTCGGCGGGGCCAACGGACCGTTCTCGGTCGCCGCGTTGCTGCGCGTCCCGGACCTGCGGGCCACCGTCTTCGACCTGCCGCACGTGGCCCCGCACCTGCATCGGGCCCGGGAGGCGTACCGCCTGGGCGAGCGACTCGCCTTCGCCCCAGGGGACTTCTTTCGCGACGAACTTCCCGAGGGCGACTGCGTGGCCTTCGGCTACGTCCTGTCGGACTGGGACGACGACGCGTGTCTGGCACTGCTGCGCAAGGCGCGTCGTGCCTGCCGGTCCGGGGGCCGAGTGCTGGTCATGGACCGACTCTTCGACGACGACGGCCATCGTCCGTTGGCCACGGCGGTGATGAACCTGTCGATGCACGTCGAGACCCGGGGCCGCCACCGGACCGCGGCCGAATACGTGGGGCTGCTGCGCGCGGCCGGCCTCACCGACTGCGAAGTGCGCCGATCCGGCCGGGAGAAGCACCTCGTCGTCGGCCGCGCGCCGGCCGGAGGCGAGTAACCCATGCGCGCGATATCGTCGGATCCGCGCCTGCCCGACGACGCCGAGGACATGATCCGGATGCAGGGCACGCGCGGCCGGGCGGTACTGACGGACAAGGTCCGCGAGCGGCTGGCGAATCGGCACGACGACACCACGATCGGCGGCCGCGGGCCGGATCAGGAGATCGTCCGACTGCTGACCCGGCCGTTCAGCCGCCGGGAGCAGATCCCCGAGTACTACCGCTACACGAGTCTGCACGTCTACGACTGGTTCCTGGCGCACTACCGCGACGAACCGGTGGCGGCGGCGATCGTCGGCATCCGGGCGACGCTCACCGATCTGATCTCGCGGGAGCAGTCCCGTGCGGATCGGCGGTCCGAAGGCGCGGCGTATCTCCCGGAGCGGCTGGCCCGACTGCACCGACTGATCGAACAGGTGGACGCGACGGTCGTCCACCGGGAAGGACCGACACTCGGGGCCGACATCGCCGAAAGGGCGCGCACCGAGGCGACGTTGCGGTGGCGCTTGTCCGTTCTCACCCGGTGCACCGCATATCCGCAATCCGATGATGCGAACGAGCATATTTTCCTGAGATCGGTACACGCGTGCGAACTCGCGTTCTATCTGCTGCGTTGGCTCGCCTGTCGGGCGATCGTGGCCATCGCGGCGGGCGAACACGCGGTAGCCGGAAGTCGGATCGACCAGGCGGGTGAGTGCGCCGAACTCGTCAACGGCATCTTTCACGCGCTCAAAACCCTTTCCCCCGAGCAGTTCATGGAGTTTCGCGAAGCCACGGGAGCGGCAAGTGCCGTTCAGTCGTTGAACTTCCATCTCTTCGAACTCGCGATGTTCGGATACGACCCGCGAAAAGCCGAGGTGTTCTGCCGCATCGGTCATCTGCGCGTGCTGAACGATCCCCCGTATCGCGACCATCGGCCGCTGCGCGAGGCGGTCGCCGCCGCCGGGAGACCGGAGTTGACGACGGCGTTCGAGGCGGTGGAGCGGTCGCTGTTGATCTGGCGGGGACGCCACTACGGATTCGGCTGCCGCTATCTGCCCCGTCAACTCAAGGGATCCGGCGGCACCGAAGGTGCCGGATACCTCAAGCCGTTCGTGAACAAGGACGGTTGCCTTCCCGGCAGGCCGGGGCCGGTCGACGAGGCGATGTTCCGCTTCGCGTGGCGATGAACACGGCGACATATGCCCGGAGATGACCACTGATCGACCGATATCGCACCGTGCTGCAATACTTCACTTGCCTTCACGGCGCTTCACACCGCTTCACGCCGCTTCACACCGTACTGCGCAATTTCACACCGAAAAGCACCGAACCAGGAGCCCTTTCGTGACCACTGCCCCCATTCTGTCCGCCGAGGTCGCCCGTCGCGTTCTGGACGCCGCGCTGGCCGAGGCGGCCGAACTGCGCGTCGCCGTCACCGTTGCCGTCGTGGACGGCGGAGGCAACCTCCAGACCCTCGCCCGCATGGACGGCGCGACGTTCTGGTCCACGACCGTCGCCACGCACAAGGCGGTCACCGCCGCCGGACTCGGGGTGCCCACCGCGGCCTTCGGCAAGGTCGCGGCGCAGGACCCGATCCTGCTGGCCACGATGGCCGCCCAACCGGGCTTCGCGCTGCTGCCCGGTGGCATCCCGATCTTCGTCGAGGGCGCTATCGCGGGAGCAATCGGCGTGGCGGGCGGCACCAAGGGCGAGGACGAACCGGTCGCCGAGGCAGGCGTGGCCGCGGCCCAGGGCTGAGCCGGGGGCGGGCCACCCCGACTCGGCGCGGCTCGCCGAACGGACGCCCGCTCTCTCAGCGGGTGTACTGCTCGGGCACGGCAATCCCGGCCGCACAAGTGCGGAAAGCCGGGCGGTCGTCGTGCGGGCGGTCGTCGTGGAAGCGTCGGAGGAGTCGTTCGTGTTCGGGGGTGAAATGCTCACGCCAGGCGCCGACCGCGTGGTCGCCCTCGTCGCGGGACACCGCGGCCAGGGCGGCCAGGGCCGCCGCGTGGTCGGGGTGGTCGACGGTCGTGAGCAGCCGGGTCAGGGCCCGATCGCGGACGTCGTCGGGGCCGACGAGTTCCTCGTGGGTGATCGCGCACACGCGCGGATGCCGCAGCAACCATTGGCAGCGCCGGGCCTCGGCCATCCCGGGGAACTCGGGGTCGGTGAGCGCGAGGGTGATCCTCGCGTCCATGTCGGGCAAAGCGCTGACGATGTCGCGGTACACGAGGTGTTCGGGCAGCGAGCCGACCCGGTCGGCGGGTCCCGAGAGCAGGTGGACCTGACTCAGGATCCGGTCCCGGACGTCGCGATGGTGGAAGACGATCGGCGGCTGACCGGTCGCCGTCCAGGTCCGCACGAGGTCGGCGTCCATCCGCCGGAGGTCCAGGCCGCAGACGTACCAGCAGCCGCGCCCGGGCAGCAGTCGGTACAGAGCCGGGGCGGGCCACCGGGCGAGACGGTGTTCCAGGACGGGCTCCACGGGTGAGACATGGGTGACCGGTTGGCCCAGTCGGGTCCACCACACCCGCCACAGAGCGTGGACGGCGGCCTGGAAGGCGGCCTCCAGTTCCGCGCGATCCCCGCGCAACAGGGCTACCGTCCGGTCCTGCCCGTAGGCGGCCTGGAGGAGGGGCTGTACCTCACCGGGGCCGGGGCGCTCACCGGCGACGGCGTGGCTGCCGCTCATCGTGCCGTAGGGGGTGTAGCCGAGGGCCGTGGTGATCCCGGCCAGCGTCGGGCCGCCGCTGCCGCTCGGCGAGACCACGATCACGTGCGGAACCGTCATGAGTCTTCTCTCGATCGGGGGCCGGTGGGCGAGAGTTCGTGCCGGCCCGGGCCGGGCACGGCACGACGTGGTCACGGGCCCGAGGAACGGGCGGTTGCGCGGTCCCGGGCCGCGGGCTGTGCCGGTACGGTGCGCCGGGTCGCGGCCGCGGGTGTCAGAAGGAGGTCTTCGTAGGCGTGGTGGCGGCGGGTCGTGCTGCGCCCGCGCAACAACTCGGCCGCGCGGGCGTGCCGGCCGGTGTCGGTCAGGGCGCGGGCAAGGGTGTCCTGGACGATCTCGCGTTCGACCCGGACACCGCCGAGGTCTTCGACGCGCTCGCCCAGTTCGGTCAGCAGGGTCACGGCGCACTCCGGGCGGTCGGCGGTGACCTCCGCCAGCGCCCGCACCACCGGGGCCAGCACGTCGCGGTACTCGGTGCGCTCGTCGGCGGCAGCCCGCCGCGCCAGGGCGTACAGGTCGTCGCCTGCGCCCTCGCCGGCCAGCGCCAGGGCCAGGTTGAAGGTGTGGAAGACCTCCGCCGTGCCCGCCGGCGCGGCCAGCAAGGCTCGGACCTGGTCGAGGTCACAGCCAAGGGCCGGGCTCTGCCCGGCAAGCAGCAGGCGCCAGTTCGTCGCCGCCCGCATCCCCACGTCGGCACGGGTCAGTACCGCGTCGGCGCGGCGGCGCGCGTCGGCGAAGTCGCCGTCGGCCAACGACTGGAGGGCGGCGTGCCAGTTCAGATGCCGGAACTGCATCGCCTGCGGGTCGGCGGCGAGCCATCCGTCGATGAAGGCCACGGAAGCCGGGCCCGTGCCCAGTTCGTGTTCGGCGTGGGCGCGAGCGTGCGCGGCGACTCCCGAACGCGGGTGCAACGCGAGGGCGTGCCGGGCCAGTTCGTGGGCCTCCACGACGCGGCCTTGTTCGGCGCGCGTCCAGGCCGTCAGACTTGCCCAGAACCAGTTGTCGGGGCCGGCCTGTCGGTACTGCAGTTCGACGAGGGCGTCACCGTGCGCGCGTCGGTCGGCGTCGCCGCAGGCTGCGAAGGCACCGACCATCAGGCCGGCGACCTCGTCTCCCGGCCACCGCGCGAAGTGGCCCACCAAGTGGTCCGCCGTCAGGCGGTGTTGCCGGTGGGTGTGCAGGAACACCCCGTACACCAGGCTCGCCGACCGCTCGTCGACCTTGCACGCGTCCCGGTGGGCGACGCGCAAGTGCTCCTTGAGTGCGGCGTCGCCCAGTTCCTCCGCCGTCGCCAGCACCAGCAGTGCCCGCGCCACGCCGAGCCGCGGCTGCTCGTCCACCCACTGACGCAGCAGAGGAAGCGCCCGCCCGCTCAGCGCGGCCAATTCCCGTACCGGCGCGTTTCGTATGGACGCTCCGGGCGCCGCCACCTTCGTCATGTCAGAGGATGGCCATGAAGACGGCGGTACAGACGATCCCGCTGTTGCCGCAGTTGTTGCGCGGCAGGCTCAGCGGCAGCGCCGCGTAGTTGCCGCTGACGATGCCGCTGTCGGCGAACGTGGCGCCGTGGGCCTCGGCGCCGGTGCCGAGGTTGGCGCAACTGTTGCCGATCGTCGCGTTGCCGACCCCGACGACGTTGGCCTGCGCGGCCCCGGTCGGCACCAGCGCCGCGCCGGCCGCCGCCCCCGCCACCGCGGCCCACTTGCCCGCGCTCCGCACCCC
>NZ_WWJX01000561.1 GCF_009865215.1 Streptomyces sp. SID3343 | reverse complement strand
CACGGCCGTGCTGCTGTACACGAGCGGCACCACCGGCCGGCCCAAGGGCGCCGAACTGACGCACTTCCAGCTCTATATGAACTGCACTCTCGCCGGCGACCTGTTCGACCTTCTCCCGGGCGACATAACCCTCGGCGCGTTGCCACTGTTCCATGTGTACGGCCTGTCCAGCGTGCTCAACGTCGCGGTGCGCTACGGCGGGACGGTATCGCTGATGCTGCGCTTCGACGCGCAGGCCGCGCTCGACCAGATCGCGCGTGACCGTCCCGCCGTAGCGCACCGCGACGTTGAGCACGCTGGACAGGCCGTACACATGGAACAGTGGCAACGCGCCGAGGGTTATGTCGCCCGGGAGAAGGTCGAACAGGTCGCCGGCGAGAGTGCAGTTCATATAGAGCTGGAAGTGCGTCAGTTCGGCGCCCTTGGGCCGGCCGGTGGTGCCGCTCGTGTACAGCAGCACGGCCGTGTCGTCGCCCGCCATCGGCTCGATGTCGCCGCGAATCAGTTCCGCCCGACCGGGCGGCTCCTGCGATACCAGCTCGCCGAACGGGCGCGTGCCGTCCGGGACTTCGGCTCCGCCCATCATGGTGACGGCGTACACGACCGTGCCGGGCACGGCGGCGGCGGCGCCCAGCGCCTCGGCCGCGAAGACGTCGAACGCGATCAGCAGGCGCGCCCCCGAGTCGGCCAGGTGGAACTCGATCTCCGGCGCCTTGAGCAGCGGGTTGAGCGGCATGACCGCCACTCCGGCCTTGAGCGCGCCGAAGTAGGCGACCACGAACTCGGGCACGTTGGGCAGTGACAGGGCCAGCACGTCCCCGGGCCCGAGGCCGCGCGAGCGCAGTCCGCGGGCGAAGCGCGTGCTGCTTTCGTCGATCTCCTCGAAGGAGATCGATCGTTCGCCGTGGACGAGGCAGGTCGCGGCCGGGGTCGCGAGGCGGGACTCGCGCAGCATGGTCGCGAGGTTGAAGCTCACTCGGGTGCCTTCCTGGTCGGGTGATCGTGGCCGCTGGAGCAGGGGCGGGGGAGGGCTCATCGGGCCATCGGCCCGATGTGGCTACGGGACGATCAGCGAGAGCGTGTCGGCGACGCACGCGGGCTTCGCGGAGCCCTCGATCTCGATCGTGTGACGCACCGTCAGGCGCACGCCTGCCGCGGTCTCCACGACGTCGATCAACACGGCCGTGTCCCGTACCCGCGCATCGGCCGGCACCGGCGCCGGGAAACGGACCTTTTCCGTCCCGTAGTTCACGCCCATTCGCACGCCGCGCACGGTGAACAGGTCGGCCGCGAGGACCGGGATCAGCGACAGGGTCAGGTATCCGTGCGCGATGGTGGTGCCGAACGGGCCGTCCTTGGCCCGCTCGGCGTCCACGTGGATCCACTGGTGGTCGCCGGTCGCGTCGGCGAACGTGTCGATCCGGTCCTGGGTGACGGTGAGCCATTCGCTCGTACCGAGCGGCTCACCCTTGGCGGCGAACACCTCGGTGACGTTTTCGAAGACGCGCATGATGCTCCTCGGCGGGAGTGGGCGGGGGACCTGCGAGGCAAGGCGGGGCGGTGCGGTGCGGTGCCAGGTGGTGCAGTGCGGTCCGGTGGTGCGAGGCGAGGCGAGGGGAGGCGGGACAGCGGGGTGTGGTCGGTCCACGGGAGACGGGGGTGAGGGGCGACCTGCGGTGCGAGACGGGTCGACCGCGTGCGGCGGGAGTACCCGTCGAGGCCGGACTACGGTGCGAGGTCCACGAGTTCGGCCAACGCGGCGCGGTGTCGATCCGGGGTGCCGAAGGCGAGGGCATCGGCTTTGGCGCGTTTGAGGTAGAGGTGGGCGTGGTGTTCCCAGGTGAAGCCGATGCCGCCGTGGAGTTGGACGCATTCCTCGGCGGCGTGGACGGCGATGTCGGAGCAGTGGGCCTGGGCGACCGCGACCGCGACGGCGGTGTCGGGGTCGTCGACGGCCACACACGCGGCGGCGTAACGCGCGACCGCGCGGGCCTGGGTGATCGAGACCCACAGCGCGGCGAGTCGGTGCTTGGGCCCTTGAAAGGAGCCGACCGGGCGGCCGAACTGGTTACGGGTCTTCAGGTAGGCGACGGTGCTTTCGAGGCAGTACTCGGCGAGGCCGAGTTGCTCGGAGGCCAACAGGGCGGCGCCGGTGGTGATCGCGGCCGCGACGGCTGCCTCGGCGGCGTCGCCGCGTGCGATCGGGCGGCCCGGGGCGGCGGTCAGGGTGAGGTCGGTGAGGGGGCGGGTCAGGTCGAGTGAGGTCACCGACTGCCGGTGGACGCCTTCGTGCGTCGGGTCGACCGTGTACAGGGTGGGCCCTTGGGGCGTGGTGGCCGCTACCACGATCAGGTCTGCGGAGCCGGCGTCGACGACCGAGGTGACGGTGCCGGTCAGGGTGTCGTCGGTGTCCGCCCGCACGTCGTAAGGGGGTTGTGTGCCGGGGGCGGTGGCGAAGGACACCGCGAGGGTCGCGGTGCGGTGTCCGCCGGCGAGTTCGGTGAGCAGGTCGTGGGCGCCGCAGTGCCCGAGCGCGGCGGTGGCCAGGACGGCGCTGCCCAGGAACGGGGTGGGGGCGACCGCGCGGCCCAACTCCTCCATGACCAACGCGGTTTCGCGCCAGGTCGCGCCGCTTCCCCCGTGTTCCTCGGCGATGGCGAGGCCGGTGACGCCGATCTGTTCGGCGAGGACGCGCCACAGCTTCGGGTCGTACGGCTCGGTGGTCTCGATGCGTGCGAGCAGAGCCGGGAGGGCGACCCGATCGGTCAGCAAGTCCCGGAGTCCGCTGCGGAGATCGTCCTCGTCGGCGGTGTACGCCAGGTGTGCGGTGGGGGATTCGACCGTGCTCGTGCTCGGGGTCATCGGGGGAGGTCCTTCCACGCGGTGTCCTTGTCGACGCGGGGTTCGGGGGGTAGGCCCAGGACGCGTTCGGCGATGACGTTGAGCAGGATTTCGGAGGTGCCGCCCTCGATCGAGTTGCCCTTGGCGCGCAGGTAGCGGTAGCCGGGGGAGCGGGTGGTGAAGTCCACCGAGGCCGGGCGGCGCATGGTCCACTCGTCGTGACGCAGGCCCTGTTCGGCGAGCAGGTCGAGCTCCAGGCCGGAGATCTCCTGGTTCAGGCGCGCGTAGGTGAGTTTGGCGCCGGAGCCCTCGGGGCCGGGGTCGCCGGCGGCGAGTTGCAGGCGCAGCCGCTCGGTGGTGAGTCTGGCCGCCTCGGCCTCGACCCACAGTCGCAGGAGGCGGTCGTGCAGGCCGGCGGTGCGCAGTTCGGGGTGGGCACGCCAGGTGTCGGCGACGATGCCGATCATGCCGCCTTCGCGCGGCTCCGAGGCGCCGCCGATCGCGACGCGTTCGTTCATCAAGGTGGTGCGCGCGACGCTCCAGCCGTCGCCGATCTCGCCGAGGCGGTGCGCGTCGGGGATCCGGACGCCGGTCAGGAAGACCTCGTTGAACTCGGCCTCGCCGGTGGCCTGGCGCAGCGGTCGAACTTCCACGCCCGGTGCGGTCATGTCGCACACGAAGTACGTCATGCCGCGGTGTTTGGGCAGGTCGGGGTGGGTGCGGGTGACCAGGATCGCCCAGCGGGCCTCGTGGGCCATCGAGGTCCACACCTTCTGGCCGTCGACCACCCACGCGTCGCCGTCGCGCACCGCGCGGGTGCCGAGTGCCGCGAGGTCGGATCCGGCGCCGGGCTCGCTGAACAGCTGGCACCACACCTCCTCGCCGGTCCACAACGGACGCAGCCAGCGCGCGCGTTGCTCGGCGGTGCCGTACGCGAGCACGGTCGGGGCGGCCATGCCGAGGCCGATGCCGATCCGGCCCGGGTCGTTGGTCGGGGCGCCCGCGGCGACGAACCGCGCGTCGACGGCCCGCTGGGACGAACGCGGCGCGTCCAGACCACCGAGACCGACCGGGTAGTGCACCCATGCCAGGCCCGCGTCGAAGCGTGCCCGCAGGTAACCGATCTCGTCGGAGGTGTCGGGGTGGGCGGCGAGGAACGCGGTGACGCGTTCGTCGAGTTGGGCCGCGGTGATGTTCGGCGCTTCGTGCCGCGACTCGGCGTCGTCCTTCAGCACAGCGGGCCTCCCGCGACGTAGATCACCTGTCCGGACACGAAGCCGGAGTCCTCGCCGGTGAGAAACGCGATGGTGTTCGCGACGTCCTCGGGCCGGCCGACGCGGCGAACCGGGATCTGTCCGGCGGCGGCTTCCTGGAACTCCTTGAAGCCCATCCCGACCCGGGCCGCGGTGGCCGCGGTCATGTCGGTGACGATGAAGCCGGGCGCGACGGCGTTGGCGGTCACGCCGAACTTGCCCAGCTCGAACGCGAGCGTCTTGGTGAAGCCCTGGAGCCCGGCCTTGGCCGCGGAGTAGTTCGCCTGGCCGCGGTTGCCCAGCGCCGACGAACTCGACAGGTTGACGATCCGCCCCCACCCGGCGGCGGTCATGTGCGCCTGCACGGCGCGGCACATCAGGAACGCGCCGCGCAGGTGAACGTCGATGACCGTGTCCCAGTCGCCGTCGGACATCTTGAACAGCAGGTTGTCGCGGATCACGCCGGCGTTGTTGACGAGCACGGTGGGCGCGCCCAACTCGTCCGCGATCCGGGCGACGGCCCGATCGACCTGCTCGCCGACGGTGACGTCGGCGCCGATCGCCAGAGCCCGGCCGCCGGCCGCGACGATC
>NZ_WWJX01000560.1 GCF_009865215.1 Streptomyces sp. SID3343 | reverse complement strand
GGGCGGGCACGCGGCGGGTCCGGACGGGCGCAGGGCGGGTCCGGACGGGCGCAGGGCGAACGGGATCTCGACGGGGCCGGCTGTGGCGGGCCGTCTCGCCCGGCCGTCAGGCCAAGTGCTCCTTCAGGACCGCGACTTGGGTACGGCGGGCCTGGGCGTGCAGCGCGCGGCCGGCGTCGGTGGCGGTGACGAAGACGCCGCGCCGGTCGGTGTCGCACATCGCGCGTTCGACGAATCCGCACTTCTCCAGCCGGGCGACGGCGCGCGACGACGCGCTCTGGCTCAGGTGCAGGTCGCCGACGAGGTCGTGGATGCGGGACTTGCAGCCGTCGGCGGCGACCAGGCGGTCGAGCACCTCGTAGTCGCTCATGGCCAGGCCGTGCCCGGCCTGGAGGGCGCGATCGAGTTCGTGGGCGACCAGGCTGTATCGCGACAACAGGTGGCGCCAACTCTCGACCAGCGGTTCCTCGGTTTCCATCGCGTCACGGTAACGCCACCGCCCATAACATGCAAGCAAATTTATTGCACTCACATTTTATGCGTGGACATTCAATGTGCGTGCATATATGTTCGTCGCCATGGCCCCAACAGTCGAGACCTACGCGGGACCGTCCTCTCCCGAGTCGTCGGTCGCCCCGCCCGCCTCCACCGCCCGAACAACGCTCGCCCCCGCCTGGACACCCAGGCTCTGGGGCGTCCTCGCCGTGCTGTGCCTCGTGCTCTTCCTCGACGGCCTGGACGTCTCGATGGTCGGCGTCGCGCTGCCGTCGATCGGCCACGAACTCGGCCTGTCGGCGACCTCGCTCCAATGGATCGTCAACGGCTACGTCCTCGGATACGGCGGCCTGATGATGCTCGGCGGCCGGACCGCCGACCTCCTCGGACGGCGTCGGGTCTTCCTCATCGCCCTCGCGGTGTTCGCCGCGGCCTCCCTGCTCGGCGGCCTCGTGGACAGCGGCGGGCTGCTCATCGCCAGCCGCTTCGTCAAGGGCCTGGCCGCCGCCTTCACCGCGCCGACCGCACTGTCCATCCTGACGACCACGTTTCCCGAGGGGCCGGCGCGCAACCGAGCGCTGTCCGTGTTCTCCGTCTTCGGGGCCAGCGGCTACTCGTCCGGCCTGATCCTGGGCGGGCTGCTCACCGAGTTCGGCTGGCGCTGGACGTTCCTCACCCCCGTACCGCTCGCGATCCTCGCCCTGGTCGCCGGCTGGTTCCTGATCCCGCGTGATCGCCGCGCGGACTCCGGCGGCCACGACCTCGTGGGGGCCGTCACCCTCAGCGGCGGCATGCTCCTCGCCGTCTACACCGTCGTCTCGGCGCCCGAACGCGGGTGGACCGCACCGCTGACCCTCGCCTCCGTCGTGCTGGCGGTGGTCCTGCTCACCGTCTTCGTGTTCGTCGAGAAGCGGATCGCACACCCGCTCGTGCGGTTCGGCATCCTGCGCATCGGCACGGTGGTGCGCGCCAACCTGAGCATCGTCGGGCTCATGGGCTCCTACATGAGCTTCCAGTTCATGATGACCCTGTACCTCCAGGACGGACTGGGGTGGTCCGCGCTGCGGATGGCGATGGCCCTGCTGCCGGCCGGCCTGGTCGTGGCCTTCGGCTCGCCGTTCACCGGACGCCTGATCAACCGCTACGGCACGGCGCCGCTGCTGATCGCGTCGATGGCATCGATGAGCCTGGGCTACGTGTGGTTCCTGGCCACCGCGGGGGGCACGCCCGACTACGCCTTCTCCATATTGCCCACCATGCTGCTCCTCGGCGGCGGGTTCGCGTTCGGCTTCAGCTCGATCATGTCCCAGGCCACCGAGGGCATCGACGACTCCGAACAGGGCCTGGCCTCCGGCCTGGTGCAGACCTCGGGCCAAGTCGGCGCGGCGCTCGTGCTCGCCGTCGTGACCGCCCTCACCACGGGCGCCACCGCCGGCGACACCGACTTCGGCGTCTACCGTCCGGGCGCCAACCTCGTCACCGGGGTCGCGATCGTGGGCCTCCTGCTCAACATCGTCCCGCTGCTCGGGGCCCGCCGGCGGGGGAAGACCTCCGCGGCCGCGCGGGCGACAGGCAAGGACGCCTGGTAGCAACGCGGGTGCTTCTTTGTGACAGCGCTGGTCGAACGCTCGGTACCGAACCACCCGGCCGGCAGGCCGCGGACCTCCCGTCCGCGGCCTGCCGGCCGTTCGGCTCGCCGGGCCGAGGCCGTCAGTAGTCCTCGTGCGCGTACGGCAACAACGGTGTCCGCAGCGCAGCGTCGAGCCGGTCCGCCGCGCCCGGCGTCCGCTCCGTGACCAGGCCGGCCGCCACGAGCCGGCCCAGCGGGGTGCCGCCGAGGTAGCAGGTGGCCAACTCGCGTACGTCCACGGTGAGGTCCGGTGGGGCCTCGGTCGCCTCGTAGGTCGCGCCGTCCGGGCCGGCGGTGAGGTGGAAGCGCCCGTGGTTGGCGGGCAGGACACCGTCCCGGACGTCGAGAACGACGTCGACGGGTGCGGCCCAGGACCGGGCCGTCAAGGCGGCGCCCACGTCCACCAGACGCAGCCACAACGCGGGGAACTGCCGGGTGACTCGCACCTGGTCGCGGTCGGCCGCGAAGGACAGCAGCGGGTCGTCCGGCGGCCGCACCCAGGCCACCACCTTGCTCGTGAGGTCGATCGAGGCGAGGTAGGCCCACAGCGCGGCAGCCGCCGCGGCGTCGTCGGCCTCCAATTCGGACACCTCGATCACACCCGGCGCCCGCGTCACGTCGTCGCCGGCCTCCGCCCGGTAGACGGCGTATCCGCCCGGTGCGGCGCCCGGTTCCCCGAGCACCACGACACGGATCGGTCCCTCGTCCTCGTCGTCGGGCAGCACGTGCGCGGACCACCAGTCGTCGTCGCGGGCGATCCGACCGGCGCGCCGCGAGCGCTGCGCGGCGTAAGTGGGCCCCAGTACGGCGGCCGCCCGCGCCGGGTCGAGCAGCCGCAGCGGACGCGGGTCGGGATCGATCCGCAGCGCGAGCGGGCGCGCGGAATCGATCTCGACGCCGTAGCCCTCGGTCGCCGGCCCGTAGCCGAAGCGACCGTAGATCGCGCTCTCCGACGACCACAGACAGGACAGCACCTGCCCGGCCGCGGCACACCGGCGCCACTGCTCGTCGAGCATGCGCGACAACACCCCGCGCCTGCGGTGCGTGGGTGCGACGACCACGAAGTCGAGCCCGGCACACGGCAGATCGCCGCCGGGCACGGACACCTCGAACCGGTGCGCGGCGACCATGCCGACAAGCGTGTCACCGTCGTAGGCCCCGATCCGCTCGCACGTCGCCAGCACCTTGTGGTTGCGCTCGCGCTCGTCCTCCGACTCCTTCGAGTGAAAGGCCAACTCGGTGAGCGCCAGTGCCTGTTCCACGTCTGCGCCCGGGATCGCGCGGATGTCGATGGTCACCGTTGTGACGCTAGCACCGGGCCCGGGTGTTGGACCTCCCCTGCAATTTCGAGGTTCGGGGTGGGGAGGGACCCGGCCGCGCGGCGCTGTCGGTGGCGCCCAACTCCGGGCAGGGGCGTAGCGGCTCGCTGTATCGACCAGGGCTGCTACGTCGACGGCCGGGCGAGCGGGGCGTCGGCAGAAGCCTTGGGCGTTCCCGGGGCGAACGCCCGGATCAAGTCCGGCTGTTCGTGCAGGGTGCCGCCGCACAGCACCGCGACGGTCCGCGCCGTCGTGTCGAAGTCGGTGAACGGGTCGCCGTCCACGATCGTGACATCGGCGAGCTTTCCCGGTTCCAGGGTGCCCAGGTCGCGCTCGACGCCGAAGAGGCGGGCCGGCAGTACCGTTGCCGTGCGCAGGGTCTGGGCCGCCGACAGGCCGCCGTCGTGCAGCGCGCGCAGCCCCAGGTGCAGCTGGAGGCCGACCGGGACCAGCGGCGCGTCGGTGCCGAGCGCGACCAGGCCACCGCCGTGCAACACCCGCCGATAGATCGCGATTTCGGTGTCCAAAGCCGCCAGGCGGGCGTCGGTCGGCGGTTGAGCGGCGAGGGTCCGAACCGTGTCGCGGTCCCACGGCGGCATCAGTACGGTGACTCGTTCGTCCTCGGCCAGGGCGGGATCGGCTCCGAGCAGGGCCAGGGCGGTGAACGGGGTGGCGATCAGCGAGAAGTTCGTGGCGGTGTAGATCTCCTCGACGTCCTGATACGCGTGGCCGGTCGCGGAGACGGCGCGGCCGAACTCGACGCGCTGGGTCGCCTGGAGGTGGGTCGTCAGGTCGTGCCCCAGGTTGACGCCGGGCGAGCACAGGTGACTTCCGACCCGCACCCCGAGTTCCTCGTGCGCGTATCGGGCGGCCTCGGCCATCAGCCAGCCGGGCGCGCGGACGTAGGTCTTGACGACGTCCCAGTCCAGGGCGGCCGCTCGGGACAGCGACCGGGCGAGCCCGGCTCGGGTGCGGTGGGCGCGTCCCATGCTGTAGGCCACCCGGGCGCCGTCCAGGAGTTCCCCGGTGCTCAGCAGTCGGGGCCCGGCGAGTTCGCCGGCCGCGACGGCCTCCTTCAGGCGCGCCTGTTCGTAGGCGAAGCCGCCGAGGGACACCGCCGTGGTGATGCCGTAGGCGAGCTGGGTGGTGGTCTGCCGGCCGCCGTAGGTGGACTGCCACGGGTGGGTGTGCGAGTCCCACAGCCCCGGGAGGACGGTGCGCTGGGACGCGTCCAGACTGCGGACGGCGGGGCGGCGGGCCCGGTGCGGCTCGATCGCGGCGACACGTCCGCCGCGTACCACCACGTCGACGTCGTCGCGAACGGCCTCGCCGGTGCCGTCCCACAACCGGCCGGCGTGCACGACGAGGTCGGCCGGGGTCGGCGGCCGGTGGTCCAGCGGTACGCGCACGGTGCGGGCGCGGCCCGTCGCCGCAGGGGCGTCGAGCAGCCGCAACCGTCCGGCGGACAGGTAGAGCAACTGCCCGGTGTCGCGGGCCCACGACGGGTGGTCGGCGGATTCGGTGGTCAGGTGCCGTAGTTCGCCGTCCGGGGACCCGTCGGGGCGTACCGGCAGCAGGCACAGTGCGGACTCGACGATCACGGCCATCGATCGGCCGTCGGGGGACCAGACCGGCCCCGAGTCGTAGCGGTCCGAGATCGAGGTGTGCGGCGCGACCGCGTACAGCCGGTCGGCGCTTGGTTGTTCGGGGCCGGCGGAGTCGGTGCCCACGCCGTCTCGGGCCGGGCCAGTGTCCAGGACGCGGACGAGGTTGTAGCCCTCGCGGAAGCGGCGATTGAGACGGTTGCGTTCGCACAGCGCGATCCGGCGACCGTCCGGCGACCAACTCGGCCTGCCGGGGAGCCCGCCGCCGGCGAGCGGCGCGGCGAGGATGCGTTCGGTTCCGTTCGCCAGGTCGGTCAGGACGAGGTTGCCCGCCATGTCCTGGCTCGCCAGCCGGGTGCCGTCGGGCGACAGCGCCGGATGTACCCGGCCGCCGGAGGCCAGTACGGTCTCCCGCCCGGATTCCGGATCCAGGCGTCGAATCGCGAACAGGCCGTCGCGGTCGTCGGCGAACACCACGCCGCGTCCGTCGCTCGTCCACGTGGGTGCCATGACGTAGCGGGTCGGTTGGGCGGAGACGATGCGGCGCGGCGCGGCGCCGCCCGAGGTCGAGGCGATCCACAGCGCGTTGAGGGCCGCGAACACCACCCGGTCGCCGTCGGGCGAGAGCGCGGGCAGATGGATGCCGCGCACGGGGCGGGCGCGCGGTGCGTCGAACTCGTGCCGCTTGGCCCGGTATCGGGGTCGGTCGAGCGGCAGCGTGGCCAGAAACGGGATGCGGCGCCCCGTCGTCGGAGCGTCGGGCGACACGATGCGGAACTGTCCGTCGACGTTCAGCAGCAGTTCCTCGTCCGGCGTCCAGCGGGGCGGCACCGGGAGCAGGTCGCCCTCGATCGGTACGGACTTGCCGTCGACGACCAACGTGCACGACGCGCTGCCCGCCTCGTGGGCGGCCGTTCCCGTCGTGCGGACGTACGCGAGACGCCCCAGGGGCGATATCGCCGGCGCCACGATTTGCGCGTTCGCCACCGGGTCGGTGTGCTCGACGGTCACCGGGCCGACGCCGTCGGCGCGGACGGAGACGATCGATCTCGCCGCCGGCGCGGAACCGCCGGCGTCGGCGCGGACGAACAGGATCCGGTCGCCGCGCGGCGACCACGTCGGATCGAAGTCCTCCCACGCACCGTTCTCGGGCGGCCCCTCCTGGTGCGGCAGCCCGCTGACGCGGGTCAGCGCGCCGCTGCGTGGGTCCACGGTCCAGACGCGATACGGGCTGCCCGTCACCGGATCGCCGCCGCGCTCGGAGGCGAAGGCCAGTTGGGTGCCGTCGGGGGACCATGCCGGGCTTCGGTCGTCCCATGGACCGTCGGTGAGCTGCCGCAGGCCGGATCCGTCTGGGCCCATCGTCCACAGATGGAAGCCGCCCCCGCGATACGCGGCGAACGCGAGCAGCCGACCGTCCGGCGAGAACGTCGGCCTGGTGGGTTCCAAATCGGGAGTGGTCAGGGCCCGGGCCGGACCGCCGCTCAGGGGGACGGACCACAGGACGTTCTGTACTTCCGCGACCAGTTCGCCGCCGGCGGGGTGCACGGTCGCCGCCCCGTTGGTCGCGGCCGTGAACGAGAGCGAGCCGCCCTCCGCCGCATCGGCGAGGACGACCGCATGGCCCGCCGACACCCCGACCAGCGCGACGACGCCGGCGCCCTGCAGGAACCGACGTCGGGACGGCGGCCCACCGGGCGACCGACCGGCATCGGACGAACCGACGGTGCGCACAGTGCCTTGCCTCCGGGCGCGGGGAATTCGGACCCGATCACCGTCGAACGGGGAGGCTCCCCGATACCCGGGCGATCGCCGAAAAACCTAGCGGTGCGCCCGACGCGCGACGTGCCGACAACGCCGCGAATCACCACAACGGGTGGGCGGCGATGGCCCGTTGGGGTGAGCCGCGCGTACCGAGCCGGCCTTGTGTCCTGGTGTCACTGTCCACCGGCCGCCCGCCCCGGGCCGCGTGAGCGGTACCCGGGGCGGGCGGCCGCCGATCAGTGGAGTTGGCCGGGCCGGTAGTAGTACTTCGTTACGTCTTGTCGGATGTGTCCGTCGGGAGCATGTTGTGGGTGTGGACATGGGGCAGGTTCGGGGCCTGCGGGCGGAGTTGGCGGGGTTCGTGGCGGACGTGTTCGCGTCGGTGCCGCGTCAAGATCAGCGGGAGAAGGGTGAGTGTTACCTGGGTGGGTTGATGTTGGACGGCGGGCGCAAGTCGGTCGAGGCGATGGCGTCGCGGTTGCCGGACGGCAACGGGCAGAACCTGCAGCAGTTCGTGAGCGCGTCGACGTGGGATCCGGTGCCGGTGCGGCGGCGGATCGCGGAGCGTCTGCTGTCGAGGGTCGAGCCGCTCGCGTGGGCGATCGACGACGTGTCGTCCCCCAAGGACGGGCGCATGTCGGTCGCGGTCGCCCACCAGTACTGCGGCGCGTTGGGGAAACAGGCGAACTGCCAGGTCGCGGTGAGCGTGCACGCCGTCTCCGACATCGCCTCGTGCCCGATCGGGTGGCGATTGTTCCTGCCCGACGAGTGGGACACGGACGCGTACCGGCGCGCGCGGACACGGATCCCGGACGCGGTGCGCCACCGGGAGAAGTGGCGGCTCGCGCTCGACGTCCTGGACGAGGCCGCCACCCGGCGGATGAGACCGCCCGCGGTGGTGGCGGACGCGGGTCACGGGAACAACGCCCTGTTTCGCGCGGGACTGGCCGACCGTGGTCTGCCCTTCGTGGTCGCGATCCGGTCCGGTACGGCCGTGCGCCCCGCCGCGGCGACCCCCCTGACACCCGTGTGGGCGGGGACCGGGTGTCGTCCGGCCGCGGGGTATCGGGAACCGGTGGTGAGCGCGGCCGATCTCGTGGGCGGGATCGGCCGGGCGGCTTTCTCCGAGGTGACCTGGCGGCGGGGTTCGCGCGGGGCCATGCGTTCGCGGTTCCTGCGGTTGCGGGTGCGGCCGGCGGGGAAGGCGGTGCGGCGTCCGACCCGGGAGGCGGCCCTGGCCGAACGCGGGTCGTGGGACGGTGTCCTGCCCGAGGCCGGGTTGTTGGTCGAGTGGCCGGAGAGGGCCGAACACCCCACCGACTACCGGCTGTTCGACCTCCCCGGCCGGACGTCGACGACGGAGGTCGTGCGGTTGGCGAAGATCCGGTGGCGGATCGAGCACGACTACCGGGAGATGAAACACGCCCTGGGGCTGGACCATTTCGAGGGCCGTTCCTGGGCGGGGTGGCATCACCACGTCACCCTGGTCACCGCCGCCCACGCCTTCCTGACCGAGCAACGGCTCTCCCCAAAAGTACCCGTACCGGCCTGACGCTCTACCAGGTCGTCGACGCGATCCAGGACCTCCCGAACTGTTGGACGGGAACCTGCCACACCTGCCACAGACCACTTCCAACCAACACCCCCAGACTCGCCAAACCCATCCCGACCCAACGGAGTCCTACTAGTCGCAGAACTTGTGTTCGGCCCGCACGGGATCGGCCGGGATCCGGAGCGCTGTCCGGTCGTACGTGCCCGTCAGGTTTTTCCAGAAGCGCCCGAACGTCATCGGTTCGGTCACCGAGTCGAGGAGTTCCTTCACCGCGCCGCAGTTCAGCGTGCGGTGAGCCGCGTTGATCTGCTCCTGGGAGGCCAGGCTCGGCGGTACGTTCGCGAATGCGGTCGGGTCGACGTACAGGGCGATATTCCACGCCGGGGCGAGCAGCTTCTGATGTCCTGACGCCGTGAAGTTGGTCTGCTCCAGGTGCGCCCCCAGCGTGCTCGACAGCCCCCAGACGTCGGCGAGAAGGCCGTCGAGCGGCATCATCGCGCCGCCCGCGCCCAGTTTGCCGATGACCAGCACCGCGCTGGTGTCCACGTCGGCCCGAAGCGGCAGCGCGTAGTCCGGTGGCAGACCGAACACGGCGCCGTAGCGCGGGTCTAGCATCAGGACGCGCCGCCCGTCGGCCCGCGCCCGCAGCAGTAGCGCGTACATCTGTTCGTTGTACGCGATGTGCGCCGACGCGGTGACCGGGTTGTGTTCACCGGTGGCGCGCGTCGTCACGCCCCGCTCGTTCCACACCTGGTTCATCGTGTTGGCGGCCCGGACCGCCGGCTTCGTCGTCGCCCCGCCGCCCGGCCGCAGCGCCACCGCGCACACGAGCGACCAGACCAGGACGGCGGAGACGACGAATGCCGCCGATCGGTGGAACGGCACGAGCAGCAGCGGCAGCAGGAGCAGGAAGAGCAGCGGCACCCACAACCGACCGTGCATGAAGTCGCCGCCGACCTTTACCAGATACCCGATTTGCATGAGCGCGGCCGCGACCGGGGTGGCGACGACCACGCGGGTTCGCCGGTCGGGCACGCGTACGCGCAGCAGGAGCCCGGCCGTCCCGGCCAGGAGCAGCAGTGGGATCCACAGTTGGTAGGGCCGGTTGAAGTCGGTGACGTAGTCCCAGCCGCGCTCCCACTGTGACTCCCCGGCCTCCTTCGTCACGGCGGGCATGGGGAGGAGCTGCCCGTAGTAGCCCATGCGGAAGACCTCGTACGCGGCGGGCAGGGCCGCGGCGACCCCTGTCATCGCGGCGCACTGCCACCACGTCGACCGCGCCAATGCGGCGAGCGCCACCAGGAACGCCACGGTGGTGATCCCGAGGTCGGGCCTGATCAACGGCCCCAGCCCGAAGTACAGGGCGCTCGGCAGGAGTCGCCGCGCGGCGACCGCGCCCGCCGGTCGCTCCCACGCGGTCACCAGCAGCACCCACGATGTGCCGATCCAGAGCAGGATCAGCCCAGTCTCCATTCCGGCGGTCAGGAAATCCCAGACCGGCGGGATCACGACGAAGACCAATGCCCCGGCGGGGACCAGGAGTCGTTCGACCCCGAGGCCCCGAAAGACGCGCCGTGTGGCGTTCGTGCCCACCCAGAATCCCGCGACCGAGAGCGCCAGCCCGAGGTAAACGGCGTTCTCCGCGTCCGAGAATGGGCCGGCGTAGTGCGCCGCGACGAGCAGCCACTGCCAAGCGGTGCTCGTCGAGGTCTCGGCGCGTTCGCCGACGCTGTAGACGGGGCCGTGGCCCTCGGCTATCTGCCGGACGACGCGCGTGAAGATCAGCCCGTCGTCGGTCATCCACCGCTGATGCCAACCGAGTGCGGCGAGGATCGCGGTAGGTATGAGCATGGCGACGAGGTCGGCGCGGCGGACCCCGCCGCGTGCTCGCGCGCCGCCCCGGGACTTGGTGGTGCCGGTGCTTCGAGGGAGAGGCGAACGCACGCCCGCGCGCCCTGTATCGCCGGTACTCACGTGCCTTCAGCCCCCGTCGCGACGTCTTGGACGAGGTAGCGCGGGCCGGCGGTGGAGACCTCCTGTGTCAGGGTCCCGTGCACGTCGTCCTGATAGCGGTTCGGCGCCACGGCGGCCGCAGCCGCCACCACCCGGTCGCCGGTCGTGCGGCCGGCGTGGTTGTCACCGGATCCGGCCTGTTCGGTGAACGGCTCGTCTAAGGCACGTGGGCCGCCGGCCCGCACCCAGACTCTCGAGTTGATTGCCACGCCCTTCGACTGTCCGGCCGCCTCTCGCGCGTTCCCGAGGCGTGGCCCAGATCATACGACAGTGCTACTGGGCCGGTGCGGCGGCGTGGTGCTCGCGTGTGTGCCGGCTTCGGGTGGAACCGGGACACGGTGCGCGCGTTCGTCGGGCGGGAGGTGGTCCCGCTCTCGCCGCCGCGCAGCGAAACCCGGACGTTCCTCGGGATTTTCTCCAACGTCGTGACCACGACGGCTTCCACCCGGTCGACGCCGATGGTGGGCGGCCGGCCGGGCCGGGGCTCGTCGACCAGGCCGTCCAGCCGGTCGACGAGGAAGCGCCGCCGCCACTTGCGGACCGTGTCGGCGGCGACCCGCAGATCCCGCGCGACCGCAACGATCGGCGGCACCTCCAGCCCCGCGCACGCCAACACGATCCGCGCGCGAAGTGCCCACGCCTGGGCGGGCTATGCTCCCGACGGACACATCCGGCAAGACGTAACGAAGTACTAGTAGTTGCCGGCGGGCTGGCGGATGATGACGTTTCCGCGGTTGAAGGCGTTGATGAGGGCGATGGCGCACACCAGGGCGGCGAGTTGCTCGTCGTCGTAGTGCTTGGCGGCGTTCGCCCACGCCTCGTCCGTGACGCCGCCGGCCGCGTCGGCGATGCGGGTGCCCTGCTCCGTCAGCTCCAGGGCGGCGCGCTCGGCGTCGGTGAACACCGTGGCCTCCCGCCAGACCGCGACCAGGTGGAGGCGCGCCGGGGTCTCGCCGGCGTGCTCGGCGTCCTTGACGTGCATGTCGGTGCAGAAGCCGCAGCCGTTGATCTGACTGGCGCGCAGTTTCACCAGTTCCTGCGTCGAGGCCGGCAGCGTCGACTCCATGAGCGCCTTGTTCGCCGCGACGAGGTGCTTCGCGAACTTGGCCGCGACCGGGCTTGCGAAGAGGTTCAGTCGAGCTTCCATCGTGCACTCCTTGACCGTTGGTGTCTGTCACCCCTCCAAGACAGGACGGCCCGGCAGGCTGTGACGGAATCGGATGTGACGTGCGTCTCTACAGTGCGGCGCTCATCTGTGAGCCGGCTCACACCGTGTCACAGCCCGGGGGAGTGTGGTGTCTCAAGGGCCATGACGAACTCCGACCCCTCGTGGGACGACCCGCCGCTCGACCGCACGTGCGCGCGATCGACGGCCGGGCGCCTTGGATACCCTGCCGGACGGCGTGCGGAAGCGTCCCCGAGCGTGAGGGCAGGGCGATGAGCCGCGATATCCGAGCCGGTGAAGGGGAAGCCGTGTCGCAGTCGGCGGACGAGACGGACGCTGCCGAGTACCGGCCGCTGCTGTTCTCGATCGCCTACGGGATGACCGGGTCCGTGGGCGACGCCGAAGACCTCGTGCAGGACGCGTTCCTCGGCCTGACCCGGGCCCGGCAGGCGGGCACCACGATCGTCGATCACAAGGCGTACCTGGCGACGACGGTGACGCGGTTGGGCATCAACCACCTGCGCTCGGCGCGGGTGCGGCGGGAGATGTACGTCGGCAACTGGCTGCCCGAACCGGTGGTGATGCCCGACGACGACACGGGACCGGCCGCGCACGCCGAGTTGGCCGACTCGCTGTCGATGGCGTTCCTCGTCCTGCTTGAGTCCCTGTCGCCGGTGGAGCGGGCGGTGTTCATGCTGCGCGAGGTGTTCGGGTACGGCTATCCGGACGTGGCGAGGAGCACCGGCAAGTCCGAGGCGAACTGTCGGCAGATCTTCACGCGTGCCCGGCAACGCATCGCCGCCGGGCGGGTGCGCGGCAGTGCGCCGCCCCCGGCGCGGGCACAGGGCGAGGAACTCGCCCGCAGATTCTTCGACGCGGCCGAAGGCGGCGACCTGGACGCCCTGTTGGGCATGCTCGCGCCCGACGTGGTCTTCCTCGGGGACGGCGGCGGCAAGGCACGGGCGATCGGCAAGCCGGTGGCCGAACCCCGGCGCGTCGGACAACTGCTCGTCGGCGGGTTCCGCCGGTTCCGGATCCTCGGCCTCTCCCTCCGGCCGGCCTGGATCAACGGCCGGCCGGGGGTCGTGACGTACGACGCCGAAGGACGCGTGGCCAGTGTGATCGAACTCGACATCGCCGACGGCGTGGTCCACGCGATCCACTCGGTGACCAACCCCGACAAGCTCGCCCACCTCGGACCGGTGTCCGATGTGGTGCGGCTGCCGGGGACCTGACCCACGGTCGTTCCGATCGGCGGCGACGACCTCCGCCGGGTCGGCGCTCGTCCGCTACCGCGCCGGAAGGGCCTCGCGAAACCTCGCGGTGATCCACGCCGGCACGGTGATCGCGGTGCCGACCACGACGGCGTGCGCGCCGGCCGCGATCGCCGCCGCCGCGTCGGCCGGGCGGTGGTAGCGTCCCTCGGCGATCACCGGCACGGACACCCGACCGGCCAGCGCCTCGACCAGGGCCAGGTCAGGGCCCTCGGTGCGGGCGCGGTCGGGGGTGTAGCCGGCGAGCGTGGTGGCGACCGCGTCCGCGCCGGCGGCCTCGGCGGCCAGGGCCTCGTCCTCGGTGGCCACGTCGGCCAACACGAGCGCGCCCGCGGC